>JAUYFQ010000048.1 GCA_030690895.1 Sulfuricellaceae bacterium
GTGCAAAACGTCAATGCGTACCATAGCCGCCTCAAAGGATGGGTCTACAAGTTTCGCGGTGTGGCAACGTGCTATCTGGCCAACTACCTGGGCTGGTTCCGGGCGCTTGATCGTGACAGCGGAAACGGCCCGAACCCCGCTCAGTGGCTCACGATGGCGCTGGGTGGAATGGCTTAACAACATGATTTGCGAAAAGAGCCTTCATATTTCCCATCGAACTCATTGAAGAAGTTGCATGAATACAGTTGCAATACCGGCCTGGAACGCACAAGGCATCATCCCGCCGATTAACGAGCTTCAGCCGACTGCTGCCGAGCGCTCGCCGTACACTGTATCTTTAACTGACTTCGTACTCCGTTTTGGGCAAAGTCCTGAGCGGCGCGTTGTGCTCGATGGATTTCTGCGATACCGGGCGGCCCTGCACGCAGTTGGCCTGAGTCAAGGATTCCAATGGCTGGACGGAAGCTTTTTGGAACACGTCGAACTTCTCGAAACCCGAGCACCAAATGATATCGATGTAGTGACCTTCTTCGAGTTGCCTGCGGGGAAAACGCAGTTGGACGTTCAGCAACTGGCTCCCGCTCTGTTCCCCACAACTCGCGATGCACACCAAGCGATGAAGGATACTTATCGCGTTGATGCCTATCTTGAGCATCTTGGTAAGGCGCCAGTGCGGTTGGCCAAGCAATCGAGCTACTGGTACAGCATGTGGAGCCATCGACGGAATCAAATTTGGAAAGGCTACGTACAGATTAATCTTGCGCCAACCGATGATGCCTTGGCGATCGCAGCCTTGACCAACCCTGTATCACAGGGAATGCAGCCATGAACCGACAAGACTACGCGCAATTGTTGGGTGAGCGCAGCGCCCTACAACGGATGATTTCAGAGACGCCCTTAGAGGATGTGCTGGATCGCGGCAGCCTGACTGCCCGCCTTGAGGAGATTGAGCACTGCCTTTCAGATGGCAAGGTTGATGAACGCGAACCCGCCCGTGCACGCCTAACCTTTAACGGTCGCCCGGTAGTTGGCAGCTACGGTATCTTTGCAGACTTCGGTACTAAGGCGATTAGCGCTTTCAATGAGGCAGTTACTGCTGTGGCAGCTTCCTTAGCGGGTGGCTTAGCAGCAAAAGGCCCGATCCCCAACCGAGAGCAGCACCATTTACTGATCACAAATACAGCATTGGGTTCATTTGGCTTTGAATTGGAGGAGTACCGCTCCGGGCAATTGCCCATCGATGAGAAATCGACCCTTGATCAGGCGATTGAATGCACTCAGAACCTATTGCAAGGCTCTGTTAATTCTGATGACGAACTGCTAGCGGACTCTGCTTCTGAGTTAGATCAACGAGCACTTGATAAGGTACGAGACTTCGTAAGCACCCTGGCTGAAAACGAAGCAATCTGCGCATTGCAGTTCCGCAATCAGTTGTTTCGATTTACTGATGTCGGCCAAGTCCGTCACAGCCTCGAACGCATTAGCCGCGACAACCTTCACGAGGAAGAACAAGTGCTGCGAGGTGAGTTCCAGGGTGTATTACCTAAACGCCGAACCTTTGAATTACAAATTGGTGGGACAGATCAAATTATCACAGGGAAAATAGCTCCTGCTGTTGGAGATGCAGATGAAATCAACAATCACTTGCATCATGAGGTGGAAATTCGAGTAATGGTGACACGCGTAGGCAACGGTCGTCCGCGATATCTTTTACTTGCCATGCCTGAATGGCGTGAACAGGCTCTCAACCATTGAGTTTTGTGTCTTGAATAAAGACAATAAAAAACCCGCACTTAGGCGGGTTAAAGGATATTACTGGATTGGTTTGGATGCTTAAATGGTGGTGGCGTGGCAACCGGCATGCAACCACCGTTGAAAGTACCCAATACCGGCGTTCCGGCAAGTTGTAAACGGCTGTGGGTTGCTGCGAAAAGTGGGGCTTGACAGGCCAATAAATGCGGGCGTTCAAGCGCTTTCCCACTGTACTGTTTGGCAGATCAGGCAGCGCAACTCGCCATATAGTTCGATTCTGAAGCGGAATCGAACCCGCGTCCGTCCGGTGGCTCAAGAAGATGGTTCAGTGGCATCTTCACTTTCGGTGGCAGGGTCAGTGAGCCGCCGAATCGTCAGGGCGCAGCGTTGTTCAATCAAGGCAATGATTCGCTCAACCACTGCATTACCGGCAAAGCTGTGTCCATGGGTAGATTGGAGTTCGCGCGCGGTGGGTGGCAGTGACTTTGCCAACTCCAGAATGCGCCTTTTGGCCTGTGCCTTGGCAAGCCCAGTGTTCTCTGCAAATTGATCCCAGTGCCGCGCCTGGACTTCGCTGAATTTGTACTTGCTGCCGATCTTCATCGCCATCTTGGGCGTCAGTGTCGGGTACACCGCAGTCGAGAGTGTGTCGTAGAACGGTGCCAGGACGGGTGTCTCGCCTGAGTACAGCAGTGAGAAATTCTTGGCGTGCGCATCGTGATTGCCGATCAGAGCATTGAAGATCACGTAGTCGAACAAGCGCAGTACTTGGGGCGCACTGGGGCGCGTGATACGGCGAACTAGATCGAAGCATTGCGCCAGATCTGGCCCACCTTCGTTTTGGTATTTCATTTCGGGCACCACACCCAGTGCCTGGCAAAAATCCTCCTGGTGAAGGCGTAGTCTGTTCCCTTGGGCATCTGCGATCCGGTCGTAGCGCTCGACCAGCAAGAACGGGCGATTCAAGATGGCGTGAACTTTTGACTTCGCCGGCTTGAGTTGCAAGGCATCGGCCAGCGCCAAGCAAAAACCCTCGTTGGCCACACTGTCCTCAACGGCATGGATAGCGGGCTTCAAGATGTGGGAGCTGGGTGTGCCATTGCGGGGCAGACCGAGGCGGCCGCCATCGAAAACCACCGGCAGTTTGTCTTGGGCACCAGCCAATGAAAGCCGCAAGCCGTCAAAGCCTGCCAGCATTGGGCGACGCGGCAATTCATCCAGGATGGCGATGACCTCCTCATCGCTCAGCCATTGAACATCGTCACCTTGGGTAGGCGAAGGCAAAAGCTGACCAGGCTCCAGGAAGGTCACCGCCCCGGCACATTCGCCACCGATGTGGCCCAACAGGGCAAAGTCGTTCTGGCCCGAAACCTGGAATTGCTGCGCGATCAGGCGGCGCATCTGCCCCTCTGGTAGCAGACCGGCAAAGAAGGGGCGAGTTTTGCGATCGTCGAACGGCTCCGCTTGCAAGGGCAGCGAGGCGGACAAGGCAACGGCGTTCGGCTGTGACAGCCAACCGGGTGCGTAGCAGAAATTCAATCGCCCTTCGACCAGAGCCAAGGTGCCGACGCGGTCAGTGAATAACCAGACTTCCAGCTCATGCGCCATGGTCGCTGCCCTCACGTTGATCTTCGGCAGCAACGGATGGCAATCCGCTCAACTGGATCTCTCCACCCAAGGCATCAATGACCCGCAGAACATTCTCAAGTCGCAAGGTGGGCTTGCCCGCTTCAAGATCGACGATGAAACGCACACCAACTCCTGCCGCCAGCGCTAACTGAGGCTGCGTCAGCCCGAGCTGCTTGCGGGCGGTACGAAGAGCATCGCCGAGTTGTTGAGGTGATCGAATGGATGTCATGGCCTACTCAGTTTCCCGTTCGGGAAATTATCGAACAGAATCCGCCTATTCGCAAGCCATATTTCCCGATCGGGAATTTTTCGTACTCTTGGGCCGTAGCACTGCAAAAATTACCCGGACGGGAAATATTATGTGTGTCGAGCAAACCAAATAGACACCCATTTACACACAAAACTGGCACGGTTCAGGAAGAACTGCGCCAGTTTTTGGCGCGGTTTTCTGGCGCAATGTAAAACGGCGCCACTGAGTGCGAATGATCCAACCCTTCGATGCGTCATTTCCTGATCGGGAAATTTCACTCGCATGCGGAGAATGATGGACCAAATCTCCGCAAAAACTGCGGCGAATAGATCGGCGCAGCGATATCGCTTGGCTCGCGGGCCGAACAGCGCCTTCATGGAGGTTTACCAACTCACTCGGAAGGAAACCAAGATGGAAGTCGTACATTTAGCACAGAAGCAACTGGCAGCACGCTGGCAAGTTAGTGAGGCAACTTTGGAACGTTGGCGCACCGAGGGGATCGGGCCCAAGTATTTGAAACTCTGCGGTCGTGTGCTTTATCGTCTTGTTGACATCGAAAACTATGAGTCCGCGTGCCTCAAGCTGTCCACCTCAAGGCCTGTTGCTGCTTGAACTGGCCAAGCGTTCCTTGGCAGTGAATGTTGCAGCCTGAATAAGCGCCGGCTCCAGCATTGTTCTAAGCGCCATGACCACAGTGAGCAGCGGCGTAACGGCAAGCTGATTCTTCTTGAGGAACGCATGCCACATGGCCTGCCGCGAGGGATCGGTAGCAAACTCATCCGTCAGGCCAATGGGCAGCACAGCTGGAACCGCCATTCCCCGCCGGACGAAGGTTGCAGAGATCGCTCTGGCCAAAGTGTGGGCATTGAGCGCTTCGCGATCGAGCAACACCCACAGGTCCAGGTAATCTTTCAACCGGCTGTTGGTCATGCCAAGCAAGGCAATGGCGTGAAGCTTTTCCGAGACTACGGTATAGACGGGGTATGTTCGCAGCCGAGGCGCTGGCAAATCCTCAATCAGTACTGGATAGACGGCGTGAACCGGACCAGGGGTGACCGCATCACCGAATCCGATGTCGATCTGAGTCTTGCACCGTGCCTTGGCTATTTCGCCGGTAATCAATACCCGTGCGCCGGCGTACCCCGCATCCTTTCGGATTTCCTCCACGCTGACCGTTGCCGGATCGAAGACGATACCGTCCTCAACCTCGACGCTGGCGATGTCACGAAATGTCTGGGCAATTGATTCGAGGTCGCTTGGCCCAAAGCCGAGCAGATCGGCATCGCGCGTAGTTCGATGCGGCATGTCGTACCAGAGGGTAAAGAGCAAAGCCCCCTTGAGCAGAAAGTGATCGGCGTGCGCTGACTGGCTCAGTCGGTAGAGGATTCGCTCCAGGGCAAAACGCACCAGCACCTGGTTGAAATCCGCACCCTGCGATTTTGCGACAGCCAGCAGGCGGGCTCGAACGGAGGCGGCGAGGTCTTTCTTCATTCCACAGCCTCAAGGTATGGGCGCATCACGTTGGCGACCCGGCAAATTTTGGCGAAGCGCCAGAGGTCATCGGCCGAGGCCTTTTTCTTTGCGCGTGCATCCTTCAGGGCCTCCAGCGCGACGTCGAGTCCGATCTTGTTGCGGTGCTTGAAACAATCCGCGATTGTTTTGGCGATACCATAAACGCGTAGCGTGACCTGATCGCGTTCATGCACTTCGATGCCCTGGGCGTAAGCTTCGCCGGAGAACTGGATCATCTTGACCGGGGGGTAGTCGATCCTGGGCGTGTGGCTCCCTCGAGGCATGGCAATCCAGATCTGGCGAGGCAGTTGGGTGGTCAGCTCGTGGAACTGCAGAGCCGTGAGCAGGCAGAAGACCGCCTGCGGCACTTTGGTTGCAATGGTGATCAGGCTCTCATGCTCGGAACCGTGATTGTCGGGTAGCCGGTAGATGCCACGCCCGGCTTTCTCCAGCTGACCGTTGGCCGTCATGCGCGTCAGGACCACCCTGGGAGCCCCGATATCATCGAGATCGCTGGGACGTAGCACCCCCTTCTGACTAAGCAGATCAAGGACGCGTTGGGTGTGGGTGTCGTGGCGCATGGCCGCACAAGTATGTTCCATATATTCGTCGAATGCAAATAAGTGACGAATTTACGGAACACGCTAACTGCTGGCGGTAATTTCAGATGCCGAGGCTCTCTCGGATGCATGGCGTATACCCAAAAATTCATAACAACCTCTGGGCTATGAAGAGGTTGGCTTCAGTAGTTGAGGTAAGCGGTTTTCAAGGGGCAATTAATCACACTCGTTTTCCTTGCTGTTGATCGCAGTCCTTACATGGCCCAGACTATCCGGGCATGTGAACAAGCTTACTGCCATCAAAGCTCACATGGTGAGCTACATATTCAAGATTTCAGTATTATTCAAATAATCGTGCTCCGCCCCGAGGAAAAATCATGCTTCTCCATCAAGGCGACAATCGCCTGCGCGATTTTGCTACCCCCGCTGTGCGATGGTTCAATGGGAGAGAGATGCGAGTAATCATCGTCCTCGTCGCAGAGCAGACGCAGATCAATCACCGGCACCCTGACTTTGAAAGCTTCCTGCAGGATGGTTTCATTGAACAGTGCCAAAGCGGTTTTCTCCATTTCACCCAGTCCCGGCACAGCGTTATATATCGTGCAGACTGCGACGGGCAGGTTCAAACTCAGCACATGCCGGAGCATCTGGCAGTAGCTCCACCGGAATTCATTGATCACGTTAGCCAAGTAAAACAAGGCTTCACCCACTGTGCCGACTGGCTCTCGGAAAACTCCCGATTGCTGCAGGGCGTCATTGCCGCCCACGCTGATGACCAGATGGGTCGCGCTGGATGGCAGGGCGGCAGTCTGTCTGGCCACACCAGTGGTGATGTCGCCTTGCTAGGAGCCTGTCGGACTTAACCGATATTATGCTATAATCATATCCATTGAATCAAACGGACAATGCCATGGCCTTTCACCCGATAGATCGAGACACCGACTACCTGCTGCCGCCCTCGGTACAGGAGTGGTTACCCCAATTATTCCGCTCGCAAAGCCTCGACCGGGTCCAGCAGCGCTGCGCGCCGCGCCGGCATGACCCCCGCTGCCAGGCCGATGGCAACGGCGACACCTTCCGCCAGTAGCGCGAATGATAAAGGCGTATGCACCGGTAATGCCGGAACCAAAATATGCAGCAATTGCGCCAAACCGATTCCAAGCGCCAAGCCTGATACACCGCCAACCGCCGCGAGCAGGGCGGCATCGCCCAGGAATAGCCAGAGCACTTGGCTGCGCCCGGCGCCCAGCGCGCGCAAGAGGCCGATTTCGCTGGTGCGCTCGCCAACCGACAAGGTCATGATGGTGGAAATACCGACCGCGCCGACCAGCAGGGAAATGCCGCCGAGTGCGCCGACCGCAAAAGTCAGTACATCCAGCACGGAGCCAAGGACTTCAAGCATTTTTTGCTGCGGAATCAGGGTGAAATCCTCGCGCCCGTGGCGCGCCAGCAATATCTTTTTGAGCCCGGCTTCCACCGCTTCCATCCGGGCATCCGGGCGATAGGTGACCTGAATCTCCATCAGGCCTTCACGGTTGAACATTTCCAGCGCCCTTGCGGCGGGAATGTAGGCGGCATCATCCAGATCGAAGCCCAACACCTGCCCTTTCGGCTCCATGACGCCGATCACCCGGTATTTTTCGCTGCCGATACGAACCCGCGCCCCCAACGCATTATTGCTGCCGAACAACTCTTCCTTGAGCTTGGCGCCGAGCACGGTAAAGGCGCGCGCCGATGCTGCCTCATCCGGCGGGAGGAAGCTGCCGGTACGAACTTTCATGCGAAAGGCCAGCGGCATGTCCGGGCCCTCGCCAAAGATGGTGGTACGTCGTGTTTTGCCGCCAAATTCGACATCGGCATTGCCCTGTAAACTGGGGTTTACATATTCGATATAGGGCGCGCGCTTGAGCGCTTCGGCATCCTCCAGCGTCAGCGCGCGCACCGAACTGATCACCCCCGCCGAAGGGCCGCCATGGGTTGATGTTTTGCCTGGCTGGACAGCGATCAAATGAGTGCCGAACTGGGTAAACTCGGCCAGCACGAACTGGTGGACACCCTCGCCGATGGACGTCAGCAGAATCACGGCGGCAATTCCCACGGCGATTCCCAGCGCAGTCAGGAAGCTGCGCATACGGTGCGCCAGAATGGCGCTGGCGGTGTAGGGAAGGAAGTCTTCAGGCCGCATGATGCGCTAGTAGTCACGCTGAAACGCAAAGTAGTGTGGGTCGGCCTTCAGGCCGACATGACGGCCTGAAGGCCGACCCACATACTCTTGCGATACATATTGACAGGCTCCTAGGCGTGAGAGGGTGACGGTCACTGAATGACTACCCCTTGATCTGCTTCACCGCCGTTGCCGAGGTGAGCACCTGCATCTGGCGGATGGCGATTTCGTTCAAGCGCTTGAGCCGTTCGCCTTGCGCCAGTCCCATGTGGATGAATTCTGCGTTCATCCCTTCGATATTGGCCAGCACCAGCAGTTGCTCGACACCGGCATAGTCACGCATGTTGCCGTCCAGCTTGGGGTTGGTATCGCGCCATTGTTTCGCGGTTTGGCTGAAAAGCGCGACATTGAGCAGGTCGGCCTCGCTGGCGTAGGTGATGGCGGCTTGCGCCGGGGTGATGGCTGCGGGAATCAGGTGTGCCGCAATGGCATCGGTGTGGATGCGGTAATTCAGCTTGGACAGCGTGCGGTTCAGGTTCCAGGCCAGCGACAGGCGGCGGTTCTCGTCATCCTTCAGGCGCTGGAATTCCTTGATGAGGTAGAGCTTGAACTCGACCGAAACCCATGAGGCGAACTCGAAAGCGATATCCTGATGAGCGTAAGTTCCGCCGTAGCGCCCCGTGCTGGAGACGATCCCGACGGCGCTGGTTTTATCAATCCATTGTTTTGGCGTGAGGATAAAGCTGTTCAAGCCGGTTTGACTTTTAATTCCGTCGAATTCGACGGAATTAAAAGTTGGGTTATGGAGCTTTTCCCATATACCCAGAAATTCAACCGTGTTGCGGTTGCGCAGCCAGTTGCGGATAAGGTCGTCGCTGCGCTCCGGGTTTTTGAACCGGGCGATATCTGTGAGCGAGATCAGGTCTTGCCGGTTCTGTGAAAGCACCGCGACGGAAGCCCCCTGAACCTCGATGCTGCTTTTCTTGGCATTGCTCATGGCGCAATGCTCCCCAAGTACGCCAACGCAGCGGTTTCGGACTCTTCGATGGCGATTTCGACGGCGCGTTTGGCCGCATCAAGGAGTTGGGTGGCGCGTTCGCGGCTGCGCTGTGCGGACTGAACCGATTTGCACACACTGTCCTGAATGTCAGGGTCAATGGCCGGTATCGGCAGTCTCAACAAATCATGTTCGGAAATGGCCGGGTAAAGACTGGCGCTGGTGTGCAAATCCATCAACTCGCATACAGGCTGGAGCCGCAAGTAGGTCAGCAAGACCTCTGGTGCGATTGCGGTCGGTTGCAGCACCACGAAACCGGACGAGCAGACGAACCCATTTTGCTCAGGCGCGATCAGCGCGGTGAGCCGACGAATCGGTCGGACGGTCGAGGTAATTACGTCGCCTGCCGCGACGATCTGGGTTGCCCGGCTGGGTGCGGCGCACTGCATGACTGATTCAGCCTCTGCCGTGCCATCGGTGCGGACTCCACCGATTTCGATGTAGGAGAAATCGCCGGTGTCGGCAGGCGCGAAACGCTCGCGACGCGGCGGCGCGACATCGCCGATGCACAAGCCGTTGCGTCCCAGTAGTCGCATCAGTTCGCTGACGTGTGGCGTGAAGTATTCAGCGTCCAGCCGCCCGGCGGCGAAGGCGTCGCTGCTGTTGCGGATGTAAGTCAGAGGTTCGGGGGCTTGCCAGTTTTCCAAGCCTAGGGCTTCGAGCAATGTTGTTTCGGCTTGAGCAAAACTTGCTTTACTCGCCTCCAATGATTGATATGCGGCTTCTACCGTTTCGGCTATGCGCTTCTCAAATGAAGTGCTGTAGCGGGCTACTGGTAGTTGATCCATGTCTTCCAGCAACAACCCGGTTTGTACTGCGCCGCGCTTCCAGCGCTCTGTTAGTGAGCGCCCAATGTTGGACGACAAATAGACCGCAAGGTACGCAGCTTCAATGTTGCCGGGCCGCAAAATTGCCAATTTGCAACTGCAAGTCGCCTCATGGCGAGTTTTAACCAAACTTGTTTCGCCGACCGTACCGACAATCGAAAGGAGAACGTCACCTTTATGAAGGTGCGACCGTTGCATATATGAAGACGCGAAGGCCGCACGTGTGATGTGATTTGGTACAGCTTGTTCAATGAAGAAATGTCCAGCAGCGTCTTGACCACGGTAATAGGGAATGCCCTCATCAACGAAGGATTCACTGATCGAAAAGTGATTGCCATCTGATATAAGCGCAACGTGTGAGACTGGCTCGGTGCGTGTTTCACTCAGTAGTTTTGCAATGCGTAGGTGGCTACGCTGAAAAAATTCGGCGTCAAATCGTCCAGTCCGTTCTAATGTCGAGAGGTGTATTTCTGTGACTTCCAGCCCTTCCAACAACCCCCGATACCGGGTTTCATCGAAAGGGCTTAGGGCTTTCCCAGCCAGAACCCCAGCTTTTCTTTCTTGGCAAATTCGATGAACGCCTCAGCGATGCCGTCCGGCGTTCGCTTGCCGTCTTTCAGCGCGTGGCTGAACAGGTCGTGCTTGACGATCAGGTGCTCGTGTTCATCGAGCACGAAGTCGCTCAGGGTTTGCAGCGCAACGTCGTAGCGATCGACCGGTTCGGATGCGCGGAGCGGGGCGGCTGGTTTGGCGGTTTCGTCCCATTGTTTCAGGTCGCCCTGCTTGACGTATATCTTGTCGCCACTGTTGTCCTTGGAGGGTTCTTTCATGGTAGCGAAGAAGATGGGGTAGTCGTCCACGCGCGGGCAGAGCGCGCCTGCCGCTGGGTCGTCGTTCCACTTTTGCACGAAAAGCACGCTGGTTTTGGTGCCGGTGTGGGGTTTGAACACGTTTCCATGTAGCCCGACGACGGCGAGGATGCGGCAGTGGTCGGCGAGGTATTCGCGGATGTCCTTGTCGGACGAGTTGTTGAAGCGGCCTTGCGGCAACACCACGGCCATGCGTCCGCCAGGTTTGAGAAAACTCAGGTTGCGCTCGATGAACAGCACATCGCGGCCGACAGTGTTCTGGTTTTTGACCTTGACCTTGCGGTAGCTGCCATCGGCCAGCTTGAAAATCTTTTCGCCGCTGGCGCGCAGGAATTCGGGAAAAGTCGGCGTGCACTGGGTGGTGTCTTCGAGGTTGGAATTGAAGAGCTTGACCTTTTCCAGCGAGGACACACACACGGCCAAGTGGCTGGGCGTGAGGTCGATTTTCGCGCCATCGGGGAAGACACCTTCCCATTTGTCACGCGCCTTGTCGAACAGGTTTTGAATCTTGGCTTTGAGTTCGGTTTCGGTGTCGCCGTAGTTCTTGAAAACCAGGTGGCGTTTTTTGTCTCGCCCGGATTCCATTTCGTCGAAGAGCTTGGTGAAGATGAGTTTGAACAGTTCTTCGAATACATCGACACCCGCATTGGCGAGAACTTCGTCCTCCATCTCCAGGATGAGATCCTTGAGCGATTTCTTTTCGTTGACCAGTTTGTCCAGCTTCACCAGATCGTCGATAGTCCAGCGTTCGGAGAGGATGTCCGAGAGCTTTTCATGTGCCGATGGGATAGCCGGGATGTCTTCGAAATAGTTTGGGTCTTTGCGGTGATAGTAGGAAATCTGCTCCCCGTTCGTCCACACGCCCATCGGCGCGCCAGTGGCGTGGCAGTAGCTCTTGAGCTGATCCTTGCCGTCTTTGAGTTTGGGTTTTTTGAGTTCGACCAGGATGAGTGGCGTGGTGGTTTTGTCCTTGTCGAACACGCAGATGTCGGCGCGTTTTTTCTCGCGCCCGAACGTAACTTCATATTCGAGCGCCATGCGGTTGACCGGATAGCCCAGATCGTCGCGCAAGACCATGACGTAAAGCTGGCGCACGGCTTCTTCCGGCGTGAGTTTGATGGGTTTGCCACGCACCAGGCAGGTGAAGTAGGGCGCGGGCTTCTTGCCAGCGTCCTTGACGGTAATCCCCGCTTCCAGCGCGGCGATTTTTGCCGCGTTAAATTGTGAAAGTTTGTAGGCGCTGTCTTTAAGTAGTTCGGTGAGTGCTGACACGGCACACTTCCTCTTGTTGAATGGTGTTTTTCATCCCCCTCTCCCAACCCCTCCCCCCCATCACGGGGGAGGGGTTGGGAGAGGGGGCTATTCTAGCGCGATAAATCGATCAATGCCGCGCCAGCGCCCCGACTGGGTCGAGCCGCGCGGCGCGTTGGGCGGGCAGGATGCTGAACAGAATGCCCGTTCCCAATGCCATGCCAAAAGCCGCCAACGCCGCCCACCAAGGGGGCAGGACGGTCAGAACGGGGTAGGCTTTTCCAATCGCAAAGCAACCCAGCATCCCCAGCAACAGCCCGGTCACCGCGCCGGTCGCGGACAGCGTGGCGGCTTCGGCAAAAAACAGTTTGCGAATCTGCCCCTGTGTTGCGCCAACCGCCTTGAGCAAGCCGATTTCCTGGGTGCGCTGCGCGACGGCGATGAGCATGACGTTCATGATCAGGATGCCCGCCACGCCCAGGCTGATGGCGGCAATGCCGCCGAGCGCTAGTGTCAGGGCGCGCAGGATGCGGTCGAAGGTGCTCAGCAGCGCATCCTGGGTGACGACCGTCACGTCTTTTTCGCCATCGTGGCGCTTGCTCAGAATGTCGAGAGCATCCTGTTTGGCCTGTTGAACGCGGTCGCGGCTAGTGGCTTCGATCAGGATGCGGAACAGGGAAGTGGTGTTGAACAACTGGTGCGCGGAGGCGACCGGAATATGCACCAGCTCGTCAGTATTGAAGCCCATGGATTCGCCTTGCTTGGCCAGCACGCCGATGACGCGAAAGCGCCGGTCGCCGATCCGCACCCATGCGCCGACTGCTTCTTGCGCGCCGAATAACTCGTCCTTGATCTTGCGTCCCAGCACCACCACCGGCGCGGCCTGACGCGGGTCTATGTCCGGCAAAAAACGCCCCTGTCCCATTACCATATGGCGGACGTGCAGGATGTCAGCCGTCGAGCCCATGACCAGCGTTTCACGGTTGCGGCTGTGGCTGCTGATGGTTCCCGACCCCACGGTCAGCGGGGCGATGCGATGAATGGCGCGGCTGCGTTTGAGCGCCAGCGCATCGTCGAGGGTCAAATCGCGCGGCGTTTCGCCCAGCAACATGCCGGGGTTGCCGGTGGTTTCCGAGCGTCCTGGCAAGACGATCACCAGATTGGCGCCCAGCGAGGAAAACTGTCCGATGACATAACGCCGCGCGCCATCTCCCAGCGCAGTCAGAATGACGACCGCAGCTACCCCGATGGACATGGCCAGTATCATCAACAGGGTACGGGTGCGCGTTCCACGCAGGCTGGCGGTGGCGAAAGAGAGGGTGTCGGGGAGGGTCATTTTCTTATTTAGCTATCAGCCTTCAGCCATCAGTAAAAGCCCGGCGCGATACCCGATGATACTGGGCACAAGAGCGCCGACAAAACTGCTGACCGCTGATAGCTGATAGCTAATGATTCACCCCCCATCCGCCACTATCCTGCCATCCACCATGCGCACCTTGCGCCCGGCTCGGCTACCGATTTCCCCGTCATGCGTGACCAGAATCAGGGTGACGCCCTTGGCGGCCAGCGCTTCAAGAATTTTCATGACTTCCTGACCTGTTGTGCGATCCAGGTTGCCGGTCGGTTCGTCGGCCAGGATGACGGACGGATTCATGACCGTGGCGCGCGCAATGGCGACCCGTTGGCGCTGGCCGCCGGAAAGCTGATCGGGCCGATGGTGTTCGCGCCCACTCAGGCCGAAGTCATCAACCAGCTTGGCGACCCGTTCCTTGCGCTCGGCAACGGGCGTGCCTGCCAGGAGTAAAGGAAGCTCAATATTGGCGGCGGCGCTCAGGCGTGGAATCAGGTGGAAAAACTGGAATACGAAACCGATTTTGTCGCGCCGCACTCGCGCTTGCTGGTCATCCGTCAAGCCGGTGACATTGCCGCCATCCAGTTCGTATGTCCCGGCGCTGGGGCTATCCAGCAGCCCCAGCAGATTCAGCAGCGTGGATTTTCCCGAGCCGGACGGCCCCATGATGGAAAGGTATTCACCCGCAGCGATGGAGAGGTTCACGTCCACCAGAGCGCGCACTTGCTGATCGCCAACCTGGAAGGTGCGCTGAATGTCGCTCAGGCGGATCATCCTGGAAACCTTAGTTGGCTATGAATGTTATTTTCATTCAGGATGTTGCCCTGTATTTGTAGGTGCGAATTCATTCGCACATGACTGGTTGATTGTGCGAATGAATTCGCACCCACAGTCCTGCCAACCGAGAATTTTGGGATCATTTCTGTTCTGCGATCACAGTCGACCCCACCGCCACCCCCTCGCGGTCGAGCGATGTGACGATTTGGTCTCCTTCATGCAGGCCAGCGCTCACTTCGCTGTAATCCCAGTTGGCCAGGCCGATTTGCAGGGTGCGCGCTTCCAGTTTGCCTCCTTGGACTAGCAGCAAAACCCGGTTTCCTTCCTGAATGGCTGCGGTCGGGATGCGCAAGACATCCGGGCGGCTCTGGTAAACGATTTCCACGTCGGCGCTATACCCCACCAGCAAATCCTTGGTGTCTGCCGGGTCGTTGAAATCCAGCTCGACTTCAACTGTGCGCGCCTGTTTTTCCAGGTCCAGCACATAGGGGGCGATGCGTCTGACCTTGCCCGAGAAATGCTTGGCCGCCAAGGCATCCAGGGTGATCCGGCCAGTCATCCCGGGTTTGATGTGCGGCGCATCCACCTCATCGATGGGGGCACTGACATACAGGCAGGAGTCGTCGATCAGGTCGATGGCCGGGGGGGTCGGAATGCCGGGGGGTGAAGGCGTGGCGTATTCGCCCAGCTCGCCAGTGATTTCCGCAACGATCCCGGCGAAAGGGGCATTCAGTTGTGTTCTGGTTACGCCTGCACGGGCAAGCGCAATACGTTCTTTTGCCGGTCCTAGTTCAGCCTGCGCAACCTCGCAGGCGGCTCGGCGCGACTGGGCTTCGGATGCAACCTGATCCAGACGCGCCTCAGATACGAAACCTTTGTTTTTCAATTGCCGTGTCCGCTCGGCTTCGCGTTCGGCCTGCCCGGCTATGGCACATGCCTGCCGGATATTGGCCTGGACCCCCTGTATCTGTTTCCCGGCCAGCGCAAGTTGTGCGGAGAAATCATCATTCCACAAGCTCAACAAGGCTTGGCCGGCCTGAACACGATCGCCCTTTTTTACCAGCAAATGCGCAATCTGTCCTCCGGCTGGCGGCGCCAGACGTGCGCGGCGGCAAGCCTTCACCGTCCCTGCGCGGGTATTGGCCACCGAAGCCTCAACGACACCTTTGCTGACAGTGTAAACCGTGACTGAAACCGGTTTGGTTCGCAGGACATACCACAGGCCAGACGATACAAGGGCGATCAGGACAAGGACGATCAGATGCCAGAACCGGAAGGGAGAAGTCATGAGTCACTCGGTAGATGGATGAAACTTACCCGGGCGATGGTACTTCAGAATGGGGGGGAGGAGTAAGGGGTGTGGGTGAAGAGGAATGGGTGATGCGCACTCTTCACCCATTACCCCTCACTGCTCAGGCGCTGGCCAGCAAGGCCTCGATTTCGGCAAAGGTGCTGGCCGTTTCTTGCGTCGGAATATCCATATCCAGTTGGCGGGCAATTTGGGAGGCTGAAATGATGCCCCGGATGATCTGCCGGTTTTCGCTGTCGTGCCGGTCCACGACCAGGGCATGGGCGCGCCCCGCCTGTTTCAGGGTTGCGACCACATTGCCCACGCGGCTGCGCTCGATGTCCTCCATGCAGATTACTTCCAGCATGTTGTGCTGGGTCATGATGTCCTGCACCAGAATATCGCGATAAGCACCGCCATTTGTCTGGATGTGCTGAATCGGTTTGGCGCCATGCAGGTCGGTGGAAGTGATCAGGCCGATCACATTTTCCTCATCGTTCACTACCAGCAACAGGCGCACCCCCCGGTGTTTCATGCGAGCACTGGCCGCTTCAATCGGCGCGCCAGCGGCGATGGTCACTGCACTGACCTGCTTCAGATCGGTCATCACGGTGACGGCAGGATCATCCAGCCGGATGCGACTGAAATTTCGTTCGGTACGATGAAAGGTGGCATCGCTTTGCAAGCGGGTGGAGGGAATCGGAATGTAATTGACGTTAGTCACAAATGGTCTCCTTTGGTGTGCAGTCTTCTTAAGACTGGGTCTAAGTAATGTACCTATGCTACGCCAATGGCTTATTCGTAACGATCAAAAAATTTAATACCGACAGGCTGCTATTTTTATCATTCTGAAAACCGGGCTGGCACTATCGTCTCGGACAGGTTGTGCGCAGCCTCCACTACGGCTCGGACAGCCGGGTGGCTGATATGCCGCTCGCCGGTGATCAGCCAGAACGCTTCGCGCACGTTCTCCACTCGACCCACTTCGCGCACGCCATAGCGCGCAGCAATTTCTTCCGCGAGGATGGCGGGCGCAGGAAAGAAACCGACGCCAGCCTGGCCGAAAGCTTTCATCAGTGCGCCATCGTCGAATTCACCCGCCACGTTTGGGTTCAGGCGTGATTCACCCAACCAGTGCTCGATCTGCCCGCGCACGGCGGTGGTGGCGCCGGGCAACAGCAAGGGGGCTGCATCGAGACAGGCGGGGAAGGCCGTGCATGCCAGTTCCGGCGCGGCGAAGAAGGCAATGGCGCTCTCGCAGAGCTTATGGCCGTGGCCGCGCACGGCAAGCCCCTCAGGCATGGGGCGGTCGGCGATTATCATATCCAGGCGATGCAGTGCCAGTTCGGCCAGCAACAGATCCATCGGACCCTCGCGGCAAATCAGTCGCACCGGCTCAGGCAAGGTGTAAACCGGGGCGAGCAAACGATAAGCCAGCGATTTTGGAACCACGTCGGTGATGCCGACGTGGAAAATTGGCCTGGGTTGCTCGCGCCGCGCCGTCAGCGCTGCTTTCATTTCGTCGCCAAGGTCAAGAATCTCGTCGGCGTAGGATAAGGCTACCTGCCCAGCCTCGGTTAGCTCCAGGCCACGCCCGGCTGGGCGAAACAGGGCTACACCCAGCGCCTCTTCCAGCATTTTGACCTGGGCGCTGACGGTCTGCGGCGTAAGATGCAGGCGCTCAGATGCCCTTGCCACGCTGCCCATGCGGGCTACAGTCCAGAAATAGCGGAGATGTTTGAGGTTCATGGCGTCCAATTGTTCGTTGTTTATCGAACAGTGTATGAGAAATATTCGACTTTTATCGAATTGTTGTAAAGCGTAGAGTGAGCCTGTGTGTTTACTTAACAGGAGAAAGATCATGAAATTCGACATTCACTCGCAAGGTTTTCCCTTGACTGATGCACTGCGCGAGCACGCCGAGCGCAGGCTTGCCTTTGCGCTTTCACGGTTTCATGACAGGCTGGAGCATATGTCGATGCGACTCGCCGACGACAACGGTCCGCGCGGCGGGGTGGACAAACGCTGCCAGGTGCGGCTGCGCCTTCATGGCGCACCGGAGGTCGTGATTACGGAAGTATCCGAGGATCTCTATGTCGCCATCGACCGCGCCGCCGACCGGGCGGGACGCACCGCCGCGCGCCGCATCGAGCGGGGCAACAATGTCGCGCATGACTCGCTGCCCGTGACTGACTTTGCCGTCAAGGAATCCACTTTATGAAGCGCATCTTTTTATTCCTCGCCACCAACATGGCCATCATGCTGGTGCTGTCCATCACCATGCGCATTCTGGGTGTAGAGCCTTACCTGAATGCCAACGGGCTGGATCTCTCCAACCTGCTGGCCTTTGCCGCCATCATGGGCTTTGGCGGCGCATTCATTTCTCTGGCCATTTCCAAGTGGTCAGCGAAGCGCTCGGTGGGCGCGCAGGTGATTACCGAGCCGAGTAATTCGGAGGAATTCTGGTTGGTGCAAACTGTGGAAAGACAAGCGCGTATCGCCGGGATCAAAATGCCGGAAGTGGCTATTTACGACTCGCCCGATGTCAACGCTTTCGCCACCGGCATGACTAAAAACTCCGCGCTCATCGCCGTATCCACCGGCCTGCTGCGCGGCATGACGCGCGAAGAAGCGGAGGCGGTGCTGGGTCACGAAGTCAGCCACGCCGCCAACGGCGACATGGTGACCATGGCGCTGATTCAGGGCGTGGTCAACACCTTTGTCATGTTTTTCTCGCGCGTTATCGGCTATGTGGTGGACAAGGTGGTATTCAAAACCGAGCGCGGCACCGGCCCGGCCTTTTTTGTCACCATGATTATCGCGGAAATGGTGCTGGGCATCCTGGCCTCCATCATCGTCATGTGGTTCTCGCGTCGGCGCGAATTCATTGCCGACACCGGTGGCGCGGATCTGGCAGGCAAGCAGAACATGATCAATGCGCTCAAGCGCCTGGGCAGCCTGCATCCAGCGCCTTTACCGGAAAAAATGGCTGCTTTCGGTATCGCTGGCGGTGGCGCAAGCGGGCTCAAACGCCTGTTCATGACGCACCCGCCCATCGAAGAACGCATTGCCGCGCTGGAAGCGCGTAGCGTGGCTGTCCGCTCATGAGCAGTATCGGCGAACCCTGGATGTGGGCGGTGTTCATCGGTTTCGTGCTGGTGATGCTGGTGCTCGATCTGTTCGTGTTCGGTGGAAACAAAGCGCACAAAGTCAGTGTCAAGGAAGCCGCGCTGTGGTCGCTGGCGTGGTTTTCCATGGCGCTGATTTTTAACGCCGGGTTGTGGTGGTATCTGAACGGCGCGCTGGGCGCGGAGATTGCCGACCGCAAGGCGCTGGAATTTTTCACCGGCTATCTGATCGAAAAATCGCTGTCAGTGGATAACGTGTTCGTCTTTCTGCTGATCTTCGCCGCGTTCCATGTCAAGCCTGAATATCAGCGTCGGGTGCTGATCTACGGCGTGCTGGGCGCGATTGTCCTGCGCGCCATCATGATTCTGGCCGGTGCCTGGGTGGTGCGCGAGTTCAACTGGGTGCTGTATTTCTTCGGCGCTTTTCTGGTCATCACCGGCATACGCATGCTGGTCATGGCGGAAACGACGCCTGACCTGGAAAAAAATCCGGTACTGAAGTTTGCGCGTCGGCATCTGCGGATTTCCGATGACGATCATGGCGAACAATTCAGCGTGATGAAGAATGGCGTGCGCTATTTCACGCCGCTGTTTCTGGTGCTGATCCTGATCGAAGTCACTGACCTGGTGTTCGCAGTGGATTCCATCCCGGCCATTTTTGCCATCACCACCGACCCCTTTATCGTATTTACCTCCAATATTTTCGCCATCATGGGTTTGCGGGCGCTGTATTTCCTGCTGGCCGATGTGGCGGATCGCTTCCACCTGCTCAAATATGGCTTGGCCATGGTGCTCACTTTCATCGGCGCAAAAATGCTCATCATGCCGTGGTATCACGTGCCGGTGCAGGCTTCTCTGGCCATTGTCGCCGTGCTGATCGGGGCGAGCGTCATCGCCAGCCTGATCGCTACGCGCAATGCAAGGCATGACTAATTCTTAAACGTATGGAGACGCCAAACATGAACACCGAGCAACAGAAATCCATCCTCGCCATCGCCCTCTTCGCCGCCTTCGCCGATGGTAGCAAGCACGACCGCGAGCGCGAAGAGATTCGCCGTATCGCCGATGCTTTGGCCACGGATGCTGGCGCGCCCGATCTGACCCGGCTCTATCAGGATGTGCTGCTCAAGCGGCTCAACCTGCAAACGGCTGTCGCCACGTTGAGTGATGAAGGCGAACGCCAGCTTGCCTACGAGATGGCGGTCAGCGTGTGCGAGGCTGATGGCCGCATGAGCGAAGCGGAGCGCCTTTTTCTGGATGAACTGAAAGCGCTGCTCAAGCTCGATGCGCCGCAAACAGAGCTGATCGAAGGCGAAGTCGGCCTCATTGCAGAATTGTCCGAGGCGGCTGCGCCCCCCGCTGGTTCCGCCCCCGTAGCGGCTGTGCAGGCGAATGTGCCGGAGAAGGAGTTGGATAAATCCATTCTCAACTACGCGCTGATGAACGGCGCGCTGGAACTGCTGCCGCAGTCCTGGGCATCGATGGCCATCATCCCGCTGCAAATCAAGATGGTCTATGGCATCGGCAAGGCGCATGGCGTAACGCTGGATCAGGGACATATCAAGGAATTCATCGCAGCAGCCGGAGTGGGTCTCACCTCGCAGTATCTCGAACAGTTCGGTCGCAAGCTCCTGGGCGGCCTGCTCGGCAAGGCTGCGGGCAAAGTCTTCGGCCATGCCGGCAGCGCGGCGACCGGCATGGCATTCTCCTTCGCGACGACCTATGCGCTGGGTCAGTTGGCCAAGCGCTATTACGCAGACGGTCGAATGATGAATACGGCCATCCTGCGCGAGACCTTCCAGAGTCTGCTAGGATCAGCCAAGCAGGTGCAAACGCAATACCTGCCGCAGATTCAACAAAAGGCCAGCACGCTCGACGCCGCCCAGGTCATGGCGATGGTGCGCGGGGGCTGATCGCCATGGCCTGGACATAAGGAGCGGAAATGTTTTCCATTCATGGTGTGACTGGCCAGACCTTTCGCGGCACACTGGAACAAATGGCTTTGGTGCGTGACGTGTTGCCCACGCGTCACGCACGCGGCATTGCCCGAGAAGGCGATGAACTGGGTGCGGAGTTCCGGGTTTTTCGGCAGCATTCCGGGGGCGAGAGCGAAAAGGAGGACGCGCACTACGCTCATGCCGCCGCCGCTTATGCCCAGATGCTGCACCGGGAGGTGAAACGCGACCCCGTGCGCCACGCCTGGCAGGTGATGAGCCGGGAGGTGCTGACCTTGCACATGCGAGATACAGTGCAAACCGCCTGGACGGCGCTGGTCGCGCGCAGGGTGCGTCAAGCTCCCGTGCTGAATGCCGCCCGCCGCGTGGTTGGCGTAGTCTGTGACCGTGATCTGCTTACTGTCATTGATCTGCATGGCGGTCAGATCATTGGCGGGCTTGAGCGGATCGTGGCTGAGGTAATGACCACCCCGGTAGTGTGCGCCGACCCTGTCACCGATATCCGGCGCATCGTCCATGTGCTACTCGATTCTGGTTTGACAGCAGTGCCCGTGCTGGACGAATCAGGCGAACTGGTGGGTATCGTCTCGCGTGGCGACATTCTTCGCGCTGCCATGACCGATCCGCCCCTGAGTCTTTGGGCTTAGAAAATGTCCATCGCCACCCCTGATCTGATCGCGCTGGTCGGTGCGATCATCCTGGCAGCCATCGGTGGCGAAGCCTTTCTCAAGGGCGTGCTGGGGGTGTCCGGCTGGCTGCGCGTGCCCAAGCTGCTGGTAGCCACCACCCTGGCGGCTTTCGCCACTTCCAGCCCGGAGCTGACTGTCTCCAGCGTGGCCGCGCTGGCTGGCAAGCCTGAGATCGGTTTGGGCGACGCGCTGGGCAGCAACGTGGTCAACATTGCCTTGATCCTGGGCATGGCGCTGTTGTTCGGGGGTATCCGTCTGGCGCGCGGCGAACTCGCGCGCGACTTCGCTCTGGCGCTGGCCGTGCCGATCGTGACGTTGATCATGGCGTTCGATGGCGTCATCGAGCGTTGGGAGGGGGGCTTGTTGCTGGCCGCTTTCGTCGTCTGGATGGCCTTCTTCGTCGTCCGCGCCGGGCGAGCTGCGCGCGAGACCGGCGACCCTGCTGCAGATACGGGGCATCATGTCCGCGCCGTGCTGCTGGGGTGCATCGGTCTGGCAGCGCTAATCGCGTCTGGCCGTCTGTTCGTGGAAGGCGCCAGCGGCATCGCCAGCGCTTCCGGCGTGCATCCGTATATCGTTGGCGCCGTGGTGGTGGCGATTGGCACTTCGCTGCCAGAGTTCGTCACCATGCTTGTCGCGCGGCTGCGCGGCCATGACGAGGTAGGCGTGGGCACGCTCCTGGGCAGCAACCTGTTCAACGGCCTGGCTGTCATCGGCACGGCTGCCGCCATTCACCCCATCCGGGCGCCGCTGGAGGAAATCGCCATTGCCACCGGCTTCGGCATACTGGCTGTGCTGCTGATGTGGCCCGGTCGCTCTGGCGCTATTGGTCGGGGAAGAGGAATTTTATTGCTGGCAGTCTACGCCGCCTTTGTCTGGACAACGCTGGCTGCGGGCAGCCCCGCTTTTTTGGAGTAAACCATGCGCGATACTGAAAACACGCCGCCTTCCTGGCACACGCTGGATGGCGCTGACACCCTGCGTCATCTCGACACCACGGCTGACGGACTGAGCGAGGAAGAGGCTAGACTTCGCTTGAGCCAGCATGGCGAAAACCGCTTGGCCGCGAAACCGCCGCGTTCCCCCTGGCTGCTGTTTCTCGACCAGTTCAGGAGCTTGCTGATCCTGGTGCTGATCGGTGCGGCGGCGCTGGCTGGCGCTATCGGCGATATCAAGGATGCGCTGGTGATTCTCGGTGTGGTGTTCATCAACGCAGCTCTGGGGTTCTTTCAGGAGTACCGGGCTGAAAAGTCGCTTGCCGCCTTGAAACAGATGCTCGCCCCGGAGGCAGAGGTTCGCCGCGCGGGCATTGCGCGAGTGATTCCAGCCATGGAACTGGTGCCCGGCGACATCGTGCTCCTCGATGCGGGCGACCGGACGCCAGCGGACGGACGACTGCTTGCCGCCCACGGTCTGGAGGTGAACGAATCGGCATTGACCGGCGAGTCCCACACCACCGGCAAGCAGTCCGGCGCGCTCGGGCGGGCAGACGCACCGCTCGCCGAGCGCGACAATATGCTGTACATGAATACCGTGGTGACCCGAGGTCGGGCGCAAATGGTGGTCACGGCCACTGGCAGCGCCACCGAAATGGGGCGGCTCGCAGCCATGCTGGGCGAGGCGGAGGATAGCGCGACGCCCTTGCAGATCCAGCTCGATGCTTTGGGCAAGTGGCTGGCGCTGATCGCGGGTGTCGTGATCGCGGTCATGCTCGCCCATGGGCTGTTGCGCGGCGAGAACTGGGTCACGATGGTGATGACCGCCATCTCGCTCGCCGTGGCGGCCATTCCCGAAGGCCTGCCCGCCGTGGTGACCGTGACGCTGGCGCTGGGGCTGCACCGCATGGCCAGGCACAAGGCGCTGGTCAAGCGTTTGGCAGCGGTGGAGACGCTGGGTTGCACCTCGGTTATTTGCACCGACAAAACCGGCACGCTCACCCTCAACCAGATGACCGCGCGCGCGGTGTATTTCCAGAACCAATGTTTCCGTGTCAGTGGCGAGGGGTATGAAGTCAACGGTGTTATTTCAATGGGGTCAGACTCGATTGATCAAGACGGCGGGATGTCGGCATCCGATCAATCGAGTCTGACCCCATTGAAATCGTTGCTCGTTCCTGTCGCCCTGTGCAACGACGCTCACCTGCGCACAGGCAAGGTGATCGGCGATCCCATGGAAGGCGCGCTCAAGGTGCTGGCGGCCAAGGGCGGTTTGGATGCGGATGCGTTGGCCGAGCAATTGCCGCGCATCGCTGAAATTCCCTTTGATGCTGCTCACAAGTTCATGGCGACCTTCCATCTTGAGGGCGACCGGGTCAAGCTCTTCGTCAAGGGCGCGCCCGATGTGTTGATCGAGCGGGTGACACGCTATCTGGACTCGCAGGGCGAAGCGCCGCTGGATGCTGTGTCGCGCGAGCGTCTGGCCGCTGCCAACGCGGCGCTGGCCGACGAGGGTTTGCGCGTGCTGGGCGTGGCAATGGCTGAATTTCCTGCTGCGGGATTTGACCCGGCGGGCGACCTGATGGCGCTCACCACTGACCTCGTCTATCTGGGGCACATCGGCCTGATGGATCCGCCCCGGCCAGAGGCTAAAGACGCCATCCGCCTGTGTCGCAGCGCGGGCATACAGGTGAAAATGATTACCGGCGACCAGAAAATCACCGCCGCCGCCATTGCCCGCGAACTGGGGTTGGCAGGCGAGGTCATGAGCTCCGCTGAGCTGGATGCGCTGGACGATGCGGCGCTGTCCCGCCGTCTGGACGCCATAGCCGTCTTCGCCCGCGCCACGCCAGAGCAGAAGGTGCGCTTGGTGAAAGCCCTGAAGGCGCGCGGCCAGGTGGTTGCGATGACTGGCGATGGCGTCAACGATGCACCGGCGCTGAAAAACGCCGATATCGGCATCGCCATGGGTATCACCGGTACGGATGTCGCCAAGGAAGCGGCTGCCATGGTGCTCACCGACGACAATTTCGCCAGCATCGTGCAGGCGGTAAAGGAAGGTCGGGGCATATACGACAATATCGTCAAGTTCGTGCGTTTCCAGCTCTCCACCAGCCTGGGTGCCATTATCTGCGTGTTCAGCGCGCCCTTCATGGGCTTGCCGCTGCCTTTCAATCCGATCCAGATTCTGTGGGTGAACATCATCATGGACGGCCCGCCCGCCATGGCGCTGGGGGTGGATCCGGCGCACCCCGGCCTGATGAACGATGCGCCCCGACCCATGGACGCGCGTATCCTGACGTTCAAACGCCTGGCTCGGCTCGCGCTCTTCGGCGCGATCATGGCGGCGGGCACGCTGGGCGTGTTCTGGTGGGCGAGCGGCCAAGGCGACCCGGCGCGTGCCGCCACGCTGGCCTTTACCACCTTCGTGCTGTTTCAGGTCTTCAATATCTTCAACGCCCGCGCCGAGCGCGATAGCGCCTTCAACCGGCGCTTCTTTTCCAATCGCTGGCTATGGGGTTCGCTGGCGGGCGTAGCGGCGCTACAAATCATGGCGGTACATTGGGCGCCGCTGCAAGACGTGTTCAAGACCACCGATCTCTCGCTGGCAGATTGGGGAATTTCCATTGCCGTGGCGTCTAGCGTGTTGTTCCTGGAGGAGGCGCGCAAGGGGGTTTCTCATGTCAAGAGCCTGTTTTAGCCCCCATAAAATGTAGTTGAAATTGAAAAACCTTACATTTCAATCTATTGCATCAGCTTCGTAGGTGCGAATTTATTCGCACGCAAGCGCCTTATTGTGCGAATAAATTCGCACCTGGAGGAGGCGCGCAAGGGGGTTTCTCATGTCAAGAGCTTGTTTTAGCCAAGCGCCAGGCTGCGATCAGCGCGTTCGCCGCTCTGGCGATTTCGGCGGGAGTGGTGCTCGTGCCAATAGATAAACGCACCGCACCCGCTGCACGCTCGGCATCCAGTCCCATCGCGCCCAACACCCCGCTCTCGGCCGATTGGCCGGCGTGACAGGCAGACCCCGTGGATGCCGCCACATCCTCCGCCGCCGCAGCGAGAAGGGCATGTCCGGATACGCCGGGAAACGACACGTTCAGGGTATTGGGCAGCCTCGCATCATTTGATCCATTCAACAACAGTCCGGGAATTTCTGCCGTCAGTTTCTGGTGTAACTGGTCGCGCATGGCCTTGAGCTGCGACATGCCGGCTACGGGGCGCTCCCGGATCAATTTCAGCGCAGCGGCAAACCCGGCAATGAATGCAATGTTTTCTGTTCCCGGACGCAAGCCTTGCTCGTGCCCGGCGCCTGCAAACACAACTTTCAACGGCGTGCCATGACGAACATACAAAGCGCCAACGCCCTTGGGCGCATAGAATTTGTGTCCGGCCAGCGTCAACAGGTCGACGCCGAGCACATGCACGTTCACATCGATCTTTCCCATGGACTGGGCCGCATCGGTGTGCAGGGCTATTCCTCTTGGCCTGACAAGACGGGCAATTTCAGCGATCGGCTGTATCGTGCCCACCTCGTTGTTGGCGTGCATGATCGAAACCAGCGCCGTATTCGGGCGAAAGGCGCGCTCCACGTCTTGCGGGTCCACCCGACCGGTGCTGTCCACAGGGAGAATGCTGATTTCCCAGCCTTCATCACGCAGTTTTACAAAGGGCTTCATCACGGAGGGATGTTCGATGGCACTGGTAATCAGGTGTTTTTTCCTGCCCGCCAGCGCCCGCGCCGTGCCTAGAATGGCCAGATTGTTGGCTTCGGTCGCGCTGCCGGTAAAAATGATTTCATCAGTTTTTGCGCCGATCGTCGCAGCCACTTCTTCCCGTGCCTGTTCCAGCGCCTGTTTGGCTCGTTGCCCATACACATGGCTTGAGGATGCGTTGCCGAAATGTTCGCGCAGGTAAGGCTCAATCGCGTCTGCAACTTCTGGCGCCACCGGGGTGGTGGCGTTGTAATCGAGATAAACAGGGTCTTCTTTTTCGGTGCTCATCAAGAATTCCTCGTTACAGTGACTGTCGAAAAATCAGCTTCAGGCCATCCCTGGATAGCTACGTCCCTGTGGCAGGGATAGCCACTTGCTGGGGTTGCGTCACGACTCGGCCGGCCAGTTTTCCGTTCCGGTAAATGCGCAATTCTCCCGGCTCAAAGCTGATCCAATGCGCTTGATCCGTCAAGGGCTCGGTGGCGATCATGGCGATGTCGATTTCCCCTGACTGCTCCAGATAATGGAGGCGGTCATGACCGTAGGCGATCAGATAATCTCCATCCGACATGAGGAAATTGAATTTCCCGTGTGCGGCGATCTGCTCGCTGGCCGCCGCCAGACTTGCCATCAAAAATTCGCTGGCAACCGGGGCATAAAAATCCTGTGCCAGGTAGCTCAATAAATGGCAAAAGGCAAATTCAGAGTCCGTTTCGCCCTTCGGGCTGCATACGGCATGAATGTTTTGCTGCTCCATCTCGACGACTTCAGGCACCAGTCCATTATGCGCGAACACCCATTCCTTGCCGCAACAGGCGCCTGGAAAAGGGTGGGTGTTGTTCAGCGTGTTGATGGGCGGATGCCGTGCCTTGCGCACATGCGCGACGATCAGGCGCGAATGGGTCGTTTTGGTCAAGGCTCCGAATGTCTCGCTATGACAGGCTGGCAAAGGCTCTTTGACCAGATGAAAAACATCTCCATCCCACCAGGCCACCCCCCATCCGTCCGGGTTATCCGCTTCCTGGCCGCCGCGCAGGCGCAAGCGGGAAAGAGGTTCACTTGCTATCGCCGGGCGGCTGGCCGACATGCCGAAAAGTTCGCACATGGGTATCTCCGTGGGGGGAACTGGTGATGGGTAAGCGGTGATGGGGAATGGGTGGTTTTGTGTCGGGCTTTGCCCGATGGTTTTACCCATCACTCATCACCGCTTACCCACCATTAACCCAATGCCTGTTCCAGGTCAGCGATCAGATCGGCCGCATCTTCCAGGCCGATGGAAAGGCGGATCATGGAGTCGGTGATGCCGTGCATGGCGCGTTCGACTGGCGACAGACCGTGGTGGGTGGTGGTCACCGGCATGGTTGCGAGGCTTTCCACCCCGCCCAGGCTGGGGGCAATCGCAAACAGCTTGAGCCGGTCCACGACGCGCACCGCATCCTCGTAATTGCCCTTGATTTCGAGCGTCAGCATCCCGCCAAACCCCTTCATCTGCGCTTTCGCCACGCCATGTCCGGAAAAGCCCGGCAACCCGGGATAACGCACGCCAGCTACCATGGGATGTTTCAGCATGGCCTCGGCGACCGTCTTCGCAGTGGCATTTTGGCGTTCTACCCGCACGACCAGGGAACGAATGCTGCGCATCAGTTGCGAGGCGATTTCCGGGGAAATGGTCGTTCCCAGATTCTTGCGCCACGGCCAGACTGTTGCCAGCAAGTGCGTTGAACCCATCAGCGCGCCGGCAGTCAGGTCACTATGGCCGCCGAGGTATTTGGTGGCGCTATGCACCACGAAATCCGCACCCAGTTCGAGCGGGTTCTGGTTGACCGGGGAAGCGAAGGTATTGTCCACCGCCACCAGCGCGCCATATTCGTGCGCCGTATTGCTGATCGCCGCTATATCCAGCACTTCCATCGTGGGGTTGGTAGGCGTCTCAAAAAATACCAGCCCCGCCCCCTGCTCCAGATAAGTGTTCAGCCCCTTCAGCTCGTTAGCCAGGACAAAATAGGTCGGGATGCCCAGTTCTGGCAATTGGGAAGCCAGCAGTTCCATGCTGCCGCCATACGCCTCACCGATGCAGATGATGCCCTTGCGGCCATGGGTCAGGAACAGCGCGACTTCAGCCGCCATGCCGGAGCAGAAAGCCCACGCCGCTTCAGCGCCTTCGAGGCTGGCCAGTTTATCCTCCAGCGCCCGGATTGTGGGGTTGAGCCCGTAACGGGTATAAAGGCTGCCCGGCTTGCGTCCCTCCACCACATCCAGCAAATCGGCGGTCGAGTCGAACTTGAAGGTGGTTGTGGTGTAAATCGGTGTGTGTGGCGAGCCATTTGCGTCCTGCATTTCACCTGCATGAATGCAACGGGTAGCGAGTGCTGAATTTTTTGTATCCATTCAAATCCCCTTAAAAATTCGTTACAGATTCAGCCGGTCATTGTGACCCGGTGAACCTCTGTCAGCGTTTCCAGCAATTCCGTCGGTGCATCGGGCAACGCGGCGCGGACATCGCCCGGCAGCAGCACATCGCCATTCTGCGGAACCAGCGCCACGCCGCCTACCAGCAAGGCGGGCGATATCCGCCCCTGCACCGGATGGGGCGAGTGAAAATTGGCAGAAAATGGCATGCCGAGATGCTGGCCGATTTTCTCCGCATAGCGGATGTACAGGGTACAACGCTTTCCGGGCGGATTGTTGGCTTCGACATGAACGATATGACTCATTATTTTCTCCTTAGAGCACGGTCTTGAGCAGAATGTAAGTCGCCACGAATACCAGGAATATGCCGAAGCTGCGTTTCAGCGTCGCCTGCGAGAAACGGTGTGCGATGCGTGTGCCGACAAAGCTGCCGGTCACCGTGACTGTGGTGAACAAAGCCATGGTCATCCAGTCCACTGGCACCGACCCGACATAACCGGCGAAACCGGAGTAGGACTTGGCGGCGACAATAACCAGCGAGGTGCCGATGGCGATTTTCATCGGGATGCCGGACAGCAGCACCAGTGCCGGTACGATCAGGAACCCGCCGCCCACGCCCACCAGTCCGGTCAGCACGCCGACACCGACGCCGTGCGCGGCGATGTGCCCCATGTGTGCCGAAATGACCTTGTCTTCCTCTTCCTCTAACAGCAGGGGAGGCCCGCCTGCCGTGGCCAACTGACTGGCCGGCTGTCTTTTGACTTGCAGCATTTTCCAGGCAGCGGCATACATTACCAGGGCGAACAGAGTGAGCTGCACCTGCACCGGCGTGTGAACCCCGAGGCGGGCGCCGCCATAGGTTCCGATCACGCCAAAGAAGCCGAATATCAGCGCCACCTTGAGATCGACATTGCCGCGCCGCCAATTGTCCCAGCCAGAAATGGTAGCGGTGACCGCCACGATACCCATGCTCATGGCGATGGCCGATTTGGCCTCCACGTCGAGCAGATACATCAGCGCCGGCATGGCGATAATGGAGCCGCCGCTGCCGAACAGGCCGAGGACGATGCCGGTAATTGCACCGGAAATAATGGCCAGGAAAATCATGATGCCTCCTACGCTCTAAAAAGTTTGTATGGTTGATAATATACTATTCAAACGATCTTTAGAATACAAGAGGCGAAAATATTGGCTCTTTTCGCAAATCGTGTTGGTAGCTCACGTAGTGAGCCACGCATAGCCAATACTGGTTGTCATGGCGCAGTTGCGCCGAGACATCCAGGAGTGGGAAATGAGGAAGCCAGAGTTGA
>JAUYFQ010000158.1 GCA_030690895.1 Sulfuricellaceae bacterium
TTCTTCCTCGCCAATGGCCTCACTCTCCGAACGTGCGGTTGACGCCAAACCTCAAAACCTTACAATCCCCATAGGTTCCGCTCTCCGGTGGTTCAGTCCAACAAGGTTTATCTGCCGCCAATAAGGTCGCGGGTTTAACAGCTTTGGGCGGGGCGGTAGATAAACGCTATTCGTTAGGTTTTGGACTCTAATCATTGTTTGGACGGGAGCATTTGTGGAAACGGCCAGCGATGTTCGTGGATATATTGCCGGAAAAGGGCGGAAAAGGGGGCGGAAAAGGGGACGGAAAAGGGGACAGATTTATTTTCCATGCCCCCGCATCCTTTATTGGTCGAAATTTGGGGAATAAATAAATCCGTCCCCTTTTTAATCCCAAGCATGATTAAAGAGAATGACAGGTAAAGCATCCGATTGGCGGTCATAGTGATTTCCCATTTTGTGTATTTGTCTGATCTTGGCAACCCTGCTGCTCCCAAATTAGGTTAAGAAGCTCTGACATTTGAAGGTTTTGATTGACTGGACACTGTGGGCATCCTTTTCTAGTTGGCGGATTAGTACAATGAAAACAGCCCTCCACGGTGGCCGAGGCGAATGACAACTCCGATTCTAAACTAGCAAGCGACACGATTTGATTCTTAACTTGCGAGATCAATCGGTGGATAACCGCATGGACTTTGTGGCTGCTCTCCTCGCCGGTAGTGCATTCACTTCTAATTGAGGCGAGTTCTTTGATGAGGCTAATCGGCAGACCCGAATGAGCCAATCGCAGAACGGCCTTGAACCGGGCAATGTCTTCCGTCGAGTAGAGGCGCGTGCCGCCGGGTGTGCGGCACGCGGCGACCAACCCTTCTTCTTCGTAATAACGTAAGGCTCTTGGTGTGGTGCCCAGTAGGTCGGCGACCTCTCCGATTTTTTTTAGGTTATCCGCATCCATGTTGACTAGCCGCCAATCAATTGTGCGTTGTAGCCGAAGGATTGAACCTTGGTCAGTAGTGTTGCTGTGCTGGCAACGTCGGGGTTGAAAGCGACAAGTAACAGGTGCTCTTTTCCTGGATTAAATCGAGGTGCAACCACCCCTTCGATTTGACGGACTGCTTCTTCCAAGGCGCTTCGCTGTTGTTCGTTTAGGGATTCGTTGATGTGAATCAAAATGTCGCTGATGTTCATGATATTGCTCCTTTGTCGGTTTGCCGGTACGGGCAATATCTTTATATTACGTTAACGTAAGATAGTCAAGTGTGCGCGAATGCCTAGTGGAGCTAAGGGGCGCCGCGCTTTTGCGGCGTCCCGCTTGAGCGCAGGGTTGGACGAAGCCGCTACGCGGAGGAGTCGCCTTACCGAGCCACACGACATATTCTGCACCTTCATTCCCTCGTTGCTGAGGGGTTTGATTGTGCAATATTTCGTGAGGATAAACCAGCATGACCACCACCCCCTGCCGAGCACTTCGACCGGCAATACCAAACCCATCTCAAGCACCTCAAGCTCAAGGGGCTGCAACCCAAGACCATCGACGCCTACGCCCGCGCCATCCGGCGCCTGGGCGGATACTTCGCCCACCAGATCGACGACCTCACCGAAGCCCAACTGACCGACTATTTCAGCGACCTGATCGAGAGCCACTCCTGGAGCGCGGTCAAACTTGACCTGTATGGCCTGAAGTTCTACACCACCCACGTCCTGCACAAACCCTGGGCAATGCCCCACCTGATCAAACCGCCCAAGACCCAGCGGCTGCCCGACATTGTCACGGTCGACGAAGCCCAGCAACTCTTTGAAAAGGGGACAGATTTATTTTCGTGAAAAGGCGTGAAAAGGGGACAGATTTATTTTCCATGCCCCCGCATCTTAATTGGTCGAACCAATAAAGTCAGACTCGATTGATCGTATCAGATTGATTACAAAACTTTTTTGTCAGTTTTGGCTGCTATATGATTTATTAAAGACTATTGCATTAACCATGAATAATCAAGCCGACTGTTAAAGCTTGAAAATTCAGTTCAACCACGGGACGTGCGGGAAAATTCACTCCACAGTTCTTCTTGTTCTTGTTCTTGTTTTTTGTTGTTTTTTTGTTTTTTTTGTATTAAAAGGGGACGGATTTATTTTCCATGCCCCCGCATCCTTTATTGGTCTAAATTTGGGGAATAAATAAATCCGTCCCCTTTTTCAGCAGCTGATGGCAGCGCCCGCCCACGGCAATCAGCCGACGAAATCGCCGCCATATACAGGGATATTTAGATTCACGCCTGACGAGGCAGTGCCAGGGGCTGTCACTTTAATTTTTTTCGACCACTTGCATCCATTTCCGTACTCGACGATAATTGCATCGCATCTGCAACGCAAAGGGGCATACATGAAAACAGCTACCATCCCATCGCTTCGCGTCGATCCAGCACTCAGATTGGCGGCAGAAAGCGTGTTGCAACAGGGCGAGAGTCTATCGAGCTTCGTAGAACAATCTCTACGGGTCAATATCCAGCGTCGTCATGTTCAACAGGAATTTCTTGCGCGCGGGCTAGCTTCACGCGACGAAGCCAGACAAAGCGGAGAGTATTTTTCCGCCGAAGATGTCTTGCTGGCGCTCGATGGCATACCCGTCAAGCCAAGTGAATGAGTTACCAAATTCGCTTCACCCGTGCTGCCAAGAAAGACTTGTTGCGGCTGTACGGTTTTCTGCTGAAACGTGACCCGGAATCCGCCAAGAGGGCGCGAGTTGCGATAGAAAAAGGTATAGGACTGCTGCGTGACTTTCCCTTCACCTGCCGCAAGGCCACGCCGGATGACCCTTTTCTGCGTGAACTGGTTATCCAGTTTGGGTCTGCCGGTTATATCGCCCTATTTGAAATAGAGGGTAGTGAAATGCTTACGATTCTGGCGGTACGCCACCAGAGGGAAGATGACTATCACTGATTTGGATTCAACGCAGATATAAGTAATCAAGGGGTAAGGTGGAGAACAGACATACCATGGCAGGACGACACAGGATGCCTGCGCACCCGACAAATACCCCATTCTGGCTTTTTATAGTGGCGATTGTGGTCGGGGCTCCATTGAGCCCCTCACCTCGCAGCCTGATCGATAATCTGGGATAATCTCCCGCTTTCCCTTGCACCGCTTCGCCATGCTGCCTCACCTGTCTCTCCCTTTACCAGGCCAACGCACTCGCCTTTCCGGCTTGTACGGTTCCAGCGATGCGCTGACGCTTGCTCGCCTGGCGAAACAACACCGACCACTGGTGATCCTGACCGTGTCTGCCGGGGATGCGCAGCGTTTGCGTGACGAGATTCCCTGGTTTGCGCCGGACTTGTCGGTGCATTTGCTGCCGGATTGGGAAACCTTGCCCTATGACCAGTTTTCACCGCATCAGGATCTGGTGTCGGAGCGGCTGGCAACTTTGTATGAGGTTTCGCATAAATCCTGCGATGTGCTGATTGTGCCGATCACGACGGCCTTGTGCCGCTTGCCGCCACGCGAGTTTTTGGCGGCGCATACGTTTTTCCTCAAGCAGGGCGCCAACCTGGATCTGGATGCCTTGCGCCAGCAAATGACGCTGGCCGGTTATCAGCATGTCACGCAGGTGCTCTCGCCGGGCGAATACTCGGTGCGCGGCGGGCTGGTGGATTTGTTCCCGATGGGGAGCGCGGTGCCTTATCGTCTGGATTTGTTCGACCAGGAGATCGAGGGGATTCGCACCTTTGACGTGGACACGCAGCGGAGCATTTACCCGGTCAAAGAAGTTCGTCTGCTCCCGGCACGTGAATTTCCACTGGATGAGGCCGGGATAAAACTGTTCCGGCAGAATTTCCGTGACCAGTTTGAAGGCGACCCCTCCCGTAGCCCCCTTTACAAGGATGTCAGCCACGGGCTCGCACCGCTGGGGATCGAGTATTACCTGCCGCTATTTTTCGAGCAGACGGCCACGCTGCTGGATTATCTGCCGGAATCGGCCTTGCTTTGCCTGCACCAGGACATTGAAGGCGCGGCACAGCACTTCTGGCTGGAGACACGCTCGCGCTACCGACTGCTGAGCGGCGACCCCAAACGGCCTTTATTGCCGCCGGAAAATCTGTTTCTCCCTGTGGATGCCTTTTTTGGCGCGATTCGTCCTTTTGCACGACTGGAAATTCGTGCCGAGCCAGAAACGGCGCCTGCGACAACCGCTATCCCGCCAGTGCAGGTGGATAGACGCGCCGAGCGGCCTATCGAAAAACTGGCGCAATTTGTGCAGGCATTCGATGGTCGCATCCTGTTGCTGGCCGAGAGTCTGGGTCGGCGCGAAACCATGCTGCAATATCTGGCGGAACACGGCCTCAAACCTGCCTTGTGCGACAATTTCGCGCAATTCGAATCCGCTCCGGATCGACTCATGCTGGGCGCGGCACCCTTGCATAATGGCTTCGTATTTGAGTCCTCGCTGGCAATCATTACCGAAACCGAGCTTTACGCCTCCCAGGTTCGTCAGGCGCGCCGGCGCGATAACGCGCGCAAGAGCAATGTCGAAAACATGCTGCGCGACTTGTCCGAGTTGCGGATTGGCGATCCGGTCGTGCATGAGCAGCACGGTATCGGACGTTACCGTGGCTTGGTCAATCTCGATCTGGGCGAAGGCGATACCGAATTTTTGCTGCTGGAATATGCGGGGGAAGACAAGCTGTATGTCCCGGTTTCCGATCTTCATGTCATCAGCCGCTACAGCGGGGCGAATCCAGACTCCGCGCCGCTGCACAAGCTGGGCGGAGGACAGTGGGAGAAAGCCAAACGCCGTGCCCGCCAGCAGGCGCGCGACACGGCAGCCGAGCTGCTGAATCTCTACGCGCAACGCGCGGCGCGAACGGGGCATTCGTTCAAGCTATCGCCGCAGGATTACGAAGCCTTCGCAGCCGGATTTGCTTTTGAAGAAACGCCGGATCAGGCCAGCGCCATTCAGGCTGTCATCGAAGACATGATTTCCGGCAAACCGATGGACAGGCTGGTTTGTGGCGATGTCGGTTTTGGCAAGACGGAAGTCGCCCTGCGTGCGGCCTTCGTGGCCGTGGCCGATGGCAAGCAGGTGGCGATTCTGGTGCCGACCACCCTGCTGGCGGAACAGCATTTCAACAACTTTACCGACCGCTTTGCCGACTGGCCGATCAAAATCGCCGAACTCTCGCGCTTTCGTACCGCCAAGGAGCAAACCCTGTCGCTCAAGGAACTGGGCGCGGGCAGCATCGACATCGTGATCGGCACCCACAAGCTGATTCAGAAAGATGTCAAATTCAAGAATCTCGGCCTGGTCATCGTGGATGAGGAGCACCGTTTCGGCGTGCGCCAGAAAGAACAGCTCAAGGCTCTGCGCGCCGAGGTGGACGTGCTGACGCTGACCGCCACGCCGATCCCACGCACGCTTTCCTTGTCTTTGGAAGGACTGCGCGACTTTTCCGTCATTGCCACTGCGCCGCAGAAGCGCCTGGCGATCAAGACCTTTGTCGCGCCTTACTCTGACGGCGTGATCCGCGAGGCAGTGTTGCGCGAACTGAAACGCGGCGGGCAGATCTATTTTCTGCACAACGAGGTGGAAACCATCCTCAACATGCAGGAAAAGCTCGTAAAACTCCTGCCCGAAGCGCGCATCGAGGTCGCACACGGCCAGTTGCGCGAGCGTGAGCTCGAACATGTGATGCGCGATTTTTATCACCAGCGTTTCAATGTCCTGCTCTGCACGACCATCATTGAAACCGGCATCGACATCCCGACCGCCAACACCATCATCATGAACCGTGCGGACAAGTTTGGCCTGGCGCAACTCCACCAGTTGCGCGGACGGGTCGGGCGCTCGCACCATCAGGCCTACGCCTATCTGCTCACCCCCGGTGACGTGGAAGCCCTCACGCCGCAGGCCAAGAAACGCCTGGATGCCATCCAGATGATGGAAGAACTGGGCTCAGGGTTTTATCTCTCCATGCATGATCTGGAGATTCGGGGGGCGGGCGAAATTCTCGGCGATTCGCAAAGCGGCGAGATGCTGGAGATTGGTTTTTCCCTCTACTCCGACATGCTCAATCAGGCGATCAAAGCGCTCAAGGACGGCACAGAACCCGATCTCGTGCAACCACTGGCGGTGACGACCGAGATCAATCTGCACACCCCCGCCCTGCTGCCCAAGGACTATTGCGGCGACATCAACCAGCGCTTGACGCTTTACAAGCGTCTGGCCAACTGCGCCTCGCTGGACGATCTGGATCATTTGCACGAAGAGCTGATCGACCGCTTCGGCCTGCTGCCGGAAGCGGCCAGCGCCTTGCTGGAATCCCACCGCCTGCGCATTCTTGCCAAGCCGCTTGGGATACTGAAAATCGATGCCAGCAGTGAAGCCATCGTGGTGCAGTTCGTCCCCAACCCGCCGATCGAGCCTGCTAAAATCATCGAATTCATCCAGAAGCAGCCTGGCTGCAAACTGGCTGGGCAGGACAAGCTGCGCGTCAGCGCCCCCTTTCCGGATATCGAACAGCGCGCCGTTTTCCTCAAACAATTTTTCAAAAAACTGCAATAAGGAACCCTCATGCCCCACCTGATCCGCCCTTTTCCCGGCTTGCGCCCCGCGCCTGGACGCGAGACAGAAATCGCCGCCCCGCCCTACGACGTGCTCTCCACCCGCGAAGCACGCGAGCGTGTGACGGGAAAACCGTGGAGCTTTCTGCATATTTCCAAACCAGAAATTGATTTACCGCCAGAGACCGATCCCTACGCACCTGAAGTGTATGCCAAGGGAGCCGAAAATCTGGCCAAAATGCTGACTGCCGGACTGTTGTCGCAAGACGACGCGCCCTGCTACTACGCCTACCGCATCATCATGGGCGCGCACAGCCAGACCGGTTTGGTGGCAGCGGCATCGGTAGCGGACTACGACACCAACCGCATCCGCAAACACGAATTCACCCGCCCGGACAAGGAAGATGACCGGGTGCGCCAGATCGATGCACTGAACGCCCAGACCGGCCCGGTATTGCTGGCTTACCCCACCGCGCCAGAAGTCGACGCCATCCTCGCGCAAGCGGGCGCAGGCAAACCTGATGCCGATGTCACGGCGGATGACGGCATTCGCCATCAGATCTGGGTGATTCGGGATAGCGACGCCATCCATCAATTGACCGCAGCATTCGACAATATGAAAGCCATCTACATCGCGGATGGACACCATCGCTCGGCATCCGCTTCCCGCATTGCGGCGGCTCGCAAGGCTGTCAATCCTGCGCATACGGGCGATGAAAACTACAATTATTTTTTGAGCGTGATTTTTCCGCATCATGAAATGAAAATCATGGATTACAACCGCGTCATGACCGATCTGAATGGGCTGGACAAGGCGCAGTTTCTGGGGAAGATTGCCGAGAATTTTGCTGTTGAAAAGCAGGTGGGACAATTCAAGCCCGCTCAAACGGGTGAGTTTGGCATGTATCTGGACAAGCAGTGGTATCGACTGACCGTCCCAAAAAACCTGATCCCGTCGAACGACCCAGTGGCCAGACTGGATGTCAGTTTGCTACAAAATCACCTGATCGCACCCATTCTGGGCATCAACGACCCGCGACGCGACAAGCGAATTGATTTCGTGGGGGGAATTCGCGGCCTGGCAGAACTGGAAAAGCGCGTGGATAGCGGGGAAATGGCGCTTGCCTTCGCGCTCTTTGCCACGCGGATGGAAGACCTGATGGCCGTGGCGGATGCAGGAGAAGTCATGCCGCCAAAATCCACCTGGTTCGAGCCAAAACTGGCGGATGGACTGGTTTCACATCAGTTGTGATGCCGCGTGAAGGGTGAAATTTTTTCACTTCACCCTTCACATTTTACGATCTCAACGCTCAGCCGCTTTTTCTACCAATTCAGCCTTGATGCTGACCTTGGTTTTCTGCTTCAGGCTGGCCAGATAGGCTGACATATATTCCTGAGACAAGGCATTCGCGAAACGCTGCCGGTAGGCTTGGCGCTGCGAATCCTCGATCTTTCCTGCCTCGGTAACGGCGGTGAGGCGGATCAGCGTGAAGCCGCCCTGATTGTTCTCGATACCGGCATAGGACGGGAACTTGTCAGTTTTTGCCTTGAAGGACTCCCTGACAGTAGGCATATCGACATCAGCCGGTTTGGAACGGCTGACTGATTTCTTGTCGCTCCAGCGCAATCCGGGCGCGTCCTTGCCTTGCTGCAACTGGCCCAGCATTTCCTTGCCGAAGTTGACTGCCATGGCGGAGGCTTGCTGACGCTGCAAGCGCTGTTGAATGCTGCTTTGAACTTCGCTCAACGGCCTGATGCTGGCCGGTTTGTGCGCCAGCAATCTGGCAGATACCAGCGTGTTGGGCGCGACTTCAACGGATTCCGAATTACGTTTGTTTTTCAGCACTTCTTCTGAAAATACGGCTTCAAGCAATTTGGGATTGTTGAGGATGGCGACATCGCTGGCACGGCGACTCAGCCAGTCGCTTTGTTCGACCTTGAGGCCGAACTGCTTGGCGGCAAGCGCGAGGCTGTCGTTCTGTTCATACACCATGTTATTGAATTGCTCGACATTTTCGGTGAATTTCCGGGTCGCTTTTTGCTTGCGTACTTCCTGAGCCAGCGTTTCTTTCACTTCCGCCAGACTTTGAATTTTGGCGGGTTTGATATCGGTCAGCTTGATGATGTGGTAGCCAAACTCAGACTCCACCGGCTCGCTGATCTCTCCCGTCTTCAGGCCGAAAACGGCATCCTCGAAGGGTTTGACCATTGCGCCGCGCGCGAACATGCCCAAATCACCGCCCTGCGCGGCAGAACCGGTGTCCTGGGAATGCTGCCTGGCAAGTGCGGCAAACCCGGACGGATTCTTGCGGGCATCGCTGCTGATGGTTTTGGCTTTTTCAAGCAGCGCGGCCTTGTCTGCCGCCGATGCGCCTGCGCCCAGATTCAACAGGATATGGCTGACTTGCCGCTCCTCTGCCTGGGTGTACTGCGCGACATGTTCCTTGTAATACTGCGCGACTTCATCTTCGCTGGCTTCCTGCCCGGACTGGAGACTGTCAACCGAGAAAACCAGATATTCGATTCGCGCCTGTTCCGGCAATTTGAATTCTTCCTGATTTTTTTCATAGTGGGCTTTAACCGCCGCCGCATCGATTTTTACTTGCGTCATGAACTGTTCGATGGCAACCGGCGCCACGGCAATTTCCCTTTGCTGCTCGCTAATTCTAATCAAGCGGTCGAGCACGGCATCGGGCATGGAGGCTGACAGGACAATACCTTCTTGAGCCGCCTGTATGGTCAAATCCTGGCGCAGACGTTGTTCGAACATGGCCGGAGACATATTTTGCTGACGCAAGGCCAACTCATATTTTGACGGGGAGAATTTCCCGTTTTCATGAAAAGCGTCGATCCCGGCGATCAGGGAGACCATCTGGGAATCAGATACCTGGATGCCGCGCGTCTGAGCATCGCCTTCAAGCAATTTCTGGCTGACTAGGCTGTCCAGAATGGATCTTCTGACCTCGGGGCGATCAAGCATGCTGGCATCGAAGTTTTTGCCCATGCTTGAACGCAAGCGCTCCTGCTGGGTTTTCAAAGCTTGCTGAAATTCCCTTTGCGTCACTTCCAGATTACCCACTTTTGCAACCATGGGATCATTACCTGTATTGGTAATGTAGGAATCGATACCCCATAACGCAAAAGGAATCGTAATGATAGCAAGGATGACTTTTGCTATTTTTCCCTGTGCACGTTCACGAATGGCTTCCAGCATTTTTATTTGCCCCATGGGTTATAAAACCCGGTAACGGTCGAATCAATAACGCGACCTGTTGAAATAACAAAAAGACGCGAGAACGAAAAAAGGGTGAACCGATGGTTCACCCTTGTTTGGCGGAGTGGACGGGACTCGAACCCGCGACCCCCGGCGTGACAGGCCGGTATTCTAACCAACTGAACTACCACTCCTAAACTGGTGCTCTCAAAAAATGAGCCTTACTGGTGGGTGCTGACGGGGTCGAACCGCCGACATTCGCCTTGTAAGGGCGACGCTCTACCAACTGAGCTAAGCACCCGTTTTTATGGTCAGAATTTAACTTCCCTAACCATTAAAGTCCGCTAGTTTACAGCATCTTTTAGCGCTTTGCCAGCCCTAAATTTGGGTGATTTTGCAGCTTTGATCTTGATCGTCGCGCCGGTACGCGGATTGCGGCCATTACGCGCAGCGCGCGCGCCAACATAAAACGTGCCAAAGCCCACCAAGGTAACCATGTCACCTTTTTTTAGTGCACCTTTGACTGCAGAAACAGCCGCATCCAAAGCCCTGCCTGCTGCGGCTTTGGAAATATCGGCATCTTTTGAAATTGCATCAATCAACTCGGATTTATTCACGCGAACTCCCCTTATTCCGTTAAATGAAGACTCAACCTGACCAGCAATCGCTTTTATAACAAGCCCGAAAACCTTGTGTCAAGCGATTCTGTATCGGATTGTTTCAGCAATTAGTGTTTTACCGCTGGCCTCTCGATTTTTTCTTCCGATACGGCAGCAAGGGGGGCTACTTCTTCCACTTTCTCAGGCAGGGGTTCCGGCTTCCGTTCAAGCGCCATTTCCAGCACCTGATCGATCCACTTGACTGGATGAATATCCAGTTTGCCTTTGATGTTATCCGGTATTTCGGACAGATCCTTGACGTTTTCCTGCGGGATCAACACCGTTTTAATGCCACCTCGATGCGCCGCCAGCAATTTTTCCTTGAGTCCACCGATTGGGAGCACCTCGCCGCGCAAGGTAATTTCTCCGGTCATGGCCACATCTGCCCGAACCGGAATGTTGGTCAGAATCGAAACCATGGCCGTTGTCAGGGCGATACCCGCGCTGGGGCCATCCTTGGGCGTCGCGCCTTCTGGCAAGTGAATATGAATATCGTTCTTCTGGTAGAAATCCTCTGGTATCCCAAGCACTCTTGCCCGGCTACGCACCACGGAAAGAGCCGCCTGTATGGATTCCTGCATCACTTCACCCAGCTTTCCGGTCGTCGTCATCTTGCCCTTGCCTGGCAGGGCGACCCCTTCAATGGTCAACAACTCGCCACCAACCTCTGTCCAGGCCAGACCAGTAACTTGCCCCACCTGGTTATGCGGCTCGGCGACACCAAAAGTGAAACGTTTGACGCCCAGGTATTTCTCGATAGTGCGCGAACTGACAGCAACTTTTTTCCCGCCCTTTTTGAGCAGCAATTCCTTTACTACCTTGCGACATATCTTCGCGATCTCACGCTCCAGGTTCCGCACACCCGCTTCGCGGGTGTAATAGCGGACGATGTCGCGGATCACGCTTTCCTGCACGCTGATTTCGCTCACATCAAGGCCATGCGTTTTCAACTGCTTCGGCAACAAATAACGCATGGCGATACTGATTTTTTCATCTTCGGTATAACCAGACAGTCGAATGACTTCCATCCGGTCCAGAAGTGGCGCCGGGATGTTCATGGTATTGGAGGTCGCGACAAACATGACGTCAGACAGGTCATACTCGACTTCAACGTAATGATCCACGAAGGTATGGTTCTGCTCGGGATCAAGCACTTCCAGCAGAGCCGAAGAGGGGTCACCGCGAAAATCCATACCCATCTTGTCGACTTCATCCAGCAGGAAAAGCGGATTGCGCACACCGACCTTGGTCATGCCCTGAAGGATTTTTCCTGGCATGGAGCCGATGTAGGTACGCCGATGGCCGCGAATTTCGGATTCGTCGCGCACGCCACCCAAGGCCATGCGAATGAATTTCCGGTTGGTCGCGCGGGCGATGGATTGCCCCAGTGAAGTTTTTCCCACGCCAGGAGGCCCGACCAGGCAAAGGATCGGCGCTTTCAGCTTGTCCACTCGCTGTTGCACGGCCAGATATTCGACGATCCGCTCCTTGACCTTGTCCAGGCCATAATGATCTTCATCCAGGATGGCTTCGGCACTGGACAGATCCTTGCTGATTTTGGTTTTCTTCCGCCAAGGAAGGCTCACCAGCACATCGATAAAGTTGCGCACCACTGTCGCCTCGGCGGACATGGGCGACATCAGCTTGAGTTTTTTCAGCTCGGATTCAGCCTTGGCTTTGGCTTCCTTGGGCATATGCGCTGCGTTGATCTTCTTCTCGAGCTCGTCCAGGTCGGCGCCTTCTTCCGTATCACCGAGTTCCTTCTGGATCGCCTTGACCTGCTCATTGAGGTAGTACTCGCGCTGGCTCTTTTCCATCTGGCGCTTCACGCGCCCGCGAATGCGTTTTTCGACCTGAAGAATATCAATTTCCGCATCCAGTTGCCCGAGCAGATGCTCCAGACGCTCCTTGACGGGAAACATTTCCAGGACAAGCTGCTTCTGCTCCAATTTCAATGGAAGGTGTGCGGCGATGGTGTCGGCCAAACGTCCTGCTTCATCAATGCTGCCCAGCGAGGTCAGTATTTCCGGCGGGATTTTCTTGTTCAGCTTGACGTATTGGTCAAACTGGGAAAACACGCTGCGCATCATGGCTTCGATCTCATTGTCGCCATCAGGATCGGCAGGGATCACGTTGGCCGTTGCCGAATAATGGCTCTTTTCATCGAAAAACTCGGTCACTTCCGCGCGCTGGTTGCCTTCAACCAGAACCTTGACAGTTCCATCCGGGAGCTTGAGCATCTGAAGAATACTCGCCACGCTGCCGATCCGGTACAGGTCGTCCAGCGCGGGCTCATCCTTGGCAGCCGACTTCTGGGCGACCAGCAGAATATGCTTGCCAGACTCCATTGCCGCTTCCAGCGCCTTGATGGACTTCGGGCGCCCAACAAATAGTGGAATGACCATGTGCGGAAAAACCACCACATCCCTGAGGGGCAGAAGAGGCAGGGTCAACTTGTCAGCAAGCGGTTCGTGTGATTTATGTGGCATGAAATTTTCGCCTTGATGAATGAAACATATCTGTAGAAATTAAGGAGAAACCCGCCATTTTCAAGCAGCGCAGGAGAATAAATTACCGCAGAACTGCGGAACACGCAAAAGAAATGCGGGAAGTGCGACGCACTTCCCGCATGAGGTCGATCAGGCAGCCTGAGGTTGATCAGCGTAAATCATGAGCGGCTTGGTTTCGCCATTGATGACGCCACCATCTACCACAACCTTGACGACGTTGGACATCGAAGGCAAATCGTACATGGTATCGAGCAGTGCGTGCTCCATGATGGAGCGCAATCCGCGCGCACCCGTCTTGCGAACCAGCGCCTTCTTTGCAATCGCATCCAGCGCATTTTCGCGGAACTCCAATTCGGCGCCTTCCATGCCAAACAGTTTCTGATACTGCTTGGTCAGCGCATTCTTGGGCTCGGTCAAAATCCGGATCATGGCCGACTCATCAAGTTCTTCCAGCGTAGCCACGACTGGCAAACGGCCAACAAATTCTGGAATCAGGCCAAACTTGATCAGATCTTCCGGCTCGACTTCACGCAGCACTTCACCGATATCCTTGCGATTGTCCTTGCTCTTGACCTCGGCGCCGAACCCGATCCCGCCCTTTTCGGAGCGACTCCGGATCAGTTTTTCCAGGCCGCTGAACGCGCCACCGCAGACGAACAGAATATTGGTGGTATCAACCTGTACGAATTCCTGATTGGGATGCTTTCTCCCTCCCTGCGGCGGGACGGAAGCAGTTGTACCTTCGATGAGTTTCAGCAATGCCTGCTGCACACCTTCACCGGAGACATCGCGTGTAATGGATGGATTGTCAGATTTGCGCGAAATCTTGTCGATTTCATCAATGTAAACGATCCCGCGTTGCGCCTTTTCAATGTCATAGTCGCATTTCTGAAGCAATTTCTGGATGATGTTTTCAACATCTTCGCCAACATAACCGGCTTCTGTCAGCGTCGTTGCATCCGCCATGACAAACGGCACATTCAGCAGGCGCGCAAGCGTTTGCGCCAGCAGCGTCTTGCCCGAGCCGGTCGGGCCGATCAGCAGAATATTGCTCTTTGCCAGTTCGACTTCGTCATCTTTCTTGAAGTGCTTCAGGCGCTTGTAGTGGTTATGTACCGCCACGGAGAGTATCCGCTTGGCCTTCGCCTGACCAATGACATATTCGTCAAGTGACTGGCATATGTCCTGGGGTGAGGGCAAATCCGAGACGCCATCCTTGCCATCCGGATTGCTGCGAACCTCTTCGCGAATGATGTCATTACACAGATCGACACATTCATCGCAAATAAAGACGGAGGGCCCCGCAATCAGCTTGCGAACCTCATGCTGACTCTTCCCGCAAAATGAGCAGTAGAGCAACTTTTCTGCGCCTGAATCTTTAGACATCGTTATTTCCCAAAATTGTTATATTCAACGTGATCAGTCCGCCGCCTCTTCTCGACTGGCCAGCACCTTGTCGACCAGGCCATACTTGACCGACTGTTCCGCGCTCATGAAATTGTCACGGTCCGTGTCTTTTTCAATCGCCTTGATTGTCTGGCCGGTATGTTTGGCCAGTATTTCATTCAGGCGATCACGCAGGAACAAAATCTCCTTGGCGTGAATTTCAATATCCGAGGCTTGCCCCTGAAAACCGCCCAGCGGCTGATGGATCATCATGCGCGAATTCGGCAGGGTATAGCGTTTGCCTTTCGCGCCCGCCGTCAGCAACAGCGCGCCCATGCTGGCTGCCTGGCCAATGCAAAGGGTGGAGACATCCGGCTTGATAAACTGCATGGTATCGTAAATCGCCATGCCGGCTGTAACCGAACCGCCGGGCGAATTGATATAGAGATGAATATCCTTGTCAGGATTTTCGGACTCCAGGAAAAGTAGCTGAGCCACCACGACATTAGCGCTCATTTCATTCACCGGGCCGACCAGGAACACCACGCGTTCCTTGAGCAAGCGGGAATAAATATCATAGGCGCGCTCGCCCCGCCCGCTTTGCTCGATTACCATCGGGATATACCCGAGATTCTGTGGGTCCCAGCTACTTGCCTGATTCATTTATTTTTTCCCCATCAATTCATCAAAAACGGTCGGCTTGTCTTCGACTGCGGCATTTTTCAAGGCCCATTCGACCACATTGCCTTCCAGCACCACCGACTCGATCTCAGCCATCTGCTGCGGGTTCGAGTAAAAATGTCGAACAACCGAATCCGGATCCTCATAGCTCTCGGCAACGTCCTCAATCTGAGCCCTGACCTGGTCTGGATTGGCATGCAATTGGTTAGATTTGACCACTTCCGCCAAAATCAAGCCCAGCGCAACACGGCGTTTGGCCTGATCACGGTGCAATTCGGGTGAAGCCATGTTATCGAGCATCTGCATGCCATGCTGAGTCATGCTCTGGCGCATCTGCTCCATCAGACGTTCGATTTCCATATCGACCAATGCTGTCGGCAACGCAAGCTGATTCATCTCCAGCAGCACATCCATGACCTGCGATTTGACTCTTTCCTGAACACGTTTTTTGACTTCACGCTCCAGGCTCGCCAGGATTTCTTCACGCATCTTGCCCATATCGCCATCATCCACACCCAGGCTTTGCGCAAAAGCAGCATCGACTTCGGGCAATTTCGGTGCGGCAACTTCATTGACCGTCACCTCAAACGTCACCGTCTTGGCAGCCAGGTCTTTTGAGTGGTAGTCCTCAGGGAAAGTCAGATCGAAGCTCTTGCTCTCCCCTGCCTTCATGCCGACAAAGTTTTTCTCGAAATCCGGCAAAGTACGCCCTTCTCCCAATACCAGATTGAAGCCCTTTGCCTGACCACCCGCAAATTCCACGCCATCCTGCATGCCGCAGTAATCGACAATCACCTTGTCGCCATCGGCAGCTGCGCGATCAACTATTTCATAAGTGACCCGCTGCTTGCGCAGGATATCAATAGTCTTGTCGACCTCGGCATCGCCAATCGTCACGACGGGGCGCTCGATTTTTGCAGTCGCAATGCTGCCGACAACCACTTCAGGATAAACTTCAAATGTCGCCGTAAACGCCATGGCGCCTTCGGCCTGATCGGACTTGGGCTCAATGCGGGGATAGCCCGCAACCTTGAATTGCCCCTGTTGAACGGCATCGGCAAAACTGCGCTGTACCGAATCACCCAGAACCTCCTGCCGAATCTGACCGCCGTATTGCTGAGCGACCATCTTCATCGGCACCTTGCCTGGCCGGAAGCCTTGCATTTTGACGGTGCGCGCCATTTTCTTGAGGCGATTCTCCACCTCGGACTCAAATTGAGACAGAGAAACAGCCAGATCCAGCGTTCTTTCGAGCGGGTTTACATTTTCCGTTTGCATTACTTGATTCCTTGAAATTTGCCTTATAATTCAGCAACGTTAACAATTTGATTGATATTACAAAACCTTCATTGTAACACAGTGCTTTTTTCGAGGCCGCACATCGCTTGGCAGTCCGCAGCACTCCTTTGCAAGCATGTTTGAACAAATTCAATGTCACTCCAAACATAAGTCTTTCATAAACTAGCAATTAATTGTTATAATCTGCGGTTTTTCAACCTTGCTTCACCGCCCTCGCATGGCGGGAGGCTCAATAATCCAAAAGGAGTATGCATGCGACATTACGAGATCGTTTTTATCGTTCACCCGGACCAGAGCGAACAAGTTCCTGGCATGGTCGAGCGCTACCGCAGCCTGGTGACAGCCAAAAATGGCCTGATCCACCGCCTTGAAGACTGGGGACGCCGCCAACTGGCCTACCCAATCCAGAAAATCCACAAAGCACACTACGTGCTGATGAACATCGAATGCGATCAGGACATCCTGGACGAGATGGAGCACGCTTTCCGTTTCAACGATGCCGTCCTTCGCCATCTGGTGGTTAGCATGAAAGAAGCCGTGACGACACCTTCCGCAATGATGCGGGAAGAGAAGTCCCGTTCCTTGCAGCCACAGACAGAAACGCAAGCAGCGCCTGACGCCGCTCCAGTTGCTGCCTAGTGCCAGAAAATCGGTTTGTTGTTGACGGGAAAATAGTCGCTATTGACGCACTGCGTTTCACTCCAGCGGGGATTCCCGCGCTGAATTTCTCACTGGGACACAGTTCCAGGCAAGAGGAAGCAGGGACTGAGCGTGAAGTGGAATGTGAAATAGCCGTTCTTGCGCTGGGCGAAGTGGCGCGGCAAGCATCGCTCCAAGTGGGTGACGCCTTGCTGGTCAAGGGATTCCTGGCAAAAAAGAGCCGCAATAGCACCGCACTGGTACTGCACGCAAACGAAATTGAATCAACCAAAATTTAAGAGGTATACAAAATGGCTCGTCAAATGTTCCGGCGCAAGCGCTTCTGCCGCTTCACCGTTGAAGGTATCAAGGAAGTCGATTACAAGGATGTGGAAATTCTCAAGGATTTCGTTTCCGAAAATGGCAAGATCATTCCGGCTCGCATTACCGGCACCAAAGCGCGCTACCAGCGTCAATTGGGCACCGCGATCAAGCGCGCCCGTTTCCTGGCTCTGATGCCTTACACTGATCAGCACTAAGAAAAGAGAGCCACCATGCAAATTATTCTTCTGGAAAAACTGGCCAACCTGGGTCAACTGGGCGACGTCGTCAAGGTCAAGGACGGTTACGGCCGTAACTTTCTGATCCCGCAAAAGAAAGCCAAGCGTGCCACACCGGCAAACCTGGCTGAATTTCAGGCCAAACGTGCTGAACTGGAAAAAGCACAAGCTGAAGTGCTGGCACAATCCCAGGCACGCGGCGAAAAACTGAATGGCATTAGCGTTCGGATCGCTCAGAAAGCCGGCGTTGATGGCCGTCTTTTCGGTTCTGTCACCACTGCCGACATTGCCGATGCAATCAAGGCCAGCGGCCAGGATGTCGTCAAGGCTGAAGTGCGCCTGCCCAATGGCCCGCTCAAGACAATCGGCGAGTTCCCTGTTGATCTGTCCCTGCACACTGACGTCACTGTCAGCATCACGGTTTCAGTCGTCGCAGAAGCCTAAGCCACATCCGCTTCAGAAAAGGGCTGGCAACAGCCCTTTTTTTATTTCTTCATTGCCTGAATTTAGGCTATTGTTCCGGTTCCTGAAATCCATCCAACATCCCCGAACACCATGAGTGACGCACAGCTCGACGCCATCAAACTCCCCCCTCATTCCATCGAGGCCGAACAGTCGGTTCTGGGCGGGCTATTGCTTGAAAACAACGCCTGGGATCGGATTGCGGATGTCATCGCCGAGAGCGATTTTTACCGGCATGATCACCGGCTGATTTTCCGGCATATCTTCCGCTTGCTGGAAAACGGCAAGCCGGCCGATGTCATCACGGTTTCCGAAACGCTTGAACTCAGCGCGGAACTCAACAACGTTGGCGGCCTGGCCTACCTGGGCGCGTTGGTCCAGAACACCCCGAGCGCCGCGAATATCAAGCGCTACGCCGAAATTGTGCGCGACCGGGGCGTCATGCGTAAGCTGGCCGAAGTCGGCACGGCGATTGCGGACAGCGCCTACAACCCGCTGGGACGTCACGCCGGACAATTACTGGACGAAGCCGAGGGCAAAGTGCTTGAAATTGCGGAGGCCAATGCGCGCGGCAAGCAAGGCTTTGTCGAAATCCAGCCACTGCTGATCGAAGTCGTGGAGCGGATTGACGAGCTATTCCAACGCGACAACCCAGGCGAAGTCACCGGCATCCCGACCGGTTTCCATGATCTCGATCAGAAAACAGCGGGTCTTCAGCCTGGCGATCTGATCATCGTGGCAGGCCGCCCGAGTATGGGGAAAACGGCCTTTTCCATCAATATCGGCGAAAACGTTGCGCTACAGACCGGCTTGCCAGTCGCCATCTTCAGTATGGAAATGGGCGGTGCCCAGTTGGCGATGCGTATGATCGGTTCGGTGGGTCGGCTCGATCAGGGAAAAATCCGCACCGGCAAGCTGCAGGATGAGGACTGGATCCGCCTGACCAATGCCGTCGGCAAACTCAACGACGCGCCCATTCACATTGACGAAAGCGGCGCATTGACCGCCCTCGAACTGCGCGCCCGGGCGCGACGCCTGCACCGTCAATGCGGCAAGTTGGGCCTGATCATCATTGACTACATCCAGCTCATGAGCGGATCCGGCGGCGGAGAGAACCGCGCCACCGAAATTTCGGAAATTTCCCGTTCGCTCAAGGCGCTGGCCAAAGAACTCCATGTACCGGTGATTGCCCTGTCACAGCTCAACCGCAGCCTGGAACAAAGGCCAAACAAGCGCCCGGTGATGTCCGACCTGCGCGAGTCGGGTGCAATTGAGCAGGATGCCGATGTAATCCTGTTCATTTACCGCGATGAGGTGTACAACCCCGACACACCGGAAAAAGGTTCGGCCGAGATTATTATCGGCAAACAGCGTAACGGCCCGATCGGCATGGTGCGCATGACCTTCCTGGGCGAATACACCCGCTTCGAAAATTATGCGCACGGCGGCGAGTATTAAGTCTCGCCCTCTCCGCGCCACCCTCCACCTGTCGGCGCTGCGGCATAATTTGGCGATCGCGCGACAGCACGCGCCCAACTCGCGAATTTTGGCTGTCATCAAGGCCAATGCCTATGGCCACGGCATGCTGCGTGCAGCTCGCGCGCTGGAGACGGCAGACGGATTTGCCGTCCTGAATCTTTCTGAAGCCATCCATTTGCGTGAAAGCGGCTTCAGGCAATTCATACTGTTGCTGGAAGGTATTTTTAGCGCCGACGAACTGCCCGAACTAGCCAGACATCAGATCGGATGCGTAATCCACGCTACTTGGCAAGCCGACGCCATACTGGATGCCGGCCTCGCGCCTGAGATTCCTGTCTGGCTCAAACTCAATACCGGCATGAATCGATTGGGCCTGCAAGTTGGTGACTTCGAGTCTGTGCTTGGCCGCTTGCAAAACGCAGGGGCTCGCCTCACGCTGATGACCCATTTCTCCCGCGCCGACGAACCAGGTGGAACCTGTGCCCAGTTAGCGCGATTCGAAGGCATGACCAGCGCGCTGGCCCTGCCGCGCAGCATGGCCAATTCCGCCGCTTTGTTGAGCGCACCAACAACCCATGCCGACTGGGTTCGCCCAGGCATCATGCTGTATGGCGCATCCCCGCTGGACGCGCCAAAATACCTGAACCTGCTCAAACCAGCCATGACACTGAGCAGCGAAATCATATCTATCCAGTCCATCCAGGCGGGTGAAACCGTCGGTTACGGCGACACCTTCATCGCACCCTGCGAAATGCGGGTCGGCACGGTCGCCTGCGGCTATGCTGATGGCTACCCTAGGCATGCCCCCAGCGGCACCCCGGTGCTGGTCTACCCGCAAGGGGCAGGCCGTGGTTGTAAAGCCGATAAATCGGCAACAACCACGCTCGGTGGCCAGCGCACTCGCCTGATTGGCCGGGTCTCCATGGATATGTTATCGGTCGATCTCACAAATCTGCCTGATGCCAGAATCGGTAGCCCCGTGACGCTGTGGGGGCAGGGATTGCCGGTTGAGGAAGTGGCGCAGGCCGCCGGCACGATCAGCTATGAATTGCTGTGCGCACTCGCCGCCAGAGTGCCCGTGGTCGAGGATGAAGATGGCTAAATCCAAATCACTCTATACCTGCACCGAATGCGGCGGGCAGATGCCAAAATGGCAAGGCCAGTGCCCCCATTGCATGGCCTGGAACACACTGGTGGAAACGGTCGCGGAAACCAGCGCCGGAAGCCGTTATAACGCGCTTTCCGTCACCAGCAAGGTGCAAAGCCTGGCCGAAGTCGAAGCTCAGGAAGTACCGCGTGAGCCAACCGGCATAGCGGAGTTCGACCGCGTGCTGGGAGGAGGGTTGGTGCAGGGAGCGGTCATTTTGATCGGCGGCGATCCAGGCATAGGAAAATCGACGTTGCTGCTCCAGGCGCTCAGCCATTTAAGCCAGCGCCACAATGTGTTGTATGTAAGCGGGGAAGAATCGGCGCAACAAATCGCCTCGCGCGCAAAACGGCTGGCGCTGGAAGCGCGAGCCGTACATTTACTGGCCGAGATCAGCCTGGAAAGAATACTTGCCACCCTGTCCAGTCAAAAACCCGAAGTAGCGGTTATCGATTCAATCCAGACGCTCTATTCCGAAGCCTTGCAGTCCGCCCCCGGCAGCGTGGCGCAGGTGCGTGAATGCGCCGCACAATTGACGCGCTTCGCCAAGCAGTCCGGCACCATTATTATCCTGGTTGGCCATGTCACCAAGGAGGGCGCACTGGCAGGGCCGCGCGTTCTGGAGCATATTGTGGACACCGTCCTCTATTTTGAGGGGGACAGCAATTCCAGCTTCCGGCTGGTGCGCGCTTTCAAGAACCGCTTCGGTGCAGTCAATGAGCTCGGCGTGTTTGCCATGACCGAAAAGGGTCTGCGAGAAGTCAGCAACCCCTCTGCGCTGTTTCTTTCCCACCACGGACAGGATGTGGCCGGTTCCTGCATCATGGTCACTCAGGAAGGCACCCGGCCACTACTGGTGGAGATTCAGGCGCTGGTCGATGAAGCGCACGCGCCGAACCCGCGCCGTTTGTCGGTTGGGCTGGAACAAAACCGCCTGGCCATGTTGCTGGCTGTGCTGCATCGCCATGCGGGGGTCGCCTGCTTCGATCAGGACGTGTTCGTCAATGCCGTGGGCGGCGTCAAGATCACCGAACCGGCAGCCGACCTTTCCGTGTTGCTGGCCATCGTATCTTCACTCAGGAATAAACCACTGCCCTCAAAACTGGTAGTATTTGGCGAAGTCGGTTTGGCAGGTGAAATCAGACCGGTTCAACGCGGACTTGAGCGGCTGAGGGAAGCAGCAAAACTGGGGTTCACCCACGCGATCGTTCCTCACGCCAATCAACCCAAACATGCAATTTCCGGCATGGAGATCACGCCGGTGGAAAGACTGGAGCAGGCAATTGCCTTCTGTAGGGGATAAAACGCATGAAAAAATATCTACCATGAAGTGGAAAATCAATGGCTTGAGTGATATCGGCCGGGTGCGCGCCGGGAATGAAGATTCCATCCTGTGGGACGAGCCGCTGGGTTTCGTGTTGCTGGCGGATGGAATGGGCGGCCACGAGGGCGGCGAGATCGCCAGCCGGATCGCGGTTCAAAGCACCATGGAACACTTCAAAAAACCGCTCGAAAACCATTGGCGCGAACTGGAGTGGACCAGGAACATCAGCGATAACGTGCTCAAGCTTTATGCCGCAGTCAGCCATGCCAATCAGGCGGTTTATGAAATGGCGCAAGAACACCCCGAGCTGGAAGGCATGGGCACGACCTTGTTGGCAGCCCATTTTCATGGAAACCGTGCCACCCTCGCCCATATTGGCGATAGCCGAATCTATTTGTGGCGCAACGAAAAACTAACCCAACTCACCGTCGACCACACGCTGGAACAGCAGCAACTAAAATCCGATGAGCCTCTGCCTATTCTCGCCGACAATCCTGCCATGCACGGGATACTGACCCGCGCGCTCGGGGTTGATCCGGTCGTGGAAGTCGATATGCGCGAGGTAGGCCTGGCTGACGGCGACCTGATTCTGCTCTGCTCGGACGGCTGTTACGATATGCTGCCCGCAGACGAAATGCCTATGACCCTGAAACAGCACCAGAACGATCCAGAAGCGCTGGCACAACAGTTGATTCGCCATGCAAACGACAATGGGGGTTACGACAACCTCTCGGTTATCACGATCAAAATTCAGGCGGAATGATTCATGTCCAAGCTGATCATACGTGGTGAAGATGGGAAAAAGAGCGAATTCGTTCTCGACAAGGAGCGGGTTACAATCGGACGTAAACCCAGCAACGACATCGTCGTGAACGATTCGGCGGTGAGCGGTCTGCATGCCACCATTATCACGCTGGGCAAGGATTCGTTTCTCGAAGATCAGAACAGCACCAACGGCACCCAGGTTAATCGGGTGGATATTACCCGCTGCGTTCTGCACAACGAAGACGAAATCAAAATCGCCCATGTCCGGATCACCTTCATCGCCGATCGGGTCAATCCGCCAGTCCCGCCGTCGCCATCGGACGAAACTCAAATCCATCCTTCAGGTTCCGGCCAGCAGGAGCAAGCCGATCCAATTACGCTGCTACCCGAGCTGACAGGTATAGATTCGGCCATGCTGCAGTCCGGTTCACAAACTAGGATGCAGGAACAGGAACCTGCAAGCATGCAGCGCACCCAATCCGGAACCAGGGGCACGGTTGGCAGGTTGCGCATCAAGTCCGGGCCAGGTTCCAGCCAGCTACTGGAACTGACACGCCCCAGCATCACGCTAGGCAAGCCTGGCATTCAGGTGGTCGCGATCACACAGCGCGAAGGTATTTATTACCTGGGAATGATTGAAGGTGACGAATTACCTCTGATAAATGAAGCTGACATGAAATCCATGCCCTGCCGCCTGCACCATGGCGACACCATCCGCGTTGCCGGAATCCTGCTCGAATTTACAATGAAATAAGTGGTAATAATTTCCATGACACCATCCCCTTTGCTAATCCTGATCAGCTTGGTCACCGCACTCGCACTGACAGGCTGTAGCGAACCAAAAGACACGCATCCGAATCAGCCCGTTACCAAGCGCAAGGCCGTTTTCAAGGAAATACTGCGCACCTTCGAGCCGCTCGGACAAGTGGTCCGGGAACGGGAAGACTATCAACCACAAGCTTTCCTAGCCGGGGCAAAAGAACTGGATAGACTGGCCTCGCATCCTTGGCAATTTTTTACGCCGGACAGTAACTATCCGCCGACCCGCGCAAAAACGGAGGTGTGGGACAAGCCACAGGAATTCAAACAGGCACAGGAACAGTTTCAGGCAAAAATAGCGAGTCTCGCCAAAGTAGCCGAGAGCGGCAAGATCGAGCTGATTCGGCCAGCGTTTGACGAGGTGGAGAAAAGCTGTAAATCCTGCCACCAGCAGTTCAGAGGTAACGGCAAAAAATAAAAGCCGTTTACTTCTTTATTCGAACTGCGTCCCGCTCCTCGCGATAAATCGGCTCCCAGGCAGGATGCCCTTCTTCTGAGGCGGAAAGCCTGAACTGTGGGTTCAGACTGAAAATCTTCCTGAACTCCACCCTGCACGCAGCTTTCTCTCCCGACGTACAGTAAATAAACGCGAGATACTTGCGTGCCGTCACTTGATTGCCGGTAGAAAGCGAGCCGGCATTCAGGGCGTTCCGCAGCTGAGTGCTTGCATCGGCGTACTGTCCCTCGTCATAACGACTGATCCCCGCCTTCAATGCCTGCTCGGCCCCTGCCGCCGCCGAGGGCTCCGGCTTTTTTACCGTCTCTTCACTGTTTTTACGGACAGGCTGCGTTTCGACACTTTTTTTGGGGACGGGTTTCTTTTCCGGATTGCTATTGCAACCCGACATCAGAAGAGAAAACAGCAAAACTGCAAATAGGGATGTGTAATTCAAAATCGCTCAATCAAATTTGTGACGGATTTTTATTTGGCCACCTGGCGGAATATCAACCGTTGAAATAACGCTGTGGTGCCCCGGGTTCCGGATTTCCACCTTATGCTTACCCGCAGCCAGGTTTAATGTATTCAGGGGAGGCGAGATCCCCTCGTTCTTGCCATCCACGATTATCTCACCCCAAGGTGAAATGGCAATGGATAGATCTCCCGTCGCCACCGGGACAGTCTGCGCAGCTTGCGGGGATGGGCTGGTCCGTTCGACGCCAGTGTCGTCAGGCTGATGAAAAAGCAGCCAACCCGCCATCGCCATTACCAGCACTGACAATGCCACTATTTTCTTCCAGAAACCCGACGACCGGATGTGCGTGGAGAGCGGCTCGCTTCGGGCCATGATGGCCGTCTGCTCATCCTCATGAATCAATTTTTCGCTCAGCGATTGCGGTTTGCTGTGGTCCAGCGCATTTTTCCGTTCACCCATCGGGCTGGTTTGAGCATTGAATTCAAGTTCCTTGTAATTCAATAAATCTTCAGCCATCTCGGCCGCCGTCTGATAACGGTCATCAGGCAATTTGGCCAGCGCTCTGCTCACGATATGGTCAAACGCCGCAGGCAACCCGGCGCGCAAGCTTCCGGGCAGAGCGGGGGTATCATTCAGAATACGGTACATCAAGGCGCTGATATTCTCACCATCAAAAGGTGTTTGTCCTGTCAGCATTTCAAAAAGCACGACCCCCAGTGAAAAAATGTCCGCCCGACCGTCTACATCTTTCCCTATGACCTGCTCAGGAGACATGTATTTCGGGGACCCCAAAATCATGCCAGCCATCGTTCTCGACGCAGCAGGGATCAGGGCAATGCCAAAATCGGTAATTTTGACTACCCCGTTTTTCAGGATCATGACGTTGGATGGCTTGATATCACGGTGCACAACGCCGTGTTCGTGTGCAAAAGCCAAGCCCCGCGCAACGCCTGCCGCAATCTCAACAACCCGCTCCAGCGGCAAGGGCTTTCCGCTGTCCAGCAAGTCGCGCAATTCCTCCCCTTCGAGAAACTCCATTGCCATGTAGGCCAGTTCGCCCGTATCGCCCACATCGTAAATCGTGACAATATTGGGATGATTTAGCCGCCCGGCCGAGCCAGCCTCCCGATAAAAACGGCTTTCGAAGTCAATACGCTCATCCTTGGAAAGCGCCAGATTGATGGTTTTGATCGCCACAACCCGCTGCAACATCGGGTCCCGCGCCCGATACACCACCCCCATCGCGCCACGCCCGATCTCGGAAAGAATTTCGTACCGACCAATTTTAGAATTTCCCATAATAGTGAAATTATAAAAGCAAATTGGCCTCTTACATCAAAGTCTCTCACAAACAACCTTGCCTACACCTTGGCAGGATGCGAGAATGACAAGAAAATAGACGCCAGTAGCGCGCACCAAGGGAGAGACACATCATCATGAGTTTAAGAAGTGCGCTGGAAATTGCAACGCTGACCGACACCGGGGTTGTGCGTTCATTTAACGAAGATGCCGTTGCCACCGAATTTGATCTCGGCCTGGTGCTGGTGGCAGATGGAATGGGTGGCTACAAGGCTGGAGATGTCGCCAGCGGGCTGGCATCATCCGTCATCATGAGCGAAATCAAGCATCAGATGAACGCGTCCACACCAGACAGCGGGGCGATTGGCGCCATCCTGGTGAACGCGATCAAGTTGACCAACCAGAAGATATTTCGGGCGGCACAGTCCAACCTCCAATATCAGGGCATGGGAACAACAGTCGTTGTCGCCATGTTTCACGACAACCAGATTTTTTTCGCTCATGTCGGAGACTCGCGCCTTTACCGCTTGCGGAGAGGAAAACTGACTGTTCTGACGCAGGATCACTCAATTCTGCATGACCAGGTGGCCGCTGGCCTGATTTCTGCTGACGACGCAAAAACTTCCCATAACCGAAATCTGGTCACCCAAGCACTGGGCATTGAAGCGGATCTCGAGTGTCGTGCGGAGAGCAAGACCGTCGAACTTGGAGACATTTACATTCTATGTTCGGACGGATTGAATGACATGGTCGACGATGCGGATATTGAACTGGCCGCTGACGCACTCAATGCAAACATGCAGCTCATGGTAAGCCAAATGATCATGATGGCGAATGACAACGGGGGACACGACAATATCTCCGTCTCAGCGATCAAGGTCCTCAAGCCATTCCCGGCAGGCGAAGATGCGCCAAAAGGCTTTCTGAGCCGCATGTTTGGCTGGCTAAAGTAAGGAAAAATCATGGCAAAACTGGTTCTGAGTCTGGGCGACGACATACTGGGCTATCACTTCCTCGAAAAGGATCGCTTCACGATCGGGCGCAAGCCGAGTAACGATATGCATATCGATGACGCCTCCGTCAGCAAGGAGCACGCCGCTATCATAACCGTCGGCAATGACCAGATTCTCGAAGACTTGGGCAGCACCAACGGTACCCTGGTCAATGGCAGAAAAATCGGCAAACACATTCTGCAGAATAACGACACCATAGATATCGGCCGCTATCAGCTTAGGTATATCAACCAGAAGGCCAAGCCAGGCATGGACTTCGACCGCACCATCATGATGATGCCGGTCATCAACCTGAAAAAAGGTGAGGGGTCGGGCGATACCGTAACCAATGTCGAGGTGCCTGCAGATCGAGCAGTATCGGTCGCTCGTGCTGCGAATATCAATTCACCTCTCGGCGGAGTCAACGGGGTTTCAGGCACGCATGCCGGGCAAACGCTGGAACTGAAAAGACCGCTGGCCACATTCGGGAAACCGGGCGTTCAGGTTGCCGTCATCAACCGCCGCCCGCACGGCTACACAATCACCCATGTCGAGGGCAAAAAATTCCCTCAGGTAAACAACAAGACCATTGGGGAAGTTGCCTGCCCGCTAGCAGATGGGGACGAAATCGAGGTTGGCGGTGAAAAATTGAAATTTTTCATGAGCAAGTAAGCCCGCCAGGCTCAGCACTCCACAACCTGCCCCGAAACTCCCAGACTATCCTTGCCCATCAGGTACAGGTAGAAAGGCATCAGACTCTCTGCTTCCGGCAGGGATTCCTTCACTTCACCGGGGTGCGTTTTGACGCGTTGTGGCGATTGGACCGGCCCAGGCACAATCGCATTGATGCGCATCCCGGGATACATCTCCAGTTCCTGCGACCAGATCCGGACCAGCGACTCTCCGGCTGATCTGGATACAGAAAAACTACCCCAATACGCTGCCGGGTGATGCCCATGCGTTTCCGAAGTCCACAGGATGGAAGCGTCCGGGGCAGCTTTGAGCAGAGGCAGGCAAGCACGCGTCATGGCAAACGGCGCCATCAGGTTGACACGCATGGAAACTTGCCATTGCTCCAGGGTATGCTCTTCCAGCCTTTTCAAAGTATCGAGATGGGAAGCGTTGTGCAACACGCCATCCAGGCGCCCAAGCTGCCGTTTGATCCCGCCGGCAAAGGACTCGAAGTCCTTGTCTTCCGCAGAAAACAGATCCAGAGGAAAAATGACCGCTTCCGGAAAGCCCGCCGCTTCAATTTCGTCGTAGACCGCCTCCAGTTTTTCGGTCTTTCGGCCGTGCAGGATAACGGTCGCGCCATGGGCAGCGAAACTCAGCGCGGCGGTTCGCCCTATCCCCTGACCCGCGCCCGTCACAAGAATGACACGTCCCTGCAGCAAATCTTTTGGAGCCTGATAATTTTTCATAATTTCCATCCAGTCTGATGGGTGGAATTATAGCGAAGAATGGTGCAATTTCACCTTGGTATTACTGGACAAATAGGGGATTCCCCTATTTACAAACCGTTTGATTAGAGATGATCATACCTGTATCCAACAAAGTCGCGTTAACAGAGGGTTGCAGCATGAACAAAACGGCCAGTAGCCCCACCTCTCCTGATGCCCATCAGCAGAATAAGTCTGCCAACTCTGTTGCCCCCCCTGATGTATGGCGCATGACCTGCAATGCCATCGAAAGTCCGGTTTTTATCCATGATAAGGAATTTCGCGTTCTGGCTGGCAACAACGCCTACTTTCAGGCTGCCGGGGTAAGCGAAGCGCAGGCAATCGGGTTGCCCTACTGGCAGGTTTTTCCTCTCGGCGACGGCCCGCTGCCGGGGTGCCGACAGGCTACTGCATCCGCTCATCCCATCACGGAGGAAGTTTGCGTTGGAGACCGTATTTTTACTTCCAGCGGCTACCCGCTTGCCGACGAGCACGGCAAGACTCTGTACGCCTTGCACATCATGAATGACATCACCGAACACCACTTCGTCAAACAGGCGTTGCGCGGCAGCGATTCGCGTACCAGCGCCATTTTGCGCACCATGAAGGACTGCGTAGTTCATATCGACGCACGTGGCATCATCCTCAGCGTAAACGATGCCATCACAACACTTTTCGGTTACGAAGAAGAAGAACTGATCGGCCAAAATGTCAGTCTGCTGACCCCCGAACCCCACCGTAGCCAGCATGACAATTATCTGATCCGCTATCTAAAAACACGCCAGCCACACATCATTGGCAAACCAAGAGAAGTAGAAGGCCAACGCAAGGACGGCAGCCTGTTCGACATGGAACTCAACGTCAACGAGATGGTGGACGATGAAGGCAGCACCTTCCTGGGCGTCATTCGCGACATCTCCGAGCAAAAAACGGCACAGCGCAAGCTGGAAGCCGCTCTAAGCGCCGCACAGGCCGCGACTGAAACCAGAAGCCGCTTTCTGGCCAACATGAGCCACGAGATCCGCACGCCCATCAACGCCGTGCTGGGATTCGCTCACCTCTGCCTCAATCTTGAACTGCCCGCGCGGGGACGAGACTACACCCAGAAAATACACAGCGCAGCCACATCGCTGCTGGGCATTGTCAATGACATTCTCGATTTTTCCAAGATGGAGGCGGGCAAACTGGATATCGAATCCATTCCTTTCAGCATGGACGATCTTCTCAATCAAATAGCCAGCCTTTTTTCCCTCAAAGCGAGAGAGAAAGGGGTTGAACTTGTCATCGGAACCCTATCCGGCATACCGGATCGACTACTGGGGGATTCCTTGCGTCTCGGCCAGATATTAACCAATCTCCTGAGTAATGCCCTCAAGTTTACCGAGCAAGGTGAAATCAGCCTCACTGTTGAACCCGAATCAATCGCTGCCGATACAGTGACACTGCGCTTCGAAGTGCTCGACAGCGGCATCGGCATGACGCCTGAACAGCAGGACAAACTGTTCACCGCCTTCAGTCAAGCGGACACGTCCACCACCAGAAAATTTGGCGGAACCGGTCTTGGCCTGTCGATCAGCAAGCAACTGGTTGAAAACATGGGGGGCGAACTCAGCGTAAAAAGCAAGGCCGGAGAAGGCTCCTGCTTCAAATTCACGCTGCGCTTCGATGTTGTCACAAACGAGGCCGCCCAGACACCGGTAAGGTCGCTCATCGTCGATAAACGCGTGCTGGTGGTAGATGACAACGCCATCATGCGGACGCTATTGAGCCGAAGTGTGAATACATTGGGCTGTAAGGTAGAAACCGAGGACTCTGGCGAAGCAGCGATGACACGAATCCAGGCAGGCGAGAAATTCGACCTCATCCTGATGGATTGGCGCATGCCCGGCATGGACGGTCTGGCCACCGCCCACAGCATCCGCGCAAGCGGGAATTCCATGCCTATCATTCTGATTACCGGTGACGAACCTGAACTTGCTCAGGCCAACGCGCCCAAAGGTGACATCCAGGCTTATATCTCCAAACCCGCCAGCCGTTCCACCTTATACGACGCCATGACCCATGCGATGGGCGGCCATGCCGCGCTACCGCCCATCGCATCCGTGCAGATGGCGCCCCCGTCTTTGACTGGCTCGCACATCCTGCTGGTGGACGACAACGACTTCAACCGCCAGGTTGGCCGGGAACTGGTCGAAATCACCGGCGCGACGGTTGATACCGCCAACGATGGCGAACAGGCGCTGGCAGCCATCGACGCGCGCTCCTACGATTTGGTACTGATGGACATCCAAATGCCGGTAATGGACGGCTACACTGCCGCACGCCTTATCAAGGATCGCTGGCCCGATCTTCCGATCATCGCCCTGACCGCACACGCTATGGTCGATGAGAAAGCCCGTGTCATTGCCGCAGGCATGAGCGACATACTCAGCAAACCCATTCTGCCAAACGCACTCTACTCCATGCTCGCAGGCTGGCTGGCAGACAAGTCAGCACCCGAGAACAAGGCTGCACCCGTTATCCTGCCAGGATCAGCAGCGTTGGCCGACACGAATCCATCCGCCAAGCATGAGGGATTTGATCTCTCAATGGCGCTTTCCCGCGTGAATGGCGACCGCAAGATGCTGGAGCGTTTTCTGCGTCTGTTTCGCGACCGCAATGCCGGTAGCGTAGAGGAGATTGGCGCTGCATTGGTGCGACAGGATATGGCAGCGGCACGACGACTATCCCACGCGCTAAAAGGCGGTGCGGGAACAATTGGCATGACTGAACTGCAAGCCGCCGCCGCGCGCATGGAGGCAACACTGACAGAATTCGCCCAGCAGCCGCATGACATGAAGCGCCATGGCGAAGACTTCGCAGCGCTGGAAACGGCATGGGTGCAAGCAATGAAAACGCTGATTACGCTACTGGACACACCTGCCTGAAACATGAACAATGCAGTGATCCTGGGAGATTGATGATGAACGAATTATTTGACACAACGCACACAGAAACCAAAGCTGCGCCCGGTGGTCGCATTCTGATTGTCGATGATGACCCTATCGTTGCAGGCATGCTCGGCGTCTCGCTCTCGGCGGCAGGCCACGAAATTCTGGAAGCAAACTCTGGTGAAGAGGCTCTGGCCAGGCTGGCCGAGTCAAGAAACGCGGGAACGCTACCCGATCTCGTGATACTCGACATTGAAATGCCAGATGGCATGGATAGCTATGAAACCTGCCGCAAACTACGCGTAGCAGACGCGAATCTGCCTGTCATTTTCCTCTCTGGGCACGATGAACTGGATGACCGCTTGCGCGCCTACGACGCTGGCGGCGACGATTTTATGGCAAAACCCTTCATGCCGGATGAAGTGCTACGCAAAGCCGGACTGGCGATCGAGCACAAGCGGCGGCGAGAAGCTGCATCAGAAGACAAACGCACCTCCTTCGATACGGCCATGATGGCGCTAACCAGTCTGGGCGAATCGGGTGTCACGCTCAAATTCAGCCGTAGCGCGCTCGGTTGTCGTACGCAGCACGCACTGGCAACGCTGACTATCGAAGCCATGGGCGCTTTCGGCATCAACTGCCACGTCCAGTTAAGAGCCCCCACCGAGACACTGACCTGGACGCAGCATGGACCCGCCTCGCCGCTGGAGGAGTCGGTCATCGACAAATCGAGATTGATGGATCGCATTTTCAGTTTCCGTAACCGTCTCATCATCAACTACGACACGGTCTCGCTGCTAGTGACCAATATGCCCATTGAAAACGATGATCTCTGCGGCCGCATCCGGGATCATGCCGCCATGATAATCGAGGCCACCGAACTGGCCGTCGATAACATTAACCTGCGTACCGAAGCAATCATGCGTTCTGACGAGTTGCACCAACTGGCAATAGCCAGTCGCAAAGCGGTGGAAGATTTGCGCAAGGATTACCGCGACCTGCAAATCGCGACCCGCCTGGAGCTTAACAGCATGGCCAATACCATTGAGGACATGTACATCCATCTCGGCCTGAGTGATAGCCAGGAACTCACTGTCAGCAACACTGTGCGCGCCTCAACCGACCGGGTTTTGGCACTATTTGATAGAAGCAGCGACCTTGATAAAAATTTTGCCGGAATCGTCGAAGAACTGACGAAAGTCGGCGAACACACAGTAAAGCAGGAAAGTGAAACTGCGCCGGAAGTGGAGCTCTGGTAGCGTCAATTCATCGTGCGATAGGGCACATTGCAGGCCGGTCTTCTACCCGACCTGCACACCACACCTATATGACGAACCAACAGTCAGCTACAACTCACCCTCAGGCGTTGCCGAAATCTTGTGTATCGACAAGTCGGCGCCGTTGAACTCATCCTCGGGGTCGAGGCGGATGCCGACCAGTTTTCTGAGCACACCATAAACCAGCGTGCCGCCGACCAGGGCAATGACTACGCCCAGCAACGTCCCAGCCAGTTGCGAGGCAAAGCTGACACCGCCAAGCCCGCCCAACGCCTTCAAACCAAAAATTCCCGCTGCAATGCCGCCCCACGCACCGCACAGGCCATGCAAAGGCCAGACCCCCAGCACATCATCGATTTTCCACTTGTTCTGGGTCATCATGAACATCCAGACGAACATGGCGCCAGCAACCAGCCCTGTTGCCAGAGCGCCCAGCGGGTGCATCAAATCGGAGCCTGCGCAGACTGCGACCAGTCCGGCCAGCGGACCGTTATGGACAAAGCCAGGGTCGTTTTTACCGACCACCAGTGCGGCCAGGGTGCCGCCGACCATCGCCATCAGGGAATTCACTGCGACCAGTCCGCTGATTTTTCCTATTTCCTGAGCGGACATGACATTGAAGCCGAACCAGCCCACGGTCAGAATCCATGCTCCCAGCGCCAAAAAGGGAATATTTGAAGGCGGATGAGCGGCGACCAGGCCGTCCTTGGTGTAACGCCCGCGACGCGCACCCAGCAAAATGACGGCAGGCAAGGCAATCCAGCCGCCCATGGCATGCACCACGACCGATCCGGCAAAATCGTGAAACTCTTCGCCGAACAGGGACTTGAGCGCATCCTGTATGCCGTAGTGGTGGTTCCAGGCAATGCCTTCAAAGAAGGGGTAGACGAAGCCCACCAGAAGGAAGGTGGCAGCCAACTGAGGATTAAAGCGGGCGCGTTCGGCAATGCCGCCGGAAACAATCGCCGGGATGGCTGCGGCGAAGGTCAGCAGGAAAAAGAATTTGACCAGATCGTAACCGCCCTTCTGTATTAGCGTTTCTGCTCCCTGCATGAACTGAATGCCGTAAGCGATCGAGTAGCCAATAAAGAAATAGGCGATGGTCGAGACGGCAAAGTCGCTCAGAATCTTGACCAGCGCATTGACCTGATTCTTTTTGCGCACGGTGCCCAGTTCCAGAAAGGCAAACCCGGCGTGCATGGCCAGCACCATGATGGCGCCCAGCAAGATAAAAAGGACATCACTCCCTGTTTTCAACTCGTTCATAGACCCAGCTCTCCATAAAAATATCGGGCGCAACGAATGCAATTTTCGTTCCACATTGTTTACTTACTGTTTTATAAGGATATTCATAACAATACAAAAAATTACAGGCAATTTTCGCACCACTTTTGTGCGCCATCGTTAAACCATGCACCAGATCAAGACGAGGATCATGTCTATCATCGTCATAAACTTGTCATTCCCCGCACGCTTCACCATACTGCTCGAATCATCAAATGGAAATTTGAGTTTAACCACGGGGTACACGGGGGGCACGGGGAAAACAAAGGCTTGGAAGTGGTTTTTTTTGGGGAGGACACCCATTGGGTGATAGGCCGTACTTTTATAGCCCATTGAATTCCCCCGTGATCCCCGTGTACCCCGTGGTTAAACTGCTTTTTTAAGGATAAAGATTCGCTCATGCTGCCCTACTCCCTGCTGCGCTCGATATTCTTCCGCATGGACGCGGAATCCGCCCATCACCTCGGGATGGAGTCCATGAAAATTGCCCATCGCCTCGGCATGTTGGGGCTACTGGCGCACTCAGCCCCGGCCAGCCCCAGAACGGTCATGGGGATCACCTTCCCCAACCCGGTCGGCCTGGCCGCCGGACTGGACAAGAATGGCGACTATATCGATGCACTGGCCGCGCTGGGGTTCGGTTTCATTGAAATCGGCACGGTCACGCCCCGCCCGCAACCCGGCAATCCCAAACCACGCCTGTTCAGGCTGCCACCGGCCAGAGCCATCATCAATCGCATGGGGTTCAACAACGATGGGGTGGACAAGCTGATAGAGAATGTCAACAAGGCGCGTTTCCGTGGCGTGCTGGGCATCAACATCGGCAAGAATTTCGACACCCCGATCGAGCGTGCCGCCGATGATTACCTGATCTGCCTGCGCAAGGTGTATCCACACGCCAGCTACGCCACCGTCAACATCTCCTCACCCAACACCAAAAACCTGCGTCAACTGCAACAAGCCAGCGAACTGGATGCCCTGCTGGATGCGCTCAAGAACGAACAGGCTCAGTTGGCTCAGACGCACGGCAAGTACGTTCCGGTGACTTTGAAAATCGCCCCCGACCTGGGCACCGAAGAAGTCCTGCAGATTGCCGACCTGCTGCTGAAATATCAGTTCGACGGCGTCATCGCAACCAACACCACCCTGTCGCGCGAGGGCGTCGAAGGTCTGCCCAACAGTGATGAAGCAGGCGGCCTGAGCGGCGCACCCGTCCGCCTCAAGTCAACCTCAGTCATCAAGCAACTCAGCCTGGCGCTTCAGAACAAACTGCCCATCATCGGGGTAGGCGGCATCATGGACGGGCTGGATGCCAAGGAAAAAATACTGGCCGGTGCCAGCCTGGTCCAGTTTTACAGTGGCTTCATCTACCGTGGCCCGGAACTGATCCGCGAGGCCTGCGAGGAAATTCAATGAGACTTAACGTGAAACGCAACTGTTCAGGTGGTCATTACCCATTGAAAAATAACGACAAACCCGTTCGGCCTGAGCTTGTCGAAGGCTATTATCGGTGTGAAAATTGCGGTTCGACAAGCTCACCGCGAACGGTGGTTTTTTTGAAACAATGCCTTACAAGAAAAATGCCTACCTGAACAGTTACCGTGAAACAACGCAAAGCGTTGCCATCAGACCCCCTCTCCCATTGGGGGAGGGCTGGGGTGGGGGAGACTTTCATGGTGAAGTGCTGTCGCTTGGAAGCGCCTACTTTTGGTTCATAATTTGGGGCGGTACTTCACCATGAAAGTTAGAATGAAAATTGGCATCCCCAAGGAAATCAAGGATCACGAATTCCGGGTCGGTTTGACGCCATCCGGCGCACGCGCCTTGAGCGAAGCCGGGCATGAGGTTCATGTGCAATCCGGTGCGGGCGAGGCTATCGGCTTCAGCGACGCACAATATGCAGAAGCAGGCGCAAGACTGACGGCCGATGCAGAAGAAGTCTGGCGCTGCCCGCTCATGATCAAGGTCAAGGAACCTCAGGCCAGCGAAATCAGCCTGCTCCAGGAAGGCCAGATCGTATTTTCCTACCTGCACCTGGCGGCTGACCCCACGCTGACGCGCCAACTGCTCGAACTCAAGATCATCGGCATCGCCTATGAAACAGTCAGCGATTCACGAGGCAGGCTACCCCTGCTCACCCCGATGTCTGAAGTCGCTGGGCGCATCGCCGTACAGGTCGGCGCAAATGCGCTGCAAATGGCCAATGGCGGGCGCGGCGTGCTGCTGGGCGGGGTGCCGGGCGTCTCACCGGGCAAGGTGCTGATCCTCGGCGCAGGCACGGTGGGTACAGAGGCCGCAAAAATGGCCATCGGCTTGGGCGCGGACGTCACCATCCTGAACACCAGCCTGCCACGCCTGCGGGAACTGGATAATTACTTCGGCGGACGCATCAAAACGCAATTCTCCGAACCCGCTGCCATCGAGAGGCTGACCCGATCCGCCGATCTGGTGATCGGTTCAGTCCTGATTCCCGGCAAACGCGCGCCCAAACTCCTGTCACGCAAACTGGTCAGTGAAATGCATCCAGGCTCCGTGCTGGTGGATGTCGCCATCGATCAGGGCGGATGCGCCGAAACCTCCCGCCCGACCACCCACTCCGCACCCACCTATATCGAAGAAGGCGTCGTGCATTACTGCGTCACCAACATGCCCGCCGCCTGTGCGCGCACCTCAACCCAGGCGCTGACCCACGCCACCCTGCCCTATATCCTGAGCATCGCGAACCAGGGTTACCGCCAGGCGATGCAGGAAAATAGCGGCTTAAGAAACGGACTCAACCTCCATCTGGGAAAAATAACCCATCCAGGGGTAGCGGAGGATATGGGCTACACCCTCACGCCCGCAGAGCAAATCATTAGCGCCTGACTGCCATGTTCCGTTGTTCAATTATCCCTAAACTTGCATCTAGGGCTGGTCACGCACCCCCTGTGTGGAGTCGGATTTAGAGTACGAACACACCCTTTCCACCCATAACAACGAAAGCTTTGTTTGCTTTCATCTGTATATTTTCATAACATACAAATATGATTGATTTGGCGAAAATCACTGGCTTCGACTGGGATAGTGGAAATATCCGCAAGAACGACAAACATGGCGTATCAATGGCCGAAGCGGAACAACTTTTTTTCAATGATCCGCTCCTCCTGCTTGCCGACGCAAAACACAGCCGGAATGAACCCCGCTTTCACGCCTTGGGCAAAACAGACGAGGGAAGAACGCTGCACATTACCTTCACGCTACGTAATAGCGACGAAAAAATTCGCGTCATCTCGGCTAGAGACATGCATCGAAAGGAGCGCACAATTTATGAACAAACAGCTTAAAGAAATCCCCAAGTTCAAAAACGAAGCAGAAGAACGCGCCTTCTGGGAAAGTTGCGACTCCACTGACTACCTCGATTGGGCAAAAGCCCGGCGGGCTGCGCTGCCCAACCTGAAGCCATCGACAAAGACCATTTCACTGCGCCTGCCACAGCATCTTCTGGATTCGATCAAGGCCGCCGCCAATTCGCGTGATGTGCCATATCAATCGCTCATTAAAGTGTGGCTGCAGGAGAAGCTGCATAATCATTGAGGCAGTCACGGCGTTTTCCCTCACTGAGTTAGCCCTACTCCCCTTCCAGCACCTCCAGCACATCCTGCTGAGGATGATCCAGCTCGACCGCTTCGATCTTGCGGAAGCGGTCGCTGATTTTCTTGCTGGTGGTATGCACTTCCAGCGCGTCGTCGTGGGCCAGGCGGATGTGGTCGGCGAGTTTTTTCATGCGCGTGTCGAAGCGTTCGAATTCCTTGCCCAGCTTGTTGAGTGCATCCTTGATGATATGCACTTGCTTGCGGGTTTCCACGTCTTTCATTACCGCCCTGGCGGTATTCAGCACTGCCATCATGGTGGTGGGTGAGACGATCCATACCCGTTTGCTCATGGCGTAATCCACGACGTCGCCATGGTAGGCATGGATTTCGGCAAACACCGCCTCGGCGGGGATGAACATCACCGCGCCGTCAGAGGTTTCGTTGGCAATGATGTATTTGCCTGCGATGTCGTCCACGTGCTTCCTGACGTCCGCCTTGAACTGTTTCTGCGCCACGGCGCGGTCGAGTTCGCTGACGCCCGGCGTGAACATCCTGTGATAATTTTCGAGCGGAAATTTGGAATCCACCGCCACCGTGCCGGTGGGTTCGGGCAGGAACAGGGCGCAATCCACGCGACTACCAGTGGACAGGGTGTACTGCATGGCATACATGGTGGGCGGCAGGATATTGCGTATTAGATTCTCCAGTTGCACCTCGCCGAACGCGCCGCGCGAGCGCTTGTCGCCGAGCAGTTCCTGCAAGCTGACGACATTGGTGGTGAGGCCGTCGATTTTTTTCTGCGCTTCGTCGATGGTGGCCAGGCGCGCCATTACGTTGGCGAAGGTTTCATTGGTTTTCTTGAAGCCCTCGTCCAAGCGCTCCGTCACTTTGCCGGAAATTTCTTCCAGACGGCCATCCACGGTCTTGCTCAGGCCTTCGATGGTCGTCACCAGTTGCTGGGTGCTGTGCTTCATGGTGATCTGGATGAGTTCCTGGTCGGCCCTGCCCTGCTCCGCCAGCGTCTGCATGGTTTTGGTGATGACCTCGACGCGCATGGCGTCCTGCTTGCCTTGCAAGGCAGCGCTCAGCTCGGCAAGCTGCTTCAGCATCGCCTCGCGGGTTTGGGCCAGATTATCGTTCTGTGCCAGTTGCAGGGATTGCATGGCATCTCGCGTCTGCTTCAACTCCTGCGCCACGCTGTCGCGCAAGCGTTCCGAACTCTGGCTCAAGGCCTGATTGATGCGGTCGCCCTGTTTGGTCAGGCCTTCATGCAGATCGCTCAGCATGGCGCGGTGTTTTTCTTCCAGAACACGGGAAAGGTAATCGGGTAAGGCATGTTGAGAATGGGTCAACCCGCCAAGCTTGATTCCGACCCAGAGCGCGGCCAGCAGAATGGCAAATATCAGTATGGCAATCAGAATTTCGAGCATATTTTTCTCCCGGCGGGGAGTATACCCCGGCAGTTAGCGTAAAACTCGCGAAGCGAGCCTGCGTCCCTCTCTCCCTATGGGAGAGAGTAAGGAGAGAGGGAAACTGGCATGACGAAGCGCTGTCGCTTAGAAGCGCCTACTTTTGGTTCATAATTCGGGGCGGCGCTTCGCCATGACAGTTAGGCGAAATCGTCGATCTGATGGTCTGGGTCGTGCGGCTTTTCTGGAGGGGGTGGTGGCTTTTTCTTGCCGGGTTTACGTTTGTTGATTTGCTCTTCCCAGTATTCAAAGGGCCTGGCGCTCCCATTGTCGGGGTGGATAGGTAAAGGATGATCCAGACCGCCAACCGGGTCGGTAGCAGCAGACAAAGGCATTGCATTTCCCTTGATGAAGCTTAACTGTGCGGAAGATTTTACTCGTCCCGGTAAAATTGATCATCCAATTGTTTTAGCCGGGATTGGCTTTCTATTGAACCCAGGTCGAATGGACTACAAGCCAAACAAACTGATTACAGGGCCATATTCTTCCATGTCGGTGGCGACAAATCCATCCTTGCGCCCGAGCTTTTCCAGCATCGCCTGGCCCTCAGGGGTATTGGCGGCATTCAACAAAACACTTTGCACTCGCGCTGTCTCAGCTTTTCCAAAGTCCTCGCTTACTGCCAGCGTGAATTGTGGCGCCTCTCCGGTTTCTTCCAGTATGCGTGCACCTGGATTATCCTTCATCCACTTTTTGGCGAATCCCGCAGTCACTACGGCGACTTCGACGCGGCCGATCTTGAGCGCATTCAGCGTGGAATCCTGGAAACGCTGGTAAAACACTTCTGAATAGTAATTATCCGGATTGATTTTGCTCGATCTGAACCTGGCCTGTGCCAAGTGGGAAGCCAGTGACTCCTTATCCGGCAGGCACAGACGCTTGCCTCGCGTCTCGGCCATGGTCTTGATTCCGCTGCTGTCCATTACCACGAAAGCCGCCTTGATTTTGCCGGGATAACGGGCAATCGGCACATAGTTGGCCGACTTTATCGCCTGCGCAACCACTTGGGGTGGCCCAAAAAACAGGTCGAAGGCATCCTTCTTCAGTCGTTTCTCGGCTGCACTGATATTCTGGCTCACATCCAGCTTGACCGGACGTTTCAGCATGCTGGCCAGATAATCCGCCAGCGGTTTGTATTTATCAGCCAAGTCCCGTTGTTCATCCTGTGCAGGTACGCCGGTATTGACACCAAGCAGCAGACGCTCACTTGCTCCGGCAGTCAACGGCAGCATGCTCACCAGTAATATCGCTATCCAATTCATCTTGATCGCTCCTCCATCCATACCCAGATTAACACGACAACATATCCGTTAAAAAAAAGGCGACCTTGCGGCCGCCCTTAACGGGGACACATCAACTACAAACTATTTCGCAGGCTTGACGGTGGTCAAGCCGAGGACTTCCCAGTCCTGCATGCCGCCGCGATACCATTTCAGCTTATGTGCTGGGTAACCAATTTTCAGCAAGCCCTTGATATTGGTAGGCGACTGGCCGCACCATGGGCCATTGCAGTACATGACCAGGGTTTTGGCATCATCAAAGTTCCAGAAGCCGTCCATCTGTTTGGCGCCCAGATGTTTTTCGAGAATTTCCGTTACCGTCAGCGGGTCGGATTTACCGATATTGAGCTTGTCCCATGGAATGCTGACAGAGCCAGGGATCACACCTTTTTCGAGCCAGTCCGGAGTACGTGAATCAATAACCAGGATGGTCTTGTCGCCATCGCTCGCTTTTTTAATGTAATGGATCATTTCCAGTTCTGCGATGGTCTGCACACCGGTTGCCAATTCACCAGGCTGTATGCAGAATGGCGGACATTTGCGCGAAGTTTTTGCAAATGCTGGATTAATTGTATTTTCCTGATTCTGGTTACGTTCGATCACGACTGGCTGGCCGTTGTGCATAACGGTCACAGACGGCATATCCGCAGTAATTTTGACTTCTGTTGCCGACGACATCCCTGGCAGCATAACGGTAGCCAGCAGCGCGCTTGAAGCGATCCATTTGTTGAGTGTCATTTTCCATCCTCCTGGTTTTATATAAAAAATAGGTACTGCACTACCAACAAGTCAAAACTTACTGGCAATCTGGTTCGGAGCCTTTGGCTCCATCTTTTTTTTCAGCACCGGACTTGTCATCCGCTGCCTTCTTATCCTGCTTGTCTGCACCCGCTTTCTGTTCGGCCTGCTGAGCATTTTTCTTGTCGCCAGTCGGCTCATCAGCGGCGAGCACCGACTGTGAAACCGTCATTACAGCCAGAAAACTCAACACAGCTACCCATAACACCATCAACCGTTTTAACATTTAGCCCCCTATTAAAATTCCAGAATTTAGTCTTTGAGTTTTTTGATGCCCAGCGCGCCCAACACATACTTCTCATAAAGCGGCTCGGTCGTACCCTTTTTCATCTTGCGGATAAAGTACTTCTCGAATGCGATTTTGGCCAGATGCACCCACTTCCCTTCCTTGAACCAATTGACATTGCGTGGTGGCATCTGCGGTAGTGCAACAAATGCTGCGCCGGTATCACCCATATCAGCCAAGCAGATTGCATTCCATGTCGCCTTCTCGTCCGGTTCCTTACCATCCAGCACATTACGAATATTGTGAGCGGCGGCAGTCACCATGGTTTCGATCATGTAACCGGTTTTAGGTGCGCCGGTAGGAACAGGCGTGACCTCAACAGGCGGAATGGCCACACACACACCTACCGCATAGATATTGTTGAATTTTGGATTGCGCTGGTAGGCGTCGATCAGAATGAAGCCACGTGGATTCGTCAGACCCTCGATACCGAACACTGCATCCACACCTTTGAAGGCTGGCAGCATCATGCTGTATTTGAACGGTAATTCATGTTCTTTCTTGAAGTTTCCCATGTCATCATGCTCGGCCACGATGGCTTTACCGGCTTCCATGCGCACAATCTTGGCATTGGTGATCCACTTGATGTTACGGTCACGCATGGATGACTCGAGTAAACCCTTGGAATCGCCTACGCCGCCCAGTCCGAGATGGCCGATATAAGGCTCGGCAGTCACAAAGGTCATGGGCACCCGGTCGCGAATTTTGCGGCGACGCAAGTCCGTATCCATGATGAAAGCGAATTCATACGCCGGACCATAGCAGGATGCGCCCTGAACAGCACCCACCACGACCGAGCCTGGATCCTTGATGAACTTGCTCCAGGCTTCACCTGCCTTTACAGCATGATCTACATGGCAGACCGATTGGGTATGACCATCCGGCCCCAAACCCTCCACCTCTTCAAAGGCCAGCTTCGGACCCGTTGCAATGATCAGGAAGTCATAATTGATCTTTCTGCCATCGACCAGTTCCAGTTGATTATTCTCTGGGTGTACTCGCTTGGCGGCAGTCGGAATGAACGCGATATCCTTCTTTTTGAAGTAGGGCTCGATTGGAAACTGAATGTCTTCCCTGGTGCGCCAGTTCACGGCTACCCAGGGATTTGACGGAACAAAATGAAAGCTGTCTGTATTCGAGACTACGGTCACACGATCTTCCGAGCGTAATTTCTCGCGCATTTCGTACGCCATGGGCATTCCGCCAATTCCCGATCCCAGGATAACGATGTGAGCCATTTTCGTAATCTCCAAATTTTTTTGATATCATGTAGCCTTAGCAATAGGCGTGCCAATTGCTATATAACTGATATATATAGATAATATTAAAAGCGTGCAGCCGCCGCATGTCAGTTTGTCATGACACGCCTGCCACGCACCACATCTTATTGATTTAATTAGGTAATTATTGCTAACAACCAAAGTCATATTATTAACAAAATGCAATAACCCGAATGAAAACAACATTTTTTTGATTTCACACATTGCAAACTCACCCAAAGCACACCATACTTGTCATGACATATTGTCATGAGACAAAGTATGAGCCAAGTTCCTGTTCAAATACAGTCCCTGATCGACACCCAGGAGAATCCATTTGTTCTGATCGACAAGGACTACCGCATCGTCGCCGCCAACCATGCCTACTGCATGCGTTATGGAACCACCGAAGAACAAGTGGTGGGGCGGGCCTGCCACGAAATATCCCACCATTCCTCGGCACCGTGCCATCTGAATGGCGAGACCTGCCCCCACCAGCAGGTCTTTGAGGAAGCGCGGGCGCAACAGGTCATGCACACCCATTACGACCACCACAATAGGCCGGAGCATGTGCGCATCCAGGGGCACCCCGTACAAGGGCTTAATGGCGAGCTTTATCTTGGCGAGGCCATTTATCCCTTTGCGCCATCAACCGCTATGGACTGCGACGAAATGCGCATGATCGGAAAATCCAGCGCCTTTCTTAACTGCGTCGATAATCTCACGCGGGTTGCCGAATCCGAAGCATCCATCCTGCTGTACGGCCCGAGCGGAGTGGGCAAGGAACTGGCTGCACAATATGTGCATCGCCGCTCCAGTCGCACGGGAAAAGCTTTCGTCGCCGTTGACTGCGCCTCCATTGCCGAATCGGTATTTGAAAGCGAAATGTTCGGCCACGAAAAGGGCGCATTTACTGGCTGTGTCGGCAGAAAACTCGGCCTCTTCGAACTGGCTGACGGCGGAACGCTTTTTCTCGACGAAATTGGCGAAGTTCCTCTGTCCATGCAGGCCAAGCTGTTACGAGTACTGGAGAGCGGGGAATATCGCCGGGTAGGTGGCACTGAAACCCTGCGTTGCGATGCGCGCATCGTCAGCGCCACTAATAGAGATCTGCTGGAAATGGTGGACAAGGGGCAATTCCGGCTCGACCTGTATTACCGGATCGCAGGAATCGACATCACCCTGCCCACCCTCAAGGAACGCAGACAGGACATACCGGCCATGTCCAACGCTCTGCTCCACCGCCTGAGCGGCGACGGTCGCTTTGACCTAGGGAAGGATGCCATCGTCAAACTGATGGATTATGACTTTCCCGGAAACATTCGCGAATTGCGCAATATCCTGCAAAAAGCACTTGTGCTCAGCAACGACGGCATGATTCATGCGGAGCATATCCGATTCGACAACGCCACCAGTCTGCCGCCTGTGCAGAAGGCTGGCAGAAAATCGGCAAAATCCGAAACTTCAGATACATCGATTGCCGAACTTGAAGTTGCGCATATCACCCGACTGCTGGAAATCCATGGGGGACACCGCCGCAAGGTGGCTGAAATTCTGGGGATCAGCGAGCGGACGCTCTATCGGAAGCTGATTCTTTATGGGCTGAGATAACTACGCGGGAAAAACAATCAGGGCCCCGGGAAGCCTCCCGGAGTGCCTGAAATAGACAAAATTTAGTCTTCCAGCAGACTGCGCAGCATCCAGGCTGTTTTCTCGTGGATTTCCAGACGTTGCGTCAGCAAATCCGCTGTCGGCTGGTCGTCGGCAGCATTGACCACCGGAAACAGTTTGCGGGCAGTTCGAGCAGTCGCTTCCTGAGCCGCCACCAGGTGACGGATCATGTCGTTGGCCTTGGGCACGCCCTCCACCTCCTGAATGGAAGCCAGCTTGACGAACTCCTGGTAAGTGCCCGGCGCGGGGTGGCCCAAGGCACGGATGCGCTCGGCGATGATGTCGAGCGCATTCCACTGCTCGGTGTATTGCCCCATGAACATCAGATGCAAGCTGTTGAACTGCGGCCCGGTCACATTCCAGTGGAAGTTGTGGGTCATCAGATACAGGGTGTAGCTGTCGGCGAGCAGCGCGGATAGACCTTTTACGATTTTTTCGCGGTCAGCGCCGCTGATGCCGATGTCGATGCTTGCGGCTTTGGATTTTTTAGTTGCCATGATCGTTTACTCCTTAATCAGGTTGGACTGCAAATTTGGCGCTCCTTACTTGGACGCCGGACTACGAATCAAATGATCGAAAGCTGAGAGACTGGCCTTGGCGCCATCGCCCATGGCGACGATATGCTATTGATCCTGAACGCTATTGTCTTAACTGTGGGTCGGCCTTCAGGCCGACATGACGGCCTGAAGGCCGACCCACACTTCAAACTTCACTTGGCCGGCGCTCACGCCGTCGCCCACATCGCCGACAACAACTCAGCCTGCGCCAGCACAGTTTTCGTCGCTTCTTCCTGCAAATCCGGCGGGAAGCCATGTTTTTTGAGGATGCGCTTCACCATCACCTTGATTCTGGCTCTGGCACTTTCGCGGACGGACCAGTCGATGGTCACGCTCTTGCGGACTTGGGTCACGAGTTCGGCAGCGATGACTTTTAGCTCGTCATTCCCCATGGCTTGCACTGCACTCTCGTTGGCAGCAAGGGCGTCGTAGAAGGCGATCTCATCGTCGTTCAGGCCGAGATCCTGGCCGCGCTTGGTAGCGGCATCCATTTCCTTGGCCAGATTAATGAGCTCCTCGATCACTTCCTGCGTGGCGATAGCGCGGTTGTGGTAGGCGTTGAGCGTGCTCTTGAGCATCTCGCTGAACTGGCGACTTTGGACAAGGTTCCTCACTGAACGCAGCTTGATCTCGTCCTTAAGCAGCTTGGCCAGCAGTTCGGCGGCAACGTTCTTGTGCTTCAGGCCGCGCACTTCGGCGAGGAACTGCTCCGAGAGAATCGAGATATCTGGTTTCTTCAAACCTGCGGCGGTAAAGACGTCGATGATGCCTTCGTTGGCCATGATGGCCGTAGACACGAGCTGACGTATTGCAGCGTCGATTTCTTCCGGCGGACGTTGCGTGCCGGAGGTTTTTGCGAGCTGCGCCTTGATGGCCTGGAAGAAGGCGATGTCATCACGTAGCTCAATGGCTTCATCCGTCGCGGCGCAGAGGGCAAAAGTGCGGGAAAGGTCGGTCACTACTTGCACAAAGCGTTGCTTCCCGTCTTCCTGCTGCAACACATGCTCTTGTCCGGCGGGAATCAAGCCGAGGCGTTCGGCGGAAGTGCCGGTCGTCCACTTGTCCCAGTTGAAGCCGTGCATGATGGCGCAGGCCACATCGTGCTTCTCCTGTATCACCGCAATGGCCTGGGCGGTATCAATGCTCGGACTGCCTTGGCCGCCGCTCTCGGTATAGGTGGCAAGGGCATGTTTCAATTGATCGGCAAGGCCGAGGTAATCCACCACCAGGCCGCCGGGCTTGTCACGGAACACGCGGTTCACTCGCGCAATCGCCTGCATCAGGCCATGGCCGCGCATCGGCTTGTCGGCATACATCGTGTGCAGGCAGGGTGCGTCGAAGCCCGTCAGCCACATATCGCGCACGATCACGATGCGGAACGGGTCTTTACTGTCCTTGAATCGGGTCGCCAGTTCACGGCGGCGCGGCTTGTTGCGGATGTGTGGTTGCCAGTCAGGGCCATCGTCGGCACTGCCGGTCATCACGATTTTCACCACGCACGCCTGCTTTTTTTCAGCCTCGATATCGTCATCCTTGGCGCTGGCCCAGTCGGGGCGAAGCTTGATGATGGCTTTATAGAGGTCTACGCAGATGCGACGGCTCATGCACACCACCATCGCCTTGCCATCCATGGCTTCAAGGCGGCGCTCGTAGTGCTGCACGAGATCCTCGGCAATGATCGCGACACGTTTGGGGTCGCCAACCAGCGCCTCCAGTGCGGCCCATTTGGTTTTGAGCTTCTGCTTCTTGTCTTCCTCCTCGCCCTCGGTGATCTCGTCGAATTCCTCGTCAATCTTCGGCAGCGCGGCCTGGTTCAGCGACAGCTTGGCGATGCGGCTCTCGTAGTAGATCGGCACCGTCGCCTTGTCTGCCACGGCGCGCTGGATGTCATAGATGCTGATGTAATCGCCAAAGATCGCTCGCGTATTAGCGTCATTCTTTTCGATGGGTGTGCCGGTAAAGCCGATGAAGGACGCATTCGGCAGCGCATCACGGAGGTTGCGCGCCAAGCCGTCGATCAGGTCGTATTGGCTGCGGTGGGCCTCGTCGGCAATCACCACGATGTTCCGTCGTGGCGACAGCTCGGGCATCTTCTCGCCCTTGTCCGGCATGAATTTCTGGATCGTGGTGAAGACCACGCCGCCGCTGGCCACTTGCAGCAGCTCGCGCAACTGCTCGCGGCTCTCTGCCTGCACCGGCATCTGGCGCAGCAGTTCATGGCAGCGCTGAAACTGGCCGAAAAGCTGGTCGTCCAGATCGTTGCGGTCGGTGAGCACGACTAATGTAGGGTTCTGCATCACCGGATGCCGCACGACGCGCGCAGCGTAAAACAGCATGGAGAAGCTTTTGCCAGAACCCTGTGTATGCCACACCACTCCAGCGCGGCGGTCGCCCGGTTTGCCGCCGTGCATTCTGCCCGCCCAGTAGGCGCCGAGTTCTTGGTGCAGGTGTTGATCGTCTGCCATGCCGCTTGCGCGCACCGTTTCCTCCACGGCAGCGTTCACGGCGTGGAACTGGTGATAGCCCGCGATGATCTTGTGCAGGCGGTCACTGTCCGTGTCCTCTTCGAAGACGATGAAATGCTGAAGCAGATCGAGGAAACGGCGCGGCTCGAATACGCCTCGCACCAGCACGTCCAGCTCAAGCGCCGCCTTCGGTGCATCGCCCTCACCAACTATCGTGCGCCACACCTTGAACCATTCCTGGTTGGCTGTGAGCGAGCCGATACGCGCACTCGTGCCGTCGGATACTACCAGCACTTCGTTATAGTGAAACAAGCTGCCGATTTGCTGCTTGTAGGTTTGCAGTTGGTTGAACGCCGACCAGATCGTCGCATCTTCATCCGCTGCGTTCTTCAGTTCGATCACTGCTAGCGGCAGGCCGTTGACGAAAACTACGATATCAGGCCGACGATTATTTTGACCTTCGATCACCGTGAACTGGTTTACCGCCAGCCAGTCGTTGGCTTTGGCGTTATCGAAATCTATCAGCCGCGCATGATCGCCCGCGATGCTGCCATCTGCGCGCTGGTATTCCACCGGCACCCCATCGCGCAGCATGGCGTGAAAGTTCCGGTTGGTCTGCGTGGGTGAAGGCGTTCCGACACGCAGCACCTTACGTAGTGCATCTTCGCGTGCTTCTTCCGGGATAGTCGGATTTAACCGCCAGATGGCCTCGCGCAACCGTCCCATCAGCACCACATCGCTAAACGAATCCCGCTCCGCCGCAGGTTCGCCGGGTGCCATATGCGGCCCGTGGCCGATGGTATAGCCCAATTCCCCGAACCAGGTCAGGGCGGCGTCTTCTACGATGGATTCGTTGAGTGTGGGCATTGGCGATTTGCGTCTAAATGAAAAAATTTAGGGAAATTAGTGGGTTGGGTAGCATGTCAAAGATTCAGTCGGTTTGCGTCTAAATAAGCTCAGGCTCATGGCGTTTTACGTTTAAAGAGAAAAACACCTTAAAAATAATATGTTATGCGGAACGCAGTAGATTGTACCGGTTTGAGTTTAATAAAATCCTTTACGGTGGATTCACCTGGCCATATACTTCGCTTCGCTCATCTACCAATCGCGGTAGAAGGAACTCGGAACCCGCTTTGTTATGCAAGGCGGGTTCTGTCATTTCAGGGAATGCACTTGCGTTTTTTGCTTTCCAACTCTCTTCGCTTCCAGTCGCTATCCACATAAAATCCGGTGACCAAGAAAAAGCTCTTCGGGCTTTCTTCTAAAATCACCAGATAGTCCACCGCCTTGGCGTAGAGGTAGTATCGCACCCGCCCGTTGCCCTCAAGATACCGCCAACAATCCATACCGGTCGTCGAATAATTTTCGATGAGCGGCCTTGCCCATGTAATGCGCTCAGCGCGTGGAAAATCGGGCAGGCGCTCTTTGAATTTCTTGTCATCGCGGGTAATGAGATGCCAGAAGCCTTCTTCCATAGAGCTCCCATCCTTCTTGCTTCGATTGACGCTCACATACTGGCCGTGAAAGCGTGGCGACGAATCCAGAAAGCCCTCCTTAAACACACGATAAGCGAGTGCGACAAATGTATCCCAATCACCGGTGAACCGGATTATCTCAGGCAGAAAAGAAAATGGGTGGGCACTCAAGAGATGCTCCGGGGCTGCCATACGAATATATTGAATTTCGACTCATCACGTGGAGTCGAGTAAAGCAAATTAGGGCGATGCCTTTCAATGGCTTTAATTACAGCGAGCTTCGCTCCGCTCTTGTCCAGCCCCCTATGTTTATAGGCTAAAGCCCCCAGCAAGAAATCGCCCAGTTGTAGCAACTCCGATTCATGCGAACGAATCTGCTGCACATGGCGGATCATGCTATGCGTAAAGTCATACTGGTCATTGCACAGAACATCATGCAACTTCTTAACCTTGAGATTGCTGCGCGTATCCTTGATGTCCAAATAAATGTCATAGCAACAATCCGGGCTGAGAATTTTGTTCAACAGCGAAAAATACATCTTGTAATAGAAGGTGTCATGCGAGCCATTATTAAAGCGGTCGTGATCCAACACCGACTTATTTGGAACAATCAGAGAACGAAAATGCAATGGTTCTTCGGCAAAAAACCACTCCACAACTTCTAAAAAGAAGTGCTGTCGAGACCTGGAAACCTTGCTCCACTTCAATTCACCCTCGGCATGATGCCGCGCTTTAATATCGCGCAGCCCAATGGCCAATCGTTTCACCTGTGTCTTGGAAGCCCATACCGCGCCAAGCAGCATAACGGGAATATGGTCATGCTCAAGATGGCAGGATTCATCACAATAAACATTGATTAAATCACCCATGAGTAAGCTCCAAAATTTTGTTTTCTTCATCGAGAATGCGCAGCTTGTCGGACATCAGGCGAGGCAGCAACGTGTCGCGCAGGGTGGCGAGGGAAGGAATGTCCAAGTGCGGCCCGTGGCCGATGGCATAGCCCAGTTCCCCGAGCCAACTCAGACTAGCGCCTTCGACGATAGATTCGTGAGGCTCATCGTTCATTCAAACGCCGCACAAAACATGTGGAATCATCCGTTCGTTTGCTGTAATTGTGTTGGCGAAGGCCAGCTTGCTCGCCGGAATTTTTTCGGAGTATTTGCGGAAAGCGGTGTTATAGAAGTTCCTTAAAATAAAACCTCCGAACGCGAGTGGCCCAAGGGGAGAACCGACCGGTATACGGCAATTCTCATACTGACCAAGCGTTAAGTGGGAGTATGGATGATGAACATCTACGAACTTTGCCGTGTCGTCGCTAAAGTCGAAACGAACCGGGAAAGGAACAATATTTCTAGCGATGACATCGGCGTAAATCTCATCCTCGAGATAAATCTCTGGCTCGTTCTGAAAATGCTCAAGGTCTGGGGATGGGAAGTATGAAAGGGAATGTTCGCAGATGACTCCAGCCCTAAACCGGTAGCGGAGTGAAATCAATGCGCCATCCAGCATCTTAATATTGAAACACCGCGCCTTCTCCAGTTCCCCATAGATGTCACGGTAAGCCACATTCTTTAATGCAACGCTCATGCCTGCGGCGGTGCTCACCGTAATTTCGAACGCCGTATTGGTGTTGCCGTGAGTAGCTGGGAAATTCTGCTCGTTCGAAAGACTCAGTCCTACGAGCGCTTCCGTGAGTTCATTTACCTGCCTGAGCGTTTGCTGGGGTGTCATTTCCGCCTACGCTTTGTTTTCTTGGCGAGTAGAGCCTGGAGCTTCTCTACGAGACTATCAGGATAGTCCTCGATGAAACTCTCACCCGACTCGAGCGACGCAATAATGTCGGCGAAGTTGTTTCTCCGCTTAGCACTTCGATCTTGCTCCGCTTTCGACATGTCACGGTTTACGGTCGTCATTGTCTTCCGCTCCTCTTCGGTCGGGTAGCGGAAGTGTAGCGCGAAATTCTCTGCCTTCGCCTTCTCAAATTCTCCCTTCAGGGCAGACATAGACCTCCCTACTCCGAGAACCCGAACCCATGCTTTGGAGCGAGTGATTGCCGTAAAAAGGCGATTTCTGGCGCGGGCAGCATCCCGTGGCAATAGAGCCCCAAAACAGTCTTGTGCATTGATTATATAGACCATGGCTGCCTCATTACCCTTAGCGCGGAAAATACCAGTAAAGGTCACCGTTCCCGGCTCGGTGAAGACGTCGGCGATTGTCGTTACACCCGCAAGATTCGAGTTGATTCCCATCTGCATCAGGGTCTGCCGAGCAACTCCGACTGCATCCTTCGTTGTTAGCGGGTCGGGATTTATGACAACGATATCGTCTGGAATCAGCTCATCTTCAGTCAGATTTCGCTTAATTTCTGCAACAAGCCATGCGGTTTGTGCTTCGAGCGTCGCGAAGACCTCAAACTGAATCAAGTCTTCCACCTGCGAATGTTTCTCCAGGAATTCCGGGCTGGATTTTGGTGTGCGATTGAGAGTGACAAGTTCGCCGTCCTCGATTTCTCCATCGTTCTCTTGATAACCGATATCGAACCAGAGGTTCTTGTTCTCAAAGATTTGAACAAGGCCCTTGTCGCGATAAATCCCAAATCCAAGTGCATGGGCTGTGGACAAAACAGGTCTGGAGTTGCGATAGCAAGTGTCGAGAATGATGTCTTGCTTGGGTTTTCCTGCCTCAGGGGAGTGAATAATGACACGGGCCGTTCCATCCGTGTTCTTACCAAAGATTTCTTCGACGGGTGGGAGCGATCTGTTCCCGAGGTTCTGCAACTCGTCATATGCGTAGACTAGGCGCTTTGGCTCCTTGAGGTATTCGTAACAGAGCAACAAGAAATTGGGCGAGAAATCCTGCGCCTCATCAACCAGGACCGCATCGTATTTCGGCACGAATTGTTTGGCGCCTTGAAGGGCGATGTCACATGCACCCTCAAATGCCTTGTCGGATCCAAAGCGATCCTTTGCCGTTCCAAAATCCAAATACTCGACACCATGGTCACGGCAGAACTCGTAGTAGATGCCTGTGCGGTCTGTTCCACCAGGAGCACCCCAAGCATTCAGGATTCTGATTTTGTCCCAGTCAGGTTCTTCGTTTGCCTGTTCCAGCACGAACGTAGTGATGAGGTTCTCGAACTGCTTCTTCAGTGACCGGGTGTTGAATGTCACCGCGATGAACCAGTCACGATGGCGTGCGTGCAAGTAGGCAACCTTCAACGCCAGAACGATAGTCTTACCACATCCGGCAAGCCCACGAATGCGCTGAACGCCTTCAAACGTTTCCACCACGGCCGCGCTCTGCTGACTATCGAGATTGGCAATCGAATCCTCCAGCGCCTTGATCTTGGTGCCTCGCGAATTCTGATTGTGGAGTTCCCGCTTTTTACGGCCCCTACGCAGCGTGGAAATTGCCTGAATAACCGAAACCAGTGATGGGAAGACCTCCGGGTCGAAAGCATCCAATTCTTCGATAGCCGACACCAGATTGTCGGCATTGCAGAGGAGATGCTCCTCGTCGCCATCAAGTTGTGCGATGGCCGGCGCAAATGTGACAGTGTGAATATTGACGAGGAGCTTTCGCTTCCGAATCAAGGTCTGATGCTGGAACAGTTTTGCCTGCATCTTATTGAACCCCTCGTCCTGCACCTCGGCGTAATCCGGGAGGGTCTTGCCTTCAACGACACTAAACAAGACCAGGCCTTTGGTCGGCGATACCAGCAACGCATCTATCGGAAAGGAGCCTTCGGGCGTGCCAATGATTGGATAGCCAATATAGAGGGTGCCTTCAAGGTTCGCTTCCGCGCTGAGAAGTTCAGCGAGCCACTTGCTCGAAACGGGCTTATCTGTGCTGCCCCATACGGTGTTAATCATGGCGTAGTCCGATTTGATTGTTGATTTGCAGAGTGCCGCTCAGAAGTTGCGGAAGCAGCGTGTCGCGCAGGGTGGCGAGGGTGCGAGACTGGTGTTCAAGCGTTCGAATTTGCTCGTCGAGTGGCTTTGCTAGGTGCTCGTAGGCCGCAACTATTTCTGGTGGTGGAATCACGAAACGAAGGTTCTCAAAATTTTGTTTGTTGATGGAGCCAAATACCGTTCCCTCACCCTCAAAGAGGGCGAAGTCGGGCGAAAGGTTCTCCATCGCATGGTAGGTAAACGAAACTGCGCCGCTTTTGTGGCGCACTGCTGCCACTCCTCGCCCAATGCAGCATTCCTCGTCCGCCATGTTGATGTCGCCAACGGGAGCACGGACGCTGACGAGCGTATCGCCGGACTTGGCATAGCGTGTTGGCGCGGTGCAATAGATTCGGCGCGTCGGAAATCGAAAGCCGAAGTCTGTTCGTCCTTGATAGAAAGGAATGCCGTTGCCGTCTTCGTTGTAGGTTTCGCCGGGCGGCGATTGGCCCATCGTGAGATTGAAACCTTCTCTGACTGTGCCTGCTGTCCATCCCTGCGGGATATGGCCGAGGGGTGATTCTTGGAAGTGGGTGGGAAAGAGCGCGGCGGTGGCGGCGTCAAGGCCAGCAGGTTTTCGCCCATCGAGTTTGGCGCGGACGGGGGCGAAATCCACGAACCAGCTCTGGAACAGAGCCCGTGCCATCGCCTCCAGCGTCGCGTTCATTCGCCGGTTCAACTCGATCTTGTCGTCCAGCGTGCCGAGGATGTGCGCGATGGCTTTTTGTTCGGTGAGGGGTGGGAGCGTGATTTCAAGGCGCGAGAAATCGCCCTTGTTCAGGATAGGCTGCGCTGAGCCGCCCGCCGCTTGGTGACGAATCTCGTCCTTACGAGTGCTGAGGTTGTAATAGACGAACTCGTTACTGAAGCGGTCATCCACGACAATTGAATTGATTTGCTGGTTGGTGACGCAATCGCGGCCAGCGATGACGGCTTTCCCCATGTCGGAGCCGATGCATGACACCATCACGGAGCCTGCGGGAATTTTCGCCCCTTTGATGGACGCTGCGCCGGCCTCGGTGAGATTCCGGGCGGTAGTGCTGATTGCTTTTCTACCGTCCATGTCCGACGGAGTGACGAACGGAATCTGCCCGCCGAAGTTTCCTTCGACCGCAGTCAGCGGTGTCTTGCCTGTCACGACTCGACCTAAGTCACCGAGGGTCAAGTCTTCCCAATCACCCGCCATAACCCAGCCCCCTCAGGTTTGCTTTGATCGCCGCTTCCAGTACGTAGGTCGGGTTAGCGCAGCGTAACCCGACATCGGCGGTGGATTCGGGCGCGGTTTGTCGGGTTACGCTGACGCTAATCCGACCTACGGTTTTTGGGCTTTTACGCATCCCCGCCCCCCAACTCATCCACCGCCTGGTGCAGGAAGGCCGCCATCTCTTCCTTGCCCGGCAGTTGCACCTGATAGCGTGAAACGAACAAGGTATTGCTCATGCCCGCCAGCGCGTACTCGACCAGTTCGTGGTTCTTGCGGGTGCAGAGCAGGATGCCGATGGGCGGCTGGTCGTCCGCGCTCATTTCGTGCTGCTGGTAATAGCCGACGTAGCTGTTGAGCTGGCCCAGGTGTTGGTGTTTGAAGGCGTCGTTCTTGAGTTCGATCAGCACGTGGCATTTGAGGATGCGGTGGTAGAAAACCAGATCGACGAAAAAGTGTTCGCCACCGATGAGCAGGCGTTTTTGCCGCGCCTCGAAGCAGAAGCCGTGGCCGAGTTCGAGCAGGAAGGCTTGCAGCTTGTCGAGCAGCGCGTCTTCGAGATGGCCTTCGCTCATCACTTCCTGCGGCTTGAGGCCGAGGAATTCGAAGACGTAGGGATCGCGGATCACCTGTCGGCTTTGTTGCGGTTCGGCTTGGGCATGGGCGAGACGGGCCAGCGCTTCCTTGTCGGTGGAGAGGCCGCTGCGCTGAAAATACTGGGTGGCGATCTGGCGCTTGAGCTCGCGCACCGACCAGTTGCCGCGCAGGGCTTCGGCTTCGTAGAAGCGGCGCTGGAGAGGATCGTCGAGTTCCACCAGTTGTTCGAAATGGCTGTAGGAAAGGCGGTTAATCAGCTTTTCCGCGTCCATTGTTGGGACATCCGGGAATTGTGCGGACAGTGTCCGCACTTTTTCTTCCAGCAGTATGGGGGATACGACTTGGGCAGATAGTGCGGACGGTGCCCGCACTATCTGGGGATAGGTGCGATAAAAGGCCAGGTAGCCATAAAGCTGGCGTCGTCCGGTATTGCTGACGGACTGATCGCGCAGTGCTCTGGATAACTCGGCAAGCAGTTTGTCGCCATAGCTGGCGCGATCCGCGCCTTGCAACTCGAATTCGGCGATGTAGTAGCCGATGAACCAGTTGCGCAGGGTCAGGCTGAGATTAACGGCCTTGCTGGCTTGCTCCGCCAAGGCGGAATGAGTCCGCTCAATGGCAGCGACCAGACTATCGAAATTCAGCGCTTCAGAGGTCATAACCCATCCTCAGCATGTGCCGATGCTTTGCTCGTCGGGCGGGTATCAGGAAGACATATTGCGACCAACCGAGGCGGAAGGGCATTTGTGCAACGGGCCGTTGCACAATTGGCACGGCCTCGGGCAATATGCCAGATAGCATCTGGGATTTGTGCGGTGGTGCGGGTTGGGATTTCCCAGACGGCATCTGGGATTTTTCAGGCAGGCGATCGCGGTAGATTAAGAAAAACTTGCGCATGTACTCCAGATTGCTGCGAGAAAAGCCACGCCCAAATTCGCCGGTAAGCTGATGAGCCAATTCCTTGAGTACCTGCTTGCCGTATTCCGCGCGTTGCGCCCCCTGTTGTTCGTGTTCGACGATATGCCGCCCGATTTCAAAACTCGCCATGACTTGGCAGGTATCCACCGCGCGGCTGACCGCTTGGCGCGCATCCAGAACCAGTTGGCGAATATGGGCATACAGCTGGGTATATGCGGTGTCTTGTGGAGATTGGCTCATGGTTGATACCACATCATGTGATTCATGCTGGCAAACAAAGCGTATTCGAATCTGATCATTTTTGCCCCCACCATCCAATTGTGCAAGCGTCCCTTGCACAAGTTACCGCTTCGATAATTTGCCAGCCAGTGTGGCAATCATCTGGAATGATGGATTTTCTAGAAGGCATGGCCGAGCCCTTTCAAATTTTTCCGAATCGCCTGCTCCAGTTTTGCGGACTCGGCGAATTGCCCATTCAATTCGGCCACCAGGCGAGTCATTTTTTCCTCGAAGGGTTCGCCGTCGTTTTCGAATTCTTCCGCGCCGACGTAGCGGCCAGGCGTGAGGACGTAGCCGTGTTGTTTGATCAGGTCGAGGTCGGCGGATTTGCAGAAGCCGGGGGTGTCTTGAAACGCCCCCTCTCCCCAGCCCTCTCCCGCGAGGGGAGAGGGAGTTAATGGGTCGCCGCGCCAGGCATGGTAGGTGCTGACGATTTTGGCAATATCGGTATCGGTCAATTCGCGATGGACACGGTCGATCAGCGTGCCGAGTTTGCGGGCATCAATGAACAACGTCTGTTTGCGGCGATCACGGCGTTTGCCGTCATGTTTGTTTTTCGTGAGGAACCACAGGCAAACCGGAATCTGCGTGCTGTAGAAGAGCTGGCCAGGTAGCGCGACCATACAGTCCACGAGGTCGGCCTCGATAATGGCTTTGCGGATGTCGCCTTCGCCGGACTGGTTGGAGGACATGCTGCCGTTGGCCAGCACAAAACCAGCGAAGCCATCGGCTGCGAGGTGGTGAATGAAGTGCTGCACCCAGGCGAAGTTGGCGTTGCCCTTGGGCGGCACGCCATATTGCCAGCGCACGTCGTCGTCCACGCGATGCCAGTCGGAGTCGTTGAAGGGCGGGTTGGCGATGACGAACTGCGCCTTGAGATCTTTGTGCAGGTCGCGTCGGAAGGTGTCGGCCTGCTCGGGGCCGAAATCGGCTTCAATCCCACGAATGGCGAGGTTCATGATGGCCAGGCGGCGGGTGGTGGCGTTGCTCTCCTGGCCGTAGATACTGAGGTCGCCGATGCGACCGCCGTGTTCGACGACGAATTTTTCCGACTGGACGAACATTCCACCAGAGCCGCAGGCGGGGTCATAAACGCGGCCTTTGTAGGGGGCGAGCATTTCAACGATGGTGCGAACGATACAACTGGGGGTGTAAAACTGGCCGCCGTTCTTGCCTTCGGCACTGGCGAAGCGGGTGAGGAAATATTCATAAACCCGGCCAAGCAGATCAACCGAGCGGTGGGATTTGGCCTCCTCGCCCTCTGTGGCGGTGGCGATAAGCGTGATGGTGCCGATGAGGTCGATGAGTTCGCCAAGGCGGTGCTTGTCGAGCGCAGGGCGGGCGTAGTCTTTCGGGAGCACGCCTTTGAGGCGGGAGTTGTCGCGTTCGAGGGCGACCATGGCATCGTCCACGACCTTGCCGATGGTAGGCTGCTTGGCTGCCGCCTGAAGCTCGGACCAGCGTGCTTCCTTGGGCACCCAGAAGACGTTTTCGGCTTTGTATTCGTCAGCGTCCTCGGGGTCGGCGCCTTCGTAGTCGCCTTTGCCCTCAAGCAGCCTGACGCGCATTTCCTCGAAAGCGTCGGAGATGTATTTGATGAAAATGAGGCCAAGGACGACGTGCTTGTATTCCGCCGCGTCCATGTTATTCCGGAGCTTGTCAGCAGCGAGCCAGAGTTTGGCCTCGAAGCCGAGGTTTGCAGCGCTGTCGGTGTTTTTTGCGGCCTTCTTCGCCATCCGTTTTCCTATGGGTAGTGCTTGGTGTGAAAATCACTCTGGCGTGACGTGCTCGAACAGATCACCTACCTTGCAATTGAATAACTGGCAGAGCTTATCTATCGCTTCAATCTCGACTCGCGCAGCATTTTCCTGATACAGCGCCGTGATGGTGCTCCTGTTAAGCCCCGTCTGTCGGGCTACGTCAGAAATTTTCATCTTGTGTTCCCCCATGATTCGGGAGAGGTGGCATCGGATCATTCTTCCTCCAACTATTGATCCTGAATAATACTATGTTATGCAGAATAATAAAATAACTTATAAAAAAACTAATTCAGTTAATACCCAGCGCTTTTTCAACCCCTGCGCCATAGGCTGGATCAGCCTTGCTGCAGTTGCCAATATGGCGACGCTTGACCTCTTCCGATGCATCGCCCATGGCGCGACCGGTATTCTCGAACAACACCTGCTGCTGCGCGGGCGTCATCAGACGGAACAGGGCGCCGGGCTGGGAGTAATAATCCGTATCCTCGCGGTGGTTCCAGTGATCTGCCGCCCCCTCCAGAGACAGCGGCGGCTCGCGAAATTCCGGCTGCTCCTGCCACTCTCCACTGCTGTTCGGCTCATATCCCAGGGTGCTGCCATGATTGCCATCCACCCGCATCGCGCCGTCGCGGTGCGAGCTATGGAAAGGACAACGCGCGGCATTGACCGGAATCTGGTGGTTATTGACGCCCAGGCGGTAACGCTGCGCGTCCCCATAGGAAAACAGGCGTCCCTGCAGCATCTTGTCTGGCGAAAAGCTGATGCCGGGCACGACATTAGCTGGATTGAATGCAGCCTGTTCGACGTCTGCGTGATAATTGGCCGGATTGCGGTTGAGTTCCAACACGCCGACTTCGATCAGCGGGTAATCCTTGTGCGGCCAGACCTTGGTGAGGTCGAAGGGGTGGTAGGGCACTTTCGATGCTTCCGCTTCCGGCATGATCTGGATGGCGAACTGCCATTTCGGAAAATCGCCGCGCTCGATGGCGTTGTACAGGTCACGCTGGTGGCTTTCCCTATCCTTGCCGACGATGGCCTCGGCTTCTGCATCGCTGAGGTTCTTGATGCCCTGCATCGACTTCATGTGGAACTTGACCCAGTAACGCTCATTCTTTGCGTTGATGAAGCTGAAGGTATGACTGCCGAAACCGTGCATATGGCGGTAAGTGGCGGGGATGCCTCGTTCTGACATCACCACGGTAATCTGGTGCAACGCCTCGGGCAGCAGCGTCCAGAAATCCCAGTTGTTTTGCGCGCTGCGCAGGTTGGTGCGGGGGTCGCGCTTGACGGCGTGATTGAGGTCGGGAAACTTGAGCGGATCACGCAGAAAGAATACCGGCGTGTTGTTGCCGACCAGATCCCAATTGCCTTCCTCGGTATAGAACTTGACGGCAAAGCCGCGAATATCGCGTTCGGCATCCGCCGCGCCACGTTCTCCGGCCACAGTGGAAAAACGCACGAAAAGATCGGTCTTCTTGCCGACCTGGGAAAAGATTTTGGCGCGCGTATACCGAGTGATGTCATGCGTCACGGTAAAAGTGCCGAAAGCACCGCTCCCCTTGGCGTGCATGCGCCGCTCGGGAATCACTTCACGGTCGAAGTGGGCCAGCTTTTCCAGAAACCAGACATCCTGCAACAGCATCGGGCCACGCGGCCCCGCTGTCATGGCATTCTGATTATCGACAACCGGGCAACCGGCGTTGGTGGTAAGTTTCTTGTCGCTCATGATCCTGCTCCTTCATCAAAGTTGGACAGCTTGAACCCAGATTGTCCATTAGCCCCAAATCCGTTCGCCCTGAGCCTGTCGAAGGGTTGTTCATGGTTCGACAAGCTCACCACGAACGGGCTTTTGCGCCGCACGATTTCACCTAATGGATAATCTCGGTTGAACACTACTCGCACCGCTTATTTTGGCGCCGAGCTACGAATCAAATGGTCGAAGGCAGAGAGGCTGGCCTTGGCGCCCTCGCCCATGGCGATCACGATCTGCTTGTATGGCACGGTGGTCACGTCACCGGCGGCGAAAATACCGGGCACGGAGGTCTGGCAGCGGGCATCAATCTCGATTTCACCAAAGCGGCTCAACGCCAGCGTTCCTTTCAGCCAGTCAGTGTTGGGCAATAGACCGATCTGTACAAAAATGCCTTCCAGTTCAATGCGCTGGATTGCGCTGCTACTGCGGTCAGTCGTACCGCTACTGCGGTCAGTATAGACCAGGCCATCGACCTTGTTACCATCGCCGGTGACTTCGGTGGTCATGGCGTTGCGGATGATGCTCACGTTGGGCAGGCTGTTGAGCTTGTTCTGCAAAACGGCATCAGCGCGCAAGGTGTCGCTGAACTCAAGTAGGGTGACGTGGGAAACGATATTCGCCAGATCAATGGCCGCTTCGACACCGGAATTGCCGCCACCAATGACCGCCACGCGCTTGCCCCGGAACAGGGGGCCATCGCAATGCGGGCAGTAAGCCACGCCCTTGCCACGGTATTCCTTTTCGCCCGGCACGTTCATTTCGCGCCAGCGCGCGCCGGTGGCCAGGATCACACTCTTCGCCTTGAGCACCGCTCCATTGGCGAGGCGCACCTGATGGTGCTCTGCACCCGGAATCAGCGCTTCGGCGCGTTGCAGATTCAGAATATCCACGTCGTATTCACGCACGTGCTGCTCCAGCGCCATGGCCAGTTTTGGGCCTTCGGTATGCTGCACCGAGATGAAATTCTCGATCGCCAACGTATCCAGCACTTGGCCGCCAAAGCGCTCTGCCACTACACCCGTGCGGATGCCCTTGCGTGCGGCGTAGATCGCCGCTGCTGCTCCCGCTGGCCCACCACCCACCACCAGCATATCAAAGGGTTCCATGGCATTCAGCTTCTCGGCATCGCGTGTGGACGAACCGGTATCCAGCTTGGCGACGATCTCTTCGATCGTCATGCGTCCCTGTCCAAAAGGCTCGCCATTGAGCAAGACAGTCGGCACAGCCATGATCTGGCGTGCACTGACTTCATCCTGGAACAGGGCGCCGTCTATCATCACGCTTTCAACGCCGGGGTTGAGCACGGCCATGAGATTGAGCGCCTGCACGACATCCGGGCAATTGTGGCAGGACAGTGAAATGTAGGTCTCGAAGCGGAAAATTCCCGGAATAGCCTTGATCTGCTCGATCAGCTCGGCTTCGACTTTGGGCGGGTGGCCGCCACTTTGCAGCAGCGCCAGCACCAGCGAGGTGAATTCGTGCCCCATGGGGATACCGGCAAAACGAATGCGCGCAGCATCCCCTGCGCGGCCAACCGTGAAGGAGGGCTTGCGAGCGTCGCTGCCATCTTCACGCACGCTGACCAGGGGCGAAAGCGCGGCGATATCGGAGAGCAGGGCGCGCATCTGGCCAGCAGCCTCGCTCGCATCCAGCGAAGCCACCAGTTCGATCGGCTGCTGCAATTTTCCGAGGTAGGCGGCGAGTTGGGTCTGGATAGCCTGGTCAAGCATGGTGTTTTCCTTCGTTTCAGTGATTCTTAAAAAGCAGGTTAACCACGGAGTACACGGGGGGCACGGGGAAATTCAATGGGCTATGAAAGTACGGCTTATCACCCAATGGGGATTGCCCAAAAAACACTTCTAAGCCTTCGCCTTCCCCCGTGCCCCCCGTGTACCCCGTGGTTCAACCAGGGTTTTTAGCAACTGTTCCGAAACTTGTCCGGGGACGAGGTATGGATCAGATCTTGCCGACCAGATCCAGCGATGGCGCCAGGGTGGCCGCGCCTTCTTTCCACTTGGCCGGGCAAACTTCACCTGGGTGGGTGGCCACATACTGTGCAGCCTTGATCTTGCGGATCAATTCAGAGGCATCGCGACCCACGCCACCGGCATTGATTTCGATGATCTGGATCTTGCCTGCAGGGTCTATCACGAAGGTGCCGCGCTCTGCCAGACCCGCTTCCTCGATCATCACACCGAAGTTACGGCTGATCTTGCCTGTTGGGTCGCCGATCATCGGGTACTGGATTTTGCCGATGGTGTCAGAAGTGTCGTGCCAGGCCTTGTGGGTGAAGTGGGTATCGGTCGAAACCGCGAAAATCTCTACACCCATCTTCTGAAACTCGGCGTAGTTGTCGGCCAGATCACCCAGCTCGGTCGGGCAGACGAAAGTGAAATCGGCGGGGTAGAAGAACGCCACCGACCACTTGCCCTTGAGCGTGGCTTCAGTGACATCGACAAACTTGCCGTTATGAAACGCGGTGGCCTTGAAAGGCTGGACTTCAGTGTTGATCATGGTTGCATTCATTGCGAATTCTCCTTTTGCGGGTTTGGAAATTTTGCTACGAGACAAATCGTAATGCAGACAGATTTATAAATCTAATTGATTGTTACGATTGATGCGATAGCTAAAACCTATAAATTCGCGGGAACCGCCTTAAGGCAATTTAGTTTAGAAGCCCCCAAGGCCTGGACAGGGGTAACAGGGATATTCAGCTGGTGTTTGCGCTCTATCTGAATACAAGTGAATCGACCATGCAGACCCTTATCAATTTGGCGCACACATGACTACGCCCTCATTGCTCCAGCCGCGAGTTATGACCTCCTGTATGGCAGTCGGATTGCTGGTGATGCGGTGGTTGCTATCGACGCCTCTGGCAAATCCGTTGTTATAGGCGCGGTAAACCGGCACCGTCCCGCCAGGGCAGGCGCCGTTGGTCGCTGGGGTCGAGGCGAAATCCAGACTTTCGAAATTCCAGCGTTTCTGCGTGGTCGGCGTGCCAGCCTGCAACTGCTTAAGGAAGTCGCACTCGCCGGGATCGGCTGTATAAAAATGCGAGTTGGGCCCAGGCGACTGGCTGCCGTAGAAACGGCAGACGAAAGTGTTGCCGCCCGATCTGAAGCTGTTGCCCGTGCGGCTCCAGCCCGGCCCCGCGCTGCCGCCATCAATCTGCGCCGCCTCGATTGAGTCGGCGGTGATGAAGTAGTGGTCGAGGTTGGTGTTATAGAACTCGACTACAGGGACGCTGTCCAGATACTCACCGTTGTAGCGCTCGACCAAGCCGCCGGTGTTCAGGTCGGACAATGTCGTTTCGCTAATCAAGAGCCAGTGATACTCGACATCGCGCAAAAATCCCGTCAAGGGACTCGCTCCGAACGCGCTGCGCGCAATGCCATTGACGCCAAACGCAGTGTCCGCCTGGCCGTCTTGCGTTACCTTGAGCAGTGCGGTGCGATACTGCTGCGGGCTATCGAAGGGCGGTGAAGGGTATTCGTAGCCAGCGGCAACAATGCCGCCATCCCGGGCAAACGTAAAATCAACAAACCAGTAAGAGTCCGCTACTGGGAAAAACCAGGCGCCACCGTGGCCATAAGCCGCATCAAGCACGCCGTTCGCGGCGTAGCGCGCGGCGATGACTCCCGATTCGTAGTTGTACTGCGTAGGCGAGTCTGTTACACGGATGCCCCGCCCCACCGCAAGGAACTTTCCATCGGGCAATGCTGTTAGCGAGGCGAGCGAAACATTGATCCCGAAATTCGTACGCAGCGAGCCCTGATTGAAGTCAAGGTCATGGCTGCCATTCGAAAGCAGCCGTTCAATGCAAACCCCCGGATTCACCGCCGAGTCGGCATAAAACACTCCATCGTCGCCCCCGACGACGATGCCGCCATCCGGCTGGGCCAGCACAGAATAGCCGAATGCTTCACAGCGTGACGATACGGTCTGGCCGCCATTGAAACCGGCATCGCGCGCGCCATCGGTATTAAAACGTGCAAGCCTCCAGTTAAAGATGTGGGCACGGGCAACACTGGTCGAGCCGAGCAGCAGCAGCTTGCCATCAGGTTGTACAGCAACTGCATAGCCCCCATAAAAGTCGGTTGCTTCGACAAAACCCTTGCCGCCAAACGTGGTGTCCAGTGACCCGTCGGTCCGCAACCGGACGATTGCACTGACCAGCGCTACGGTTTGTCCGGCGTTGTTGATGCAGCCTGCGAATGGGGATGAAGAGAGCGTGCAGGGCTCCTGCGCCGAGACCGCAAGCACGATCTTGCCATCGGCCTGTAGCGTAATCATGTTGATAGCATCGTTGCCGCGCACCGAAAAGCGCGACTCGCCGTTCGCGCCGAAGCTGGCATCCGGCATGCCATCGACGTTGAAGCGAAACGCGAACAACTCGGCGCCGGGCAGGCCTCCGATTTGCATGGCACGCGAGCCAGTGACGATCAGCTTGCCGTCGGACTGTAGAACGGAGCGTCCAATCAGCGCCTGCTGTTGTCCGGTGCTGAATGTGACGCGCCCATGCACCCCGAAGCTCGGGTCGAGATCAAAAGACGCTGCACTGACCGCCCCCGTAACAAGGCACAATACGCTTGTCCACGCCGTGGTTATACTGGCCAGCCATTTCAGTCTACGCATCGTGTATATTCATATATGATTACCCGGTCGGCCTCCAGCCAATGTCGGAATGACGTAAGTGTAAAGCAAGGCGCCTTAGCTTCTGGCAACCCTGTTTTGAGTTGCCAGTACCGGCACGCATAACCTTCCACGTTTCAGCGTGTCCGCTGATTCCCAATACAATCCGAGCATCCTGCCCCAGCCTGCTGCCAGCGGTACGAGATCGGCTTTGTCACTGAAACGCTCCGCTCTTACCCTATCAATTCGGCGCACACATGACCACGCCCTCGTTGCTCCAGCCGCGAGTTACGACCTCCTGTATGGCAGTCGAATTACTGGTGATGCGGTGGTTGCTGTCGACGCCTCGGGCGTAACCGTTATTATAGGCGCGGTAAACTGGCACCGTCCCGCCGAGGCAGGCGCCGTTGGTCGCTGGGGTCGAGGCGAAATCCAGGCTTTCGAAATTCCATCGCTTCTGCGTGGCTGGCGTGCTTGCCTGCAACTGCTTGAGGTAGGCGCACTCGTCAGGATCGACCGTATAAAAATGCGAGTTTGGGCCGGGCGACATGCTGCCGTAGAAGCGGCAGACGAAGGTGCCGCCGCCCGACTTGAAGGTATTGCCAGTGCGCATCCAGCCTGGCCCCGCGCTGCCGCCGTCGATCAGCGCAGCTTCGCTTGAGTCGGCGGTGATGAAGTAGTGGTCGAGATTGGTGTTGTAGAACTCGATGACGGAGGCAATGATGCAACTTCCCGTGGCAGTGCTGCTAATCGAATATTGATTGGTGATGGTGGCCACCGGCAGCATTCTCCCCGCCGCGATCATTTCAGCGGCGCTGGCGCCATATCCCAGGCAGAACTGAGAGCCGATCAAAGAGGAAGGATTCGCGTTATTAAGGATCGTCTGGGCGGCCAGCAGATCCCCCAACACCCCACTTGCATATGGAATCAATTGCCCGTTCACCACCAGTTGCCAGCCGGAAGAAGTCAGCTGGACCAGCACAAACGCCTCGGGATCCGCCTCGGCGAGCGGGGTACTGATCACATTCAGCCCGCTGCTCAATGGGGTGAATATGCCAAGCGCAATCAGGCCATTGACCGGTACCCAGGCGGTCACGAACACTGAACCCTGCTTGCCCACATCGGGGGTGTTGAAGGTGATCCTTGTCGTGATCGTTGCGCTGGTTGCCGTGATGACGCTTGATGTAGTGGCGACGAAAGGATTCAGTTTGAAGGTGGCGGTGACGTTCCTTGCTGCATTCATCGTCACAACACACGATCCCGTGCCAGTGCAGCTGCCGCTCCAGCCGGCGAAGTAACTGCCAGAGGCAGGGGTGGGGGTGAGAGTGACCGTGGTGCCGATGGCGTAGTTCTCCGAACAGTCGGGTCCAACCAGGTACAAAACATTTGGCTGGGGAACCCAGCAGGAAATTCCCCCCGGGCTGGAACCGACGTTGCCGTAGCCGGTGCCAGCATTGGTGACGGTGAGAGTTGCGGTGGAAGCGGCTGCATTGAAGGTGGCGGTGACACTCCTTGCTACATTCATCGTCACGACGCACGATCCCGTGCCACTGCAGTCCCCGCCCCAGCCGGCGAAGTAGTAGCCAGATTCAGGGGTGGCGGTGAGGGTGACCGTGGTGTCGACGACGTAGTTCTCCGAGCAGTCGATGAAGTCGGATCCGCAGAAGATGCCGACGGGGCTGCTCACAACTCTGCCAACAACGGGGCCGCTTGTTAGGAGGGTGACGGTGAGCGGGTAAACTGCCTTGAAGGTGGCGGTGACATTCCTGTATGCATCCATCGTCGCAACGCACGATCCCGTGCCAGTGCAGTCACCGCTCCAGCCGGTGAAGTAGTAGCCAAGGGTCGGGGTGGCGGTGAGAGTGACTGAGGCGCCTGGGGTGCCAAGCTGGTAGAGGTAGCCCTCCGAGCAGTCGGTTCCGCAGTTGATGCCGGCGGGGCTGCTCACAACGCTGCCAGCGCCAGATAGGGTGACGGTGAGCGAGACATCCTTAACAATTATGCCTATTATGGCGGCCTGCGCTGTCGATACGATGCCAAGTGCGAGCAACATCAGCAGGAGTCCTTGCGACAGCCTTGTCCTGACCGGGGAGGCGATGCGGCGAACCCCGCCACCCAGCAGCCACCTAAGGGCTGTAGTGATTATTTGTTTTGCCATCATCATTCTCTCCAAAGTGTTATTTGTCGTCCATAAGGCAACTGTCATGAAATTCACCCTATGTTGCCCATCTTAAAATCGCGCCATCAGATTCACGCCGATCAGATCCTCGACGTCGCGCTTGAACAGATTCGCTGCATAGCTTTCTACGTTCCAGCGCTTGTCTGCGGATTCCCAATGCAGCTTGAACGTCATGTCCCAGCCTGCTGCCAGCGGTACGAGATCGGCTTTGTCACTGAAACGCTCCGCTCTTACCCTATCAATTCGGCGCACACATGACTACGCCCTCATTGCTCCAGCCGCGAGTCACGACCTCCTGTATGGCAGTCGGATTGCTGGTGATGCGGTGGTTGCTGTCGACGCCTCTGGCAAATCCGTTGTTATAGGCGCGGTAAACCGGCACCGTCCCTCCAGGACAGGCGCCGTTGGTCGCTGGTGTCGAGATAAAATCCAGGCTTTCGAAATTCCAGCGTTTCTCTGTAGCCGGGGTGCTTGCCTGCAACTGCTGGAGTCCCGCACATTCGGAAGCATCCACCGTATAAAAATGCGAGTTGGGCCCAGGCGACTGGCTGCCGTAGAAACGGCAGACGGAAGTGTTGCCGCCCGACCTGAAGCTGTTGCCGGTGCGGCTCCATCCCTGCCCCGCGCTGCCGTTGTCGATCTGCGCGGCTTCATTTGCATCGGCGGTGATGAAGTAGTGGCCGAGATTGGTGTTGTAGAACTCGACGGCCATATCCGTGATGTTGCAGCTTCCGTTGGTCGCGGCGGCCGAGTTTGCATCGGGGATGATCGCCACCGGCAGCATTCTCCCCGATACGATCATTTCGGTGTCGCTGATGCCGTAGCCGACGCAGAACTGAGCGCCGAGGAGATTCGCCGGATTGGTGTTATTGAGGATACTCTGGGTCGCAAGAGAATCCCCCAGTACGCCGGTGAGGTAGGAGGTAGGGAATCAGTTGCCCGTTCACCACCAGCGCCCATCCGGAGGAGGTTCGCTGAATCAACACAAAGGTCGAGGGATCGTTTGCCGCCAAGAGGGTGCCAAGGGGGGCTTGCCGGCTATGGACTTCGCCGCTGAGGTGGGGGTTGTCGCGGGTAATGGTCACGCTCATGGCCTTGTTCAATGGGGCGGTCAATATGCCCAGCGCACCCAGACCATTGACGGTACCCAGCCGGTCACATACACCGAGCCTTGCTTGCCTACGTCGGGCGTGTTGAAGGCGATTGTGTTGGTAATAGTGGCGCTGGTTGGCGTGATGATGCTGGTGGCGTTGGCGACAAAAGGAACCTGTTTGAAGGTGGCGATGACGATGACGTTCTCGACTGCGTCCATCGTCACCACGCACGATCCCGTGCCGGAGCAGGCGCCGCTCCAGCCGGCAAAGTAGCTTCCGGAGGCTGGGGCGGCGGTGAGGGTGACGGCAGCCCCGCTGGAAAAACTTGCGCTGCAAGACGCGCCGCAGTCGATGCCGCTGGGGCTGCTGGTGACTGTGCCGGCGCCGGAGCCGCCGGCTCGGATAACGGTAAGCACACCACCGACTATTTGGCCCATTTGGCAAGCCAGCCAGTTGCCCGCAGCCACGCCACCAATGGAGGTATCAGTTGTTTGTGCCGTCACCCAGGCAGCATCGATAGCTGTGTTTCCGCTGGAGACCAGGCTATTGCCGCATAGGTTGCTCAAACCGGCGGAAAGTGAGGTTGGCGCAGCAGGGACTGGCCCGGCCAACTGGTTGCCGGCGACCACAAAACTTTGCAAAGCCGTCAGCCCGCTAAGCGAGGGAATCGAGCCCGTCAACTGGTTAGCGCCGGCCCAAAATTGTTGCAAATCCGCCAGCCCGCTGAACGGGGGGATCGAGCCCGTCAAGTGGTTTGCAGAAACATCAAAACGTTGCAAAGCCGCCAGTCCGCTGAGCGAGGGGATCGATCCAGACAGCTGGTTAAAGTAGGCAATAAAACTTTGCAAAACCGTTAGTCCACTGAGCGTGGGGATCAGTCCCGTTAACTGGTTGGTCTCGACAACAAACTCTTGTAAAGCCGTTAGTCCGCTGAGCGAGGGGATCGATCCCGTCAACTGGTTATTGTAGGCATAAAAACATTGCAAAGCCGTCAGCCCGCTGATCGAAGGCAAGGCGCCGGCAAGGTGGTTGCTATCCAAAAAGATTTTAGTCACATGACTCTGCATGCCATCGCATGCGACGCCATACCAAGTGCATTCTGTCCCCACGCTACCGTTCCAGTTGGTGTTATTGCTCCAGAATGCGCCATTGGTCGAAGCGTAAAAATCAACCAGCACCGCTCGCTCTGAAGCAGGAATGGCGGCCTGCGCTGTCGATACGGCGCCAAGTGCGAGTAGCATCAGCAGGAGGCCTTGCGACAGTTTTGTCCATGTCGGGGAGACGGTGCGGCGAGCCCTGCTACCCAGCAGCCACATGAGGAATGCAATGATTATTTGTTTTGCCGTCATCATTCTCTCCGAAATGTTATTTGTCCTCCAGTAAGGCAACTGTCATGAAGTTCACCCTATGTCGCCTATCTTAAAATCGCGCGATCAGATTCACGCCGATCAGATCCTCGACATCGCGCTTGAACAGATTCGCTGCATAGCTTTCTACGTTCCAGCGCTTGTCTGCGGATTCCCAATGCAGCTTGAACGTCATGTCCCAGCCTGCCGCCAATGGTATGAGATTGGCTTCGTCGCCGAAGCGCGCCGAGCGCCAGACGGCCTGTGTGCTCACGATCACGCGCTGGTCACCCGCCCACGTCAGGCCCAAGGTGGCGCGATGCTCCGGCAGGTAAGGAATCAGCTTGTCCTGGTAGTCAGCGCCGGTGTTTTTCGAATGGGTGTTGGCATAGCCAAAATAACCGGCGAAGTTGCGCGAAATGACCTGGTTGATGGTGAAGCCGCCGCTGGTCGCGGTGCCACGTGCGAAGATTGGCGTTGCTTCGAGTTGATCAGGTGCGGCCAGGTTGTCGATATTACGCTGGCGCAGGCGGTCTAAATTTGTGACATCAGAGCGGGTGTTGAGGACGCCGTCGAGAGGGGAACTTAGGTTGTCCACGCTCCTGCGGTCAGCGAATGCGGTCATGAACCAGGAGGAAGATAACTCCCAGTCGAGTTGACTGCGGGTACGGGAGATCATCCCGCCGGGAAGCACGAGCGTATCGTCAATGGGGATGCCGGTGGTAGCAACCGGGGCCAGCGAATTGTAGGAGGCGGGTCGCAGCCATTTCTGGTAGGCGCCGCGTAGGGTTGCGCCGTTGCCAACTTTAAATGCTGCACCGAGCCTCGGCGCGACAAATGCACGGTCGTAGTTTTCAGGGAAGGCCTGTGTCAGCGGCGGCATTTGATCACGGAAGATATTGATGTCGCGTGTCTTGGTGTAATGCTGCCAGGCGAAATCTCCTTGCAGGTTCAAGCGCTCATTTATCCAAACACGGTCAGAGAGCCAGAGGTCGAGCGAACGATCCTCGTCATGCTGGTCGAGGCGATCAGCAGGCACGAGGCCTGATCCAACATGAAAAAAATTCTCCTGGACGAGAGTATTGATTTTATCCATGCGGCCAAGTTCTACGCCCCAACTCAGTTCATGCTGTTCGTTGGCGGAGAAGGTGTGGCGGAGTTGGATGTCGCGCTGCTCGGGTTGAGTCTGAAAATTCGAGGCGTTGCTCGCCAGTCCGAGATTGGTTGCTGCCGAAGTGATCTGGTTGACGGTAGAGAATTCATTCCCCTGGCCAATTTTCAGCCAGACTTGCGATTGTGGGCCGAAGCGGTAATGCGCGCCGAGATCGATGCGCTCGTTACGCCCCGTGATGCGCTGCTGAATACCGCTTGTTGGGCTCAGTGCAAGGTCGGCGTCGAACGCGTTGGCATAGGCGAATAAGCCTAGTTCATGGGTTGGCCGCATGCCCAGTGCAAGCGTGTAGGTGTCGGCCCGGGCATCAAATGCGACTCGATCGGGCTGTGTATCGGTGCGGATGGCTTCCACAAAGTAAGCGAAGGGCACGACGGAATTGCTCAAGCCGTTGAGTGTGACGGTTGGTTCAGTCAGCTGAAAATCGTTACTGGTGTTATAGCGGGCGCCAATATTTCCGTAGAAACCAGGGCGCGGGATCAGCGTCGAAAAGCGGTTGGAGCCGCCGAACACGGTGGGATCGGCGAGGAAGCCTTGGAACAGCTCGGATTTTTTATTGAAATCCCCTGTATAGCGATCAGCAAGAAACAGGTGACTGCCAGCCCAGAACGGATAATAGGAGTCTTGGGCATAGCTTCTCGCCCAATCCTCCAGGCCGAATGTGGCGAGAGCACTACCGAGGTTTGCACTGCCTTTCTGGTCGTTCGCGATCTGGTTGATGGATTTGAGGTGAGGCAGCAGGGATAGCGCCCGGCGCGCAGTGATTAGTGCGTCGCCGGGCTGCATGAGGTCGTTGTGGATCAGGCTTTCGAACAAATCGGGCAGCGGGTCCTTGGGGTCGAATTCCCTGGCGCGGGACAGTGCGAACAGTGCGTCCCGCGCCCGCCCCTGCTGGTAGTAGGCGACAGCCAGGTAGATTTGCGCGCGCGCATAGCGCGGCTCGATCAGTGTCGCGGCGAGCAGGTGGATCATTGCCTGCTCGGTGTTGCCTGCCTTGAGTTCGACCAGGCCGAGGCCGGTCAGGGCAACGTAATCGTCGGCATGCTCATCGAGCGCCTGCCCGAACGCCGTGCGCGCTGCCGCGAGATTATCGGAAAAGGTCTCGAGCGTGCCCAGTTCGCCACGGAAACCCATTTCCTGGGGGGCAAGCGAGATTGCCCGCTGAAGGCTGTCGCGCGCGTTTGCCACGTCCTCGCGCTCGGTTTGCACAATGCCGAGGCCGTGCCATGCGCGAGCTGATTCCGGTACGGCGGCCAGCGCCGAGCGATAGGCATCGGTGGCGGCTTTTGCATTGCCCTCCAGGCGTTCGAGTTCGCCCTCGGCAACCATGATTTCGGCGGAACGCAGATTCCTTGTCTTGGCGCTGGCAAGGGCCGCCCGGGCCTCGGCGATCTCGTCGCGGACCAAGTGCAGGCGCGCCCGCCACACATCGAAGCGTTCATCGTGTGGGTATTTTTTTGCGCCTTCGTGCAAGGTGGCGATTGCGGCTTCAATCTCGCCTTCCTGCGTCTGAAAATCGGCGAGCAGCAAAAGTGCAGTGCCTGTGACAGGCTGTCGTGCGACAAGATTTTCAACCGCACGCCGTGCGGTGGCAAGATCGCCAGCTTGCAGCAAGTCGCTGATGGCATTCAGTGCCGCATTATCTGGCCCGGTTGCGCTCGTCGTTTGACCAATCTCGGGATAACGCCGTGGATCGACCGTGAAGCTGCTCACCCATTGCACACGCTCACGCGGGTTGCGCAGCATTCTTTTGACAGGAGCCACGCCTTTTTTTACATGGGCCTGCTCGCCAACGCCAATACTCACGCTACCTTGCTCGTTCGAGAGCAGCACTTCGCCGGAGAGAACCGTAAGCGTTGATGAGCCGTCCTCATCCACCACCAGCTCCCAGTCGGTGCCACGAATCGCGGCCAGCGCGGAGGGCGTCTCCACGATGAGTCGGTTCGGGACATGCTTGGATTGCGTCCATGAGCGGCCTGCGCTCTGCCTGAGAACGGTTCCGCGATCGCGGTTATCGTCCATCTGCTTGATCTGAATCATGCTGTTCGAGGAAAGGCGAACTTGTGTCTGATCGGCGAGTAACAAGGCCAGGCGACTGGCATCACCGGTGCGAACGAAATTGCCTTCAGCGAGCTTCTGCCGAATCACTGCCTCGCGCCAACTACGCTCGACCGCCTCGCGGAACTCGGCTTTGCCCTGAAGGCTGACGATCTCGGCGACGGAGCTTGTCGGTGCAGCATTCACCCCATAACTTTGCAAAACAAACACAAATAATGCTGCTAGGCATGACGAGTGACGCATGCAGTTCCCCTTATATTGTCCAGTATCCGAACCCACCCACGTCGAAACCAGCATTGCATAGCAAAACCCCACTGCTAAAACAACTGCCTAGAAATCGCCTTGGATCCGCTCACCCCATTGATGGTGTAAGTCATGGTCCCCAAGCTGCTATCGTTGAAGACGAAGCTGACGGTACCGACTTGGGTCACCACCTTATTGGCACCGTTCCATGTCACGGTCGGTGCAGACCCGCCAGTGACTTGGTATAACTCGCCCGAGCAGCCATTGCCCGACATGACGCAGTTGGACGCGACGTACCAGAAGGGCTTTCCACTGGCGTTGTAGCTGTACATGGTGGCGAAAATCACGCCATACTGCTGTGTGAGGGCGACTCCCCAGCCGGACTCGTTCTCGTTCCACCACAGCGCCGAATAATCGATAGCCGGTTGAGCGGCGCCTGTGGCAAACAATTGCCGGCTCACATTCCGGGCTCCATTCACGCCATTCACCGAGTAGTTGAATGTCCCGGTATTGTTGTCAGAAAACGTGAGGGTTCCCGTCCCTACCTTGGTGACCACTTTGCCGCCTCCATTCCAGGGCACGCCAAGCGGAGTTCCGCCCTTCACATCATAGATGTCACCCGTGCAACTACTCCCCACCACAGGGCAGGACGACATAACCAACCATGTCGGCTGCCCGGTTGGGTCGTAGGTGTACCACGCCACAAAAACCATCGATCCTCGCTGGGTTAGGCTTATCCCCCAGCCGGATTCATTCTGGTTCCACCACAGTCCGGTCAAGAGTAATGCAGGCGCGCCCGCCACTACGTTGCAACTCCCCGTGGCCAAACCGGTCGAGTTCGGATCGGGAATGGTGACAACCGTTCGCATTCTGTCCGCAGCAGTCATCTCCGCTGCGCTGGCGCCGTAGCCCACGCAAAACGCGGCGCCATTGAGGTTGGTGGTGTCGGTGCCGTTGAGGATGGTCTGGGCGGCGAGTTGATCGCCCATCACTCCGCTGGCATACGGGATCAGTTGCCCGTTCACGACCGGCTGCCAGCCCGATGGGGTCAACTGCATCAGCACGAATGCGCTCACCGCCGACGTTGTACGGGCCGTTGCAAGGGGCATGTTACTCTCGCTCGTGGCTTGCTGCGCCACTCCGAGCGAGCCCGACGGCACCATTGCCGTCACGAATACCGCCCCCAGCTTGCCGACATCGGCGGTGTTGAATTTGGTGGTGGTGCTGACAGAAAATCTGCTCAAGTCCCCAGCCCGGGAAGTCGTGGCAAAGAACGGTGGAATCTTGTCCAAAGGGATGCTGTTGGCAACCTGCGGATTCAGGTCCAGTGGGCCGTTAACCGTTGCATTTACCGTCAGTGCCGGTGTGTTGTGTTGGGCGAACGTCGCATCACCCAACTGACCTTCGAAATTACGCCCCCAGGCCCAGACGGTGCCATCCGAGCGCAGCGCGACGGCAGAGCCGGGACCGCCTGCGATTCCCTGGAAGCCGACAAGCCCCTCTATAGGGCGGGCCAAGAGACTGTAGCTATCGAGTGAACCGGTTCCAAGCTCCCCTTCACGGTTCCACCCCCAAGCCCAAAACCGGCCGTCTTGGGTGATCGCATAACTGACATTTAGGCCTGCAGCGATGGCCACAGGGTTATTGAGGCCGACAACGCGCACGGGGGTATGCCGGTCGGCGGTGGTGCCATCGCCAAGCTCACCTGCCGAGTTGTTACCCCATGCCCAGACATTGCCACTGCGATCCAGGGCCAGACTGTGGAAGGCTCCGGCAGAAACGGCAATCACCTCATTGGACAGTCCGGTTACTCGGGTGGGAATGCTTCGGTCTGTGGTGGCGCCATCGCCGAGTTGACCATAATTATTAGGGCCCCAAGCCCACACCGAACCGTCCTGGCGCACAGCCAACACATGCTGATTGGCGGAGAGTTGCGTCACGCCGGAAATCGTCGTCAGCTTCATGGGCGTTAGCAGCGCTCCAATTTGACCGATGCCGAGTTGCCCCTTGCTGCCAGATCCCCAAGACCAGACGTTACCGTTCTGCTCCAAAGACAGCGAGAACCCACTGCCGCCGGCGATAGCCGACATGGCAGGCAGGGCAGGTATGCGTTGTGGCAGAACGCTGTTGCGTCGACTGCCGTTACCGAGTGCGCCGTTGGGGTTGCTTCCCCAAGCCCACACACTCCCGTCGCCGCTAAGCGCCAGCACGTGGAAATGACCAGCGGAGATGGCAACGATATTGCCTGCCCCCTGCACGTCGATTGGCCGGTTGCTGACGCTAACCGTGCCATCGGCCAGCTGGCCGCTACCGTTCGCGCCCCAGGCCCAAACCGAGCCATCGCCGGCGACTGCCACGGTATGGTCGTATCCTGCGGAGACCTGCTTGAACTGAGCAGGCGCGGTCACCAAAGTGGGCACTGAACGGTCATTCGCGTCGCCCACGCCAAGTTGTCCGTAGCCATTTCCGCCCCAAGCCTGCAGGACACCACTGAGACCGTGGGCGACAATGTGGACATCGCCGACGCTGAAACCGCTTAATCCTGCGAGCGTTGACACTTTTACCGGTGACGGCTGCGTGATGTACCTGATGTCGCCGAATTGACCAGACTCGTTATCTCCCCACATCCACACAGAACCGTCGCCGGCAGTGACCACACTGACGCGGTTCCCGGCAACAATCGCCGTGATCTTTGGCAAACCTGGGACGATAAACGGGGTCGTGCGATCGTTATAGCTTCCATCGCCCAGTGCGCCCCAACTGCCTTTACCCCAAGCCCACACCCGGCCGGAAGTGTCGAGGGCCAGATTGCTGCGGGAAGTTGTGCTGATCGCGACTATATTCGACAGGGCGTTAATCCGGATGGGAGTCAAACGCTGATTGGTGGTGCCGTCGCCCAATTGCCCATTGCTGTTATCACCCCAGGCCCACACCGTCCCATCGCTGGCGAGCGCCAGCGAGTGGTATGCCCCCGTTGCGACCTTGCCCACCGCAGGCAGCCCCGGTACTTTGAGCGCGGAGAGGTTGCTGCCCCCCCCGTTGCCGAGTTGTCCATACAGCCCCCAGCCCCAGCCCCAGACATTACCGTCCATCGTGACGGCGAGAGCGTGCGAACTGCTTGCGGCGACCGATTTGACGACCCCGACCAAGCCGATAACACGCACCGGATGAGACTTGTTTTGTGTCGTTCCATCACCCAGTTGACTGTTTCCATTGCTACCCCAGCCCCACACCGTGCCATCGTCCACTAACGCCAAGGTGAAGTTATTTCCTGCGACAACTGCCGTGACGTGGTCGATACCGTCAACTTTGGCAGGCGTGACGCGCATCGCGGCCTGGCCATTGCCCAATTGCCCGTAATCATTGCGCCCCCAAGTGCTGATGGTTCCGTCAGCCTTGAGTGCAATCGCATATTGAACACCGGCCGACACCATGGGTGTACTCGCACTGGCAGCCACGCAGCAGCCCAATAGCAAAGCCATCCCAAGCAGGAAATTGAACAACCGATTTGGATTGCGCATAAATATCACCTAATTTACCGGAAACTCAGTGTTAAAACCGCACCATCAAATTCACTCCCATCAGATCGGCGCACACATGACCACGCCCTCGTTGTTCCATCCGCGAGACGCCACCTCCTGTATGGTGGTCAGATTGCTGGTGATACGGTGGTTGCTATCGACGCCTCGGGCATATCCGTTGTTATAGGCACGGTAGACCGGCTGCGTGCCGCCAGGGCAGACACCGTTGGCAGGCGGGGTCGAGACAAAATCCAGGCTCTCGAAATTCCAGCGTTTCTGCGTGGCCGGTGTGCTGGCCTGTTGTTGCTTGAGGCTGTTGCATTCCTCGGGATCGACCGTATAGAAATGCGAGTTGGGTCCGGGCGACTGGCTGCCGTAAAAACGGCAGACGGAAGTGCTGCCACCCGACTTGAAACTATTGCCGGTGCGCATCCAGCCAGGCCCCGCGCTACCGCCGTCGATGGCTGCAGCCTCGCCTGTGTCGGCGGTGATGAAGAAGTTGTCGAGATTGGTGTTGTAGAACTCGAAGACGTGGACTGTCGCACCACTGTTCCCCTCTATGATGCAGCTTACCGTGTACGTGTCGGTCGATGTGGGATCGGTAGGGATGGAGGCGACCACGCGCATTTTTCCGGTAGCGATCATATCTGTTGCGTTGCTTCCGTAGCCAACGCAGAACTGTGCGCCCTTGAGGTTGGTCGTATCTTGTCCGTTCAGGATATTCTGTGCCGCCAGCATTTCTCCAAGAGTACCGCTCGCGTAGGGCATCAGTTGCCCGCCTATTACCTGCTGCCATCCAGTTGGAGTCAGCTGAATTTGTATGAAATTACTTGCCTCTGACGCGGCAAGAGGAGTTGCGGCGAACGCCTTGCTCTTGCTCATGGCTTGCTGCGCGACGAGCGATCCGGAAGGTACCATTGCCGTGACAAAGACAGCGCCCGATTTGCCAACATCGGCGGTGTTGAATTTGGTGGTGGTGTTGACTGATGCGCTGGCATTCGTGATGTCGCCTGAGGCGGAAACGAAGCCTGAGGCGGAAACGAAGAATGGGACTTGCAACGCAAGAAGGACGTTGAGCGTCGTGCCGGTAAGTAAATTGAGAAAGCCATCTGCGCTGGGGTTGACTACCAGTACCGGGGAATTTCGTTCCGAAAAGGTGCCATCGCCAAGCTGACCAGAATTGTTTTCTCCCCATGATGCGATGCTACCGTCGGATTTGATGGCAAGGGAGCGATCTCTTCCTGCGGCCACGGCCACCACGCCGGTGAGCCCCGGAACCACCACCGGGAGGTGTCGCTCCACGTCCGTGCCATCGCCAAGTTGGCCAAACCAGTTCGCCCCCCACGCCCAAACGCTACCGTCTGACTTGACTGCGAGGGAGTGAGCGCCAAAGAAATCTCCTGTTCCCGCTGCTATTGCCACTACGCCAATGAGTCCCTGCTGCACTTCATTCGGGGGAAACACGAGTACGGGCGAGGATCTATCCGTTGTAGTGCCATCGCCAAGCTCACCTAAAGCGTTCGCCCCCCATGCCCAAACTCTGCCATCGGATTTGAGAGCCAGGGAGTAAGCCCCAAACCAACTCCCGCCTGCCGCAATCGCCACCACGCCGGTGAGTTCTTGAATCTGCTTGGGGGATTCACGCACCGAATCCGAAATTGTGCCATCACCTAGTTGACCATTTCCATTGTATCCCCAAGCCCAGACGCTTCCGTCTGACTTAAGGGCGAGGAAGTGTGATCCAGACCAGTCTCCTCCTGCAGCTATCGCAATTGCGCTGCTTAACCCCGGCACTTTTAGCGGTGTTGTAATGTTTGCAAGTGCCAAAAATCCGTCACTTCCCCATGTCCAGACACTGCCGTCAGACTTGAGGGCAAGAGATCGATCCGATGACGCCACAATCGCCACAACATTACTGAGCCCCGGAATCTTTACCAGCGAGGAACTGCTCGTTGTCGAGCCATCGCCGAACTGGCCAACAGCGTTATCGCCCCACGCCCAGACACTGCCATCAGACTTGAGGGCAAGGGTGTGATCTGATCCTGCTGCAACTGCCACCACGCTGGTCAGTCCGGGTACTTGGTCCGGCGTGGAACGACTCGTTGTGGTGCCATCACCGAGCTGGCCAGAACTGTTGTCTCCCCACGTCAGGACGCTGCCGTCTGGCTTCAAGGCAACACTATGTGCGTAGATACCCTTTGATCCGAGCGTAGATCCTCCCGCCGCCACCATCGGTGTCACCGCGTTGGCAGTCTCGCCGTAGCCAGACAGCAAAGCTATCCCAAGCAGAAATACGAACATCCGATGCATGTTATCCAACATGAAGGTTCACCACCTTTCAAAAATACCCACATTAAAATCGCACCATCAGGTTTTCGGCTTCGCGCTTGGGGCGTTGCTAAAACAACTGCCTTGAAATCGCCTTGGTTCCTGACACCCCATTGATGGAGTAACTCATGGTCCCGATGCTGCTATCGTTAAAGGAGAAACTGACCGACCCGACCTCAGTCACCGCCACCTTCGCCCCATTCCAGGTAGCCGTAGGCGCCACCCCCCCGGCAACCTGATACAACGCACCCGAACAACCATTGTTTGAAATAGCGCAACTGGAAGCCACATACCAAACCGGATTACCGCTGGCATCATAGCTATACATGGTTGCGAAGATCGTCCCATACTGCTGCGTCAGCGCCACCCCCCAGCCTGACTCATCCGCATTCCAGTACAGCGCCGAATAATCGAAGACCGGTTTGGACGTGCCGGAAGCAATTGGCTGCCGTGTCATGTTCCGGGAACCACTTACACCATTCACCGTATAAGCGAACGTCCCGGCATCGTCACCCGTAAACGAAAGCGTTCCGGCCCCCACCTTGGTGACGACCTTGCCCGCTCCATTCCAGGGTACACCCAACTGCGTACCGCCCTTCACCTCATAAATATCCCCGGTACAACTACTCCCCACCAGCGGACAGGACGACATCACCAACCAAACCGGCTTGCCGGCAGCATCATAGGTAAACCACGCCACAAAAATCATCGAATCCTGCTGAGTCAAACTCATCCCCCAGCCCGACTCATTCGCATTCCACCACAAGCCGGTAAAACGCGCAGCCGGCGCACTGGCCGCCACATTACAATTGCCCGAAGCCGAATTGCTGATCGTACTTGAACTGGTAATGGTCGCCACCGGCAGCATCCTGCCCGCCATGATCATTTCATACTCACTGGAGCCATAACCCACACAGAACTGAGCCCCGACCAGATTGGACACATTGGTATTATTGAGCAGCGTCAAGGCAGCCTGCTGCTCCCCCAATACTCCACTGCTATAGGCAATCAACTGCCCGTTCACTACCAACTTCCAACCCGAAGAAGTCATTTGAACCAGCACAAACGAATTGCCGTCCGCCGCCGCAAGCGGCGCAATCATCGTTTGCACGTTGCGCGTGGTATAAGGATTCTCCTTGGTGCTGGTCACCTTCAGCGCACTGCTTGCTGCGGCTGAAATGCCCAGCGCATCCAGGCCACTGACCGGCACCCAAGCCGTCGCATACACCGAGCCCTGCTTGCCGGTATCGGAAGAATTGAAGGTGATCGTGGAAGTCAGGACGGCACGGGCGCCCGAAACAGTGCCGGAAGTGGTGGCGACGAACGGTGCGGGCTTGAAAGTGGCGGTGACGTTCTTTGCACTGCTCATCGTCACCACGCAAGAACCCGTCCCGCTACAGTCACCGCTCCAGCCGGTGAAGATACTGCCGGCAGAAGGGGTGGCGGTGAGGGTGACGGAGGCGCCGGGGGCGTAGTCTTCCCAGCAGTCGGTGCCGCAAGCGATGCCGGTGGGGCTGCTGGAAATCGTGCCCTCGCCACTACCGGAGCGGGAGACGGCGAGTGTTGGGTTTGTTGCCGTTGAACCCCGAGTAAATACGTCACCTGCGGCGGAACAGCTCCCTGACGCCTGGCAAATGGTATTAAATCCCATCGTATTTCCTGCGACCACGGCAGTTACGCCAAATGACTGATTTACCTGCGTAGTCGTGCCAGTGCAGCCCGTGACCGATATGAGCTGGATAGTAAGCGAGAGTTGGTTACCATTTGCTGTTCCAGAGACATTCATGTTCGCTACAGCAGTGCAGGTGCTGGTCGATACTTCCTCAATGCCGGTGCCGCTAATGAAATTGCCATTCTGTGTCAAATTCAGGGTAAGTTTGGCACCCGTAACGCCGGAGAACGAGCTTGTGATTGCGCTCATCAAGGCGCCGTTTGATGAAGCGTCTTCGACCCAGCTCCCCGTCATGTTGGCTGCTGGCGAGGCTGTTGTCACCCCATTTCCGCTTAGCGGAAAGGCTCCGACATCACCCGTTGCATCAGTGAAGTTGGCTGTTGCTGATTTAGCGCCGGTGCTTTGAGGAGAAAAAACGAAAGAAACGGTCTGGCTTTCACCCGGTTCGATCGTAGAGCCCGGGCAGATGTGGCTTGCCGAAAATTCCGTGGTATTGGTTCCGGCTATTGAGGCAGTTAAAGGGGTGCATGCCTCGGAGGTGGTGCCAGTGTTTTTAAATGATAAAGAGAGAGTTGACTTTGTTCCAACAACAACGTCCCCGAAAAATTGACCAGGGAAAGTGAACGTTTCTGAGCGGGCGTTGCCGATAATAGCGAAGCCTATAAGTGATGCCAACATAATGATTCTGGCAAGGTTTCTGTAAAACATGGTTTTTCCTTAGTTGGTTATTGGTTCGCCATACAATATTTGCACTAAAACGCCTGCCTGGTAATTGCCTTCGACCCGGCCACCCCATTGATGATGTAACTCATGGTGCCCGTGCTGCTATCACTGAAACTGAAACTGACGCTACCGACTGGGGCTACTGCCAAGTTCGGCGCCCACGGCGAGGTCGGCACGGTTCCGCCGGTCACTTTGTAGATATCGCCGTTGCAGCTGCTGCCCGACAAAGGGCAGTTGGACGCCACATACCAGACAGGGTTGCCGCTGGCATCGTAGGTACCCTCGATATATTATTGTTCCCGGCTGAATTGAGTCTACCTAGAATCGGATGTCATTATGATGACTTGATCATCCGTTTGTCTAGTGACTGGACGCATGAATACTGTGATAACTGCTTGTTTTGGCTTGGCCTCGCGACTTTCTGGTCAAGTCCTGCTATCGTGTTTTTCTTTAATCAATACTTGGCCTCGATCAAAAAATTGATAAAAATCCATTTATTCGCTCTTAAGTCGTTCAACAAGCCTGCCATGATGCCATGGATATTTGCGCTGTTTTGTTGGGCAATAATGGTGGCCGTGTCCTTGACGGCCGTTTGGCAGCAGCTTGAACTCAAGTTGCTGGATAGCATGACGGTCGGGGCCGCGCCGAATAGATCCGAGTTTCCTATCACGATTGTCGGCATTGACGAAGCTTCATTTTCCGAGCTGGGATTGCAATGGCCTTGGCCGCGACGTTTGCACGCCGAACTGGTCAACCAGCTTGCTGCCGCCGGAGCGGCAGTGATCGTCTTTGATATCGTCTTTTCCGAAGCATCCAATAAAGAAGATGATGAACTTTTCGCCGATGCCATCTACCGTGCCGGCAACGTCGTGCTGGCCGCTGACCGCGTGTACCGTGAATCCTCTTCGTTACGGCAATGGATTCGGCTTGACCCTCTCCCGATATTTTTGGACGCAGGCGCCCAGGTCGGGCTCGCAACGGTAACGCTCGGTCCTGATCTTGTGGTGCGCCAAATACCTGAATCCAGCGATGCGCTCTGGCGTTCCATGGTCGTTCGCCTGATTCAGATGAATCCTGAAGTCGGGGCGAATCTCAATATCAAGCCAGGGTCCTATATTCGCTATGTCGGGGGCGATCACACTTTTCCATACGTTTCCTATCATGAAGTGGTGAAACCGACCGGGATAATTCCAGCAGATTATTTCAAGGGCCAAGTGGTGATCGTCGGGCGTGACGTCAAGGCTTCACCGGATGTGGAAAGCGCGCAGGCAGACTTGTTCGCCACGCCGTTCCTTGCCAGCACCGGCTGGCTCACACCGGGTGCCGAGGTGCATGCCAATATCCTTGAAACCGCATTCGGCAAGGGTGCTATTACCCGTCTACCAGAGGGTGCTGTTGCCGCGTTGCTTGCGTTCGTCGCTGTGCTAAGTGCCGTCGCGATGCGACGCTGGCGACCGATCTGGAGTTTGTTCCTCGGCGTGGCGATCGCTGGCATGCTTGCTCTGGTGGTATGGGGCGCTTTTCTTAAATTGAGCCTGTGGGTGCCGGCGGGATCTTCACTCGCTGTCATTCCTCTGATGTACTTGAGTCTTGGCGGATATTCGTATCTTGCTGAACAGGCGAGAAAAAAGGAGCTCATCCGGACTTTTTCGCTTTATGTCACACCGCAGGTTGTCGACGAACTGGTTGCGCATCCGGAGCGGATCAAGCTTGGCGGCGAGCGGCGTGAGGTCACGATAATGTTCACCGATCTCGCAGGGTTCACTACAATTTCCGAGGCGCTTTCCCCCGAACGGGTGACACACCTGCTCAACCGCCATTTCACTGATATGACTGATGTTGTGCTCGAATATAATGGGACGGTCGCGCGCTTTATTGGCGATGCGATCATGGCTTTCTGGGGGGCGCCACTAGACGATGACGACCAAGCCTATCATGCTGTTGCTGCGGCAATCGCGATGCAGAAGGCAATGAATACCATGCGCGAGACATTTGCCAAGGAAGGCCTGCCGCAGATATACATGCGTATTGGTATTCATAGCGGGTCGGCTGTGGTCGGTAACCTTGGTTCTGCGAAGCGGTTCGATTACACCGCGATCGGTGATGACGTAAATCTTGCAGCGCGACTCGAAGGTATCAACAAGCTTTACGGCACGAATATCATGGTTAGCGACGATACAGCTCGACGAATCGAAGGGCGAATTACATTACGCCCAATCGATAAGGTCATTGTAAAAGGTAAAAGTCAGGCTGTTGAGGTCTTTTCGCCATGTGATGATCCCAAAGTCATCGAACTCTCTGGGCAGGCCATTCGCCTGTTTCGGAACCAGAAATGGGACGCTGCGGAATCACATTTACGCGAATTACTTGCCATCGTACCGGAAGATGACATAGCCAAGCTCTATCTTGAACGTATCGCGGCACTTCGCATCGCACCACCCCCAGCGAATTGGGATGGTGCGATGGAACTTGAAAAGCTGTAGTCCTCCTACTAGCCCGAATTTTGCACAAACAGGGCGAATAACAAAGTAAGCATTTGATATAATACGAGTTATCAAAAAACATATTCGTAAAAAATGACTACTTGTACTCGCCCTGATGCCAATTCTACCCCAGAACAACTCCGCTTTC
>JAUYFQ010000169.1 GCA_030690895.1 Sulfuricellaceae bacterium
TATTGGCGCTCTCCGGCGGCAACAACCGTGCCACCACTCTGTTCCTGAATGCTTCTCCGTACCGTGCCATGTTTCATCCTTATCGCCCCCAAGTTCAAGATCATATCGGGGCGACAACTATTCTGACGCGGGGGGATGATCGAGTTGCCCCCATACTTGACTAACATTCGCGTGCAGGTCGGCGAGGCGGTGGATATCGCCCGGCGTTCCAGCGTCCTGGCGGACAAGGGCAGCAATGTTGTGCGCGAGACCGGGAACAGCATGATGCAAATGTCGGACACCGCGCATATAGCCGCCGAGCAGGTTTCCAGCCTGAGCGCTCAGTCTGCGCAGATCGGCGCCATCATCAACACCATCCGGGATATCGCGGATCAGACCAACCTGCTGGCGCTCAATGCCGCCATCGAAGCAGCGCGAGCAGGCGAACAGGGACGCGGTTTTGCAGTGGTGGCCGATGAAGTGCGCAAGCTGGCAGAGCGCACATCTGGCGCCACAAATGATATTTCAGTCCTGGTTACCACCATTCAGGCGGGTATCAAGCAAACGGTCGATGGCATGGAGCGGACGGTTGCGAAGGTCAACGAAGTCGCGGAAAGCGCCAAAGACGCTGGAGTCGCCATCGATGAAATCAAGGCCGGCACGCAACAGACGATGCGCGTGGTGAACGAAATCGCCCATGCCACGCAGCAACATGCCAGCGCCAGCGACGAGATTAGCGCCAGGATCCGGGAAATTGGCCAATTGGCGAAGGAAAATGCGCATACGGTTGGCGAGACCATGGACTCTGCCGGGAAGATGGAGACGCTTTCCTTCAACTTCCGTCGCATGGTTGAAGCGTTCAAGGCTTGACATTCCGGTCTGCGAAGGGCGTCTTTTGCAAGTACGTACAGGGCGGGCGACTTCGGCATGTCGTGAAATATCCACTCACCCATCAGGTGATGCGCAGTCATCTTGTATCTTTATGAATTTTTTGCGAGCTTTCGCCTGATGGCGAAATGCCTGCTTACCCTGTTTCGTGTTTTTCGTATATTTCGTGGTTCAACTAAGTTTTTAAGGATTACTAGGCTTTTCGAGCGGGCAAAAAAACCCCGCAGCACGCTGCGGGGAAATGTACTGACAACGGGAGCGTCAGAATTCAGATGGTACGATTGGGTAAAAGCAATTGCCATGCCAGCGTTTATAAAATGTAAAAACATCATAAATACAGATAGTTATTTATTCTGTCAGGCGGTATTTGAAAAGGCGGAAAAGGGTGTTTGACGATATTGTCAAGCACGGTGGTCGTGATTGACAAAAGTGACGCAGCAGAGGGCGAGCAGTCTTCGGACTAATACTGCGCCAGACAATGACTGAAGCCGCTGGTCTGGAGTTCTTTCTGGGCGTAGCCCTTGTCAGCCAGCCAGATCATGTGATTTCGGACTTTTCGCTCAACATCCGAGGCATTCTGGTCGTAGTCCAGGACGATATTCACCCCCATGCTTTTGGCGCCGACCAATTCCTTGGCATATTGGTTGGACATGTCCCTGCACTGCATGCGCTGATTGTCGTTGACATCGGCAAGGCTAGTGGCAGAAAGCAGGCTCAGGCAGAACAGGACGGGCAGTGCGGCGATTTTTGTAAGCATGTCAGGATATGATCCACTGGTAAGAAAAATAGAGTCCACTGGCGACCAGCACATAAACGATCGTGCCTGCGAAAGGGTGCTCCTTCCCTGGCGCGACCAGGCCGCCGCGCATGAAAGCTGTCACCAGCAGCAGGATGCCAACAACAATGGGCGTAGCCATCAGCGGCTCCTGAGCGTCTCGATGCAAGACGATTCCCAGACCCTGCTCCAGCCAGCCGCCATTTTTGAATGTTTCCCAAGTCAAACCGACAATGCCGATGACAATCAGCGCAAATGTCAGGTACGTCCATATTTCTTCAGCAATTCGCTTCATATCGGGAACTCCTTGTAGACAGCCAGAATAACTGAATCCCGGGGTCAGGAAAATAGCGAAGCCAATTTTATGAAATTCCAGGCATGTCGCCAAGGATAAATGCTGGAAGCATGCCGTGGTGGAAAAGATCGGACGCTACTGATACCTGAGCGCCTCGATCGGGTCGAGTTGCGCGGCCTTGTGGGCGGGGTAGTAGCCGAAGAAGATGCCGACGCTGGCGGCGACGCCAAACGCCACCAGCACCGAGCTGCCGGAAATGACCACCATGCTTTCGGTCAGATAGTTGACCAGCAAGGCACCGCCGATGCCGAACCCCAGGCCGATGAAGCAACCGGCCAGGGAAATGATGATGGCTTCGAGCAGAAACTGCATCAGGATGTCCCGCTGCCGGGCGCCGATAGCAAGGCGGATGCCGATTTCGCGGGTGCGTTCGGTGACCGATACCAGCATGATATTCATGATGCCGATGCCGCCGACCAGCAGTGAAACCGAAGCGATGGCGCCGAGCAGCATGGACATGACGCGCGCGGTTTCGGCAGCCGAGTCGGCGACGGCGGCCAGGTTGCGCAGCGAGAAGTCGTTGTCTATCCCTTCGCGCAGGCGGTGGCGCTGGCGCAGCAGGTCTATCATGGCCTGTTCCGCGATGGGCATGGCCTGGGCCGATTCGGCTTGCACCATGACCAGCCGGACTGCGCCCTGGAACGGGGTGCCATAGACTTTGCGCTGGGCGGTGGTGAGCGGGATCAGCAAGGTGTCGTCCTGGTCCCGTCCATCCAGACTTTGCCCTTTTGCCGCCAGCACGCCGAGAATGAGAAAGGGGCTCTGGCGAACCCGGATGGTTTTGCCAACTGGGTCTTCATCGCCAAACAGGTTCTGGGCCACGGTTTTGCCGATCAGGGCTACCCGGGTGGAGGATCGGACATCGGAGTCCGTGAAGGGGTAACCGCTTTCCAGCCGCCAGGCACGCACGTCCAGGTAACTGGGGATGGTGCCGTAAGTGCTGGCGCTCCAGTTATTCGATCCGTACACCATCTGGGTGGTGCCGGGGTGGACGGGTGCGACATATTTCACGCTGGGCAGTTCGGCGATGGCTTCGGCGTCTGCAACGGTCAGGGTGGGCGCGCCGCCGCTCCCGGTGCGCACGCCGCCAGCGGTGGATGAACCCGAGACCAGAATGAACAGGTTGCTGCCCATGGAACTGATGGTTTCCTTCACGGCAAACTGGGCGCCCTGGCCGACAGCCATCATCAGCACCACGGCACCGACGCCGATCACCATGCCGAGCATGGTGAGGAAGGTGCGCAGGCGGTTTGCACCCATGGCTTGCCAGGCTTCCCCGAGCATGGCGTAAAACATCAAATCCCCCCTCCTAAATGTAGGTCGGCCTTCAGGCGGTAATGTCGGCCAGAAGGCCGACCCACAATGGCATTAGCGGAATCTGTCGCTCTGTCCTGAACAATGCGCCCATCCAGAAACCGAACCTGCCGCTGTGCGTGGGCAGCGATGTCCGATTCGTGCGTCACCAGAATGATGGTGATGCCTTCCCGGTTCAGTTCGTTGAACAAGGCCATGATTTCTTCGCCGGTGTGGCTGTCCAGATTGCCCGTTGGCTCGTCGGCAAGGATCAGGCTGGGCTTGTTCACCAGCGCCCGTGCAATCGCCACGCGCTGCTGCTGTCCGCCCGAGATGCGGCTGGGCAGGGAAGAGGCGTATTTTTCCAGACCGACCCGTTGCAGCATCTCACGCGCCCGTGAGCGCCGCGCTTCCTGTGCGACGCCCTGATAAACCTGGGGCAAGGCGACATTGTCGAGCAGACTCATGCGCGGCAGCAGGTTGAAGCCCTGAAAGACAAAGCCGATGGTGCGGTTGCGCAAGGAGGCGAGCTGATCCTTGCCCAGCGCGTCGACGTCGTGCCCATCCAGCGCGTAGTGACCTGAGCCGGGACGATCCAGACAGCCGAGGATATTCATGAAGGTGGATTTTCCGGAGCCTGAAGGCCCCATGATGGCGACAAACTCGCCCCGGCCTATGCTGAGATTGACATCTTTCAACACGGGAAACGGTCCGGCAGGGGTGGTGTAGGATTTGTGCAGTCCTTCCACCTGAATGACGGGTGTCATTAAGGGAGCCTCTGAAAATCCAAATTTCGTCGCAATACTGCGTTGCTCACAAAAAATTACTCCTTACATATCAATCATATGTGGCGTCGCAATTTTTTGCTCACGCCTTGTCTTGCTTAGAACTTTGAATTTTCAGTGGTTCCCTAAAACATTCTCATTTGTACCCTTTTCTTGCTTGCACCAGCCGTATTCCCGTTGCCCTGAATCTCGCCTGTGACGACACGCTCGCCTTCCTTGAGTTCTCCACCAGTGATTTCGGTGTTGCGGTTATCGGTGATGCCAAGGTTGACGCTCACCGCCTTGAGCGCCTTGCCTTGCAGGACATATACCGTGCCGCTGGTGCTATCGCGCTTGCGGCGGGGTTTGCGGTCATCTTTGCGGCCTTCGCCATTTTTTTCCTTTTCGCCGTTTTCCGTTGCGTTGTCAGTCGGCCTGAAGCGCAAGGCCGCGTTGGGAACCAGCAAGGCGGATTCGCGCCGGTCAACTACGATGGTGACGTAAGAAGTCATGCCGGGCAACAGAATCTGGTCCGGATTCTCGACTGAAATGACCACGTTGTAGGTCACGACATTTTGCTGGTTGGTGGGGTTCAGGCGGATTTGCCGGACTTCACCCTTGAAATCCCGGTTCGGGAAGGCGTCCACGGTGAATTTCACCTTCTGCGCGACACGGATATTGCCGATATCTGCTTCGGCAAAGCTGGAGTCGATCTGCATGCGCGAGAGATCCTGCGCGATCTGGAACAAGGTCGGGGTCTGGAAGCTGGCCGCCACGGTTTGCCCCACGTCGATATTGCGCGCCACGATCACGCCGGAAACCGGCGAGCGGATGGTGGCGTAGGCATGATTGGCGCGATCCCGCTCGTTTTGTGCGCGTGCCAGCGCGAGCTGCGCCTGTGACGCCTTGCGCGCCTGTACAGCTTGATCGAGCTCCTGCCGGGAAACGTATTCGCGCCCGAATAAATCTTGCGCCCGGTTCAGATTGGCCGTGGCCAGGTCCACCGTGGCCAAGGCATTCTGCACGTTGGCATCGCTCTGCCGTACCTGGGCGGAAAGCAGGGCGTCGTCCAGTTCCAGCAGAGTCTGGCCTTTCTCGACCTTGGAGTTGAAATCGACATACAGCTTTTTGACCGAGCCGGAAACCTGCGTGCCGACATTGACTAGCGTGACGGGGTTCAGTGTGCCATTGGCCGAAACACTTTGCTTCAGTTCGCCTTTTTCCACCGTTTCCAGCTTGTAGCGCTGTTCGGGCGGCTTGTCGTGGTAACGCTGCCAGGCAATACCTGCCGCCAGCGGCAGCGTCAAAATGAGAGCCGAGAGAAACCAGTGTTTTTTGAGAAAGGAGATCATCCTGGAAACCTCATTTCAACCACGAAACACACGAAATACACGAAATAAACCAATGAGTTGATAAAGCCAACTCACTCACCCGTTTGGTAGAGGCAAAAAATCTTGTATCCATATGAATTCTTTCGTGTATTTCGTGTGTTTCGTGGTCAACTGAGTTTTTAAGGATCATGGGTTTTTTGTCACGCCAGGCAGGGTTTGTAACAGGTTTGTGTCCAGGCCGCCCATGGCGTGAGCCAGCGCGGCGCGGTTGAGATTCCAGTCGAAGGCGGCGCGAATCTGCTGCAGGCGGGCGCTGGCCAAGGCGCTCTGGGCGCTGAGCGCGTCCAGTATCGTGCCGACGCCGGCCTTGTATCGGCCCAGCGCCACCTGCTCGGATAGCGTCGCGCTTTCCATCAGATCGGCGCTGGTGCGCAGCGATTCAGTCGCGGTTTTCAGATTCTGGTAGGCATTCCACACATCCAGCGCCACCTGCAAGCGTAGCCGGTCGCGCTGGGCTGCTTTAAGTTCGCTACTCGCTTCGGCGGCGCGTATTTGATAAGTGGGTGCATAACCGGAGAATAGGGGAATATTCAGGTTCAGCCCTATCGTCGAATCATGCAGCGTCGGGCTGTCGGCGATATTCAGCAGACTGCTGTTGCCAGCCAGTGACAGGGTAGGGCGGTCGGCAGCGCGCGTCGCATCCAGGTTGGCGGCCGCAGCGCGAACTTCCGCCTCGGCTGCCAGCAAATCGGGGCGACGCAGGCGCGCCTCTTCCACCAGCGCCTGCATGTCGCGCTCGAACGTGCCATCCGGAGTAGCCTGTTTGACCGGGGCGAGGTTCAGAGGGCTATATGCATCCAGGCCGACAATGTTGGCCAGCGCGCCTTGTGCGATCTTCAGATTGCCTTCGATGGTGATCCGGTTAAGCGTGGACTGCGACCAGGCGGTGCGTGCCTGAAGGCGGTCGGCGGGTGTGGCCGAGCCTGCCTGATAACGAGCCTCGGCGGCGCGGAAACTTTCCTGACTGGCGCGCTCGGACTCCCGCGCGGCATCCAGCGCGGCCTGAGTCGCCTGCACCTGGTAATAACCCTGCACGGCAGCCAGAAACACCGTCTGGATCGTGCTGTCGCGGGCAGCCAGCGCAGCGGCCAGCAATTGGCGGGCATTTTCCAGCGTGGCTTCGCGCGCGCCGAAATCATATAGCAGCCAGCCTAGCGACAACCCGGCCTTGCCTTGGTTGAAGCGTGCATTATTTTCATCTCCGCCATCGGTTTGGCTTCGCGCGGCCCAGTACCTCGTTTCTGACAGGTTCCCAGCCAGCGTCGGCAACCAGGTCGATTGCGCTACCCCCACTTGGGCTGCCTGAGCGCGAACACTCGCCCAGCTTTCCCGTGTTTTGGGGTTGTTGCACAAGGCCAGATCGACGACTTCAAGCAGCGCCAAGCGGGTTTGGGCGCTCGGCGCGGCGCAGATGCCAGATTCCGAAGCGGCCTGGGTCGGCACGACGAACTGGGGCGGAAGCAGCGACTCGGTCTTGAAAGGGTCGGCTGCCCACGCCAAGCCGGGTTGGCAAAGCGCGAGGCACAGGAAAGCGGCGGGAGCGAGTAAACGGATATATATGGTTTTCATCAGGTGCATGATGATAGGCGAGCGTGAACATTCTACTCCAAATGGGTTTCATTTTATGGGCAGCCTGAGGAATTGCCTTTTATGACGGATAAAATGGGGTAGCCTTTACTAACTTTTCCGCACTAACTTTTCCGCCCAAAGTTTTTTCGAACAGGCTCACCTGGTGAGCCATTTGAGTCGGAAAATGAGCGTAAGGAGGTAAGCCATGAACAAACGCAAAAAAATGCGAATCGTCACGAACCCGGCCATCTTGGCCGGAAAACCCATTGTCGCGGGTACTCGCATATCCGTTGAGCTGATCCTGGATCGCCTGGCATTCGGTTGGAGAATGGAAGAGTTAATCGAAGCCTACCCACACATCGCGCCGGAGGACGTATTGGCGGCCTTGGCCTTTGCCGCCGATGTGCTGCGGCGGAAACCGTTTGTCACTGTTGCCGAGATTGAAGTATCCATTGCCAAGGAGGAACGAAATCTTGATTTATGCTCATAGCGCCAATGCCAATGGGGATTGGCATCCGCTGGCGCAACACCTTGTTTCCGTAGCAGGGCTGGCGGAGAATTTTGCCAGTCTGGCGGCATGGGCGGAGGAAGCGCGGCTGGCCGGATTGCTACACGATTTAGGCAAGTATGCCGACCGTTTTCAGGCTCGATTGCACGGCAAGGACTCCGGTCTGGATCACTGGTCGCAAGGCGCTTCGCTGGCGTTGACCGAATTTCGTGCCGTCGCGGCGGCGCTGGCAATTGAAGGCCATCACATCGGCTTGCAGCGTGGCGATAAAAGTGGATTGCGTCGCTTACAGCCAGACCGTCTTGCTGCCGCTCTCCCGCCAGGACGTTTCCTCTCCGACCCTGATCTGAATCACCTGCAATCTCGCGCTGACGCAGACGGATTGGTGTTCGGGAAGCCGACAACCCTTGCTGTTAAATCGTTTGAACGAGCCGTTGCCACCATGCTCGATGTACGGTTACTTTTTTCGTGCCTGGTGGATGCCGATTTTCTCGATACCGAAGCGCATTTCGATGGCGATGCGCAAGGTAAACGCCCTCGCCCCGAAGGACCGAAACTGGATGCCGTCGCGGCGCTCGCCGCGCTTGATGCGTATATGGCGGGGTTGCGCACCGCCACCGGTGCGCAGGAGAAAGTGCGACAAGCACGGGAAACCCTGTGGAGTGCGGCGACCCTCGCCGGGCAAATGGAAACCGGTCAGTTCACACTGACTGCGCCGACCGGCTCCGGCAAGACCTTGGCGATGCTCAAATTCGCGCTGGAACACGCGGCGCGGCATGGCCTGAAACGCATCGTTCTGGCGGTGCCTTTCCTGACCGTTATCGAACAGACGGCGCGTATTTACCGGGCGGTATTCAAGGCGTTTCCCGACAATTTCGTGCTGGAACACCACAGCCTGGCTGGGCTGGGAGTCGAAGCGGAACAGCGGGACGCTGAAGGCGCAGGCGAACGTCAGCGGCGTTTGCTGGCCGAGAACTGGGATGTGCCGATAGTGCTGACTACCAATGTCCAGTTGCTGGAATCGCTGTTTTCCAACCGCCCATCGGCCTGCCGAAAATTGCACAATCTGATGGAATCGGTGATCCTGTTCGACGAGGCGCAGAGCCTGCCTAGCCATCTGGCGGTGCCGACCCTGGCGGCGTTGTCGCATCTTTCCTCCGTCTATCGTTCCAGCGTCGTGTTCGCCACCGCCACCCAACCCGCTTTTGATACCTTGCACGAAGCGGTGGCAAACCATGCCGTTCGAGGCTGGCAACCGCGCGAAGCCGTACCGGAACATCCAGCGTTGTTTGCGGCACTGGAGCGTGTCGCCGTGAGTTGGCCGAAAACTGGTGAGAAACGCACCTGGGCGCAGCTTGCCGCCGAATTGCGAGACACGGAGCAGGTGCTGGTAGTTGTCAACCTCAAACGCCACGCCCTTGCCCTACTCAATGAACTGGCAGGGACGGAAGGTGTGTTTCATCTTTCCACCAACTTGTGTGCCGATCATCGGCGAACGGTTTTGAATCGAGTGCGTGAACGTCTCAAGCATGGAAAAATCTGCCGCCTGATTTCCACCCAATGCGTCGAAGCGGGCGTCGATCTCGATTTCCCCCTGGTCTATCGCGCGCTCGCGCCGCTGGAGGCCATCGCCCAAGCGGCGGGGCGCTGCAACCGGGAAGGGCGCATGGATGGCATGGGCAGCGTGGTGGTGTTCGAGCCGAGTGAGGAGGAAAACTGGCGGCGGCGCTACCCGACCCATGCCTATTACCAAGCCGCCGAGGTGACGCGCACGCTGTTGAAACTACACGGATCACTCGACATCAACGATCCCGGCCTGTTCCGCGACTATTACCGGCGGCTTTATGACCTGAACAACCCGGCCAGCCAGAACCCGGCATTGAACGAAGCGATTACGGCGCTGGACTTCCCGGAAATAGCCAAGTGCTATCGCCTCATCGACCAGAGCGCCATCCAGGTGCTGGTTCCGTGGGCAGACCGCTGGGAGGAATTCGATACCTTGCGCGCCGAAGCCGAGCGGGAAGGCATTTCTGTCGGATGGATGCGCCGCGCACAGGGGCTGGCCGTCAGCGTCTATCGCTCGAACGATGGGGCGCCCGCTTGGGCAATTCCGGCGAAACTCAGGCGTGGCATCGGCACATCCGACGAGTGGTTTATCCTCGAAGGGGATTATTATGACGACACCCTTGGCTTGAATCCGCCCAAGGGACTACAGGTTTTTATTGCATAGGGAGGGCGCATGGCCAACGGCATACACACTTTGGAAGTCTGGGGCGACCTCGCCTGTTTTACCCGCCCCGAAATGAAAGTCGAGCGCTTTTCCTACCCGGTCATTACCCCGTCGGCGGCGCGCGGCATTTTCGATGCGATCTACTGGGACGGTATTCGGGAAAAGCAGGGCAGGGAAAGCGTCATGCGCCCCTATTTTCACTGGCAGGTGATGCGCATCGAAATTTTGGAAATGCCGCGTTATATCGCTCTGCGGCGCAATGAGGTCAAGGACACGGCACCTGCGGACAGCACTATCAGGGCATGGATGGATGGGCGGGTAACTCCCGAGCCAATATGGGCGGATGCCGGTGAGGATTTTTTTCGGAAAGAGGGCAGTAAAAAAGGGGATGGAAACAAAGGACGCACCCAACGCCAGACCATGGCGCTCAAGAACGTGCATTACCGCATCACTGCGCAAATCGTTCCCAAGCCCGGCTTCGCCCATGACTATGGAAAATTCAACAGCCAGTTCGAGCGCCGCGCCAAACAGGGGAAATGTTTCCAGCAACCCTATTTCGGTTGTAGCGAGTTCCCCGCCTTTTTTGAATATGTCGAATCGCCGGGCGCAAATATTCAGCCACCCGCCGCGCTGGATCAGCATCTTGGCTTCATGCTCTATGACGTGTTCGATCTGCGCAAGGATGCGGTCAAGGGCAATGACAAACCCTTCATCACGCTGTTTGACGCCCACATTCGTAACGGCGTACTGGAAGTGCCGCCGTTCGACAGCGCTGCGGTAAAAAAGCCGGGGAGGCCATAGCCATGCTGCAAGCACTGATGGATTACGGAAACGGCCTCGACTCCGAACCCGGTTTCAAAACCCGCGAAGTACGCTGGTGCATTGAACTGACCACCGACGGGCGCTTTCTCAATGTGATGCCGCTGGGCGATGGCAATCGCGGGGCGATGCAAGCCCGTTGTTCGGATATGCACGGTACGCAGGCAGGCGGCAAGTCACATTTTTTGGTGGAAACGACACAAACAGCGGCAAGGCTGTACAAGGCAAAAGAAGAGCGGAAAAAGATTGCCAGCACCAGACAAAAGCACCATTTCTTTGTTGACATGTTGTGCAAAGCAGCCGAGGACATCCCCGCACTCAGACCACTGGCGAATGTGACAAAGAGCAAATCACAGCTTAGAGAAATTCGGAAGGCTCTGAAATCGCACAGAGCCAAGCCCACGGATTGGCTGGGCTGGCGGGTGGATGGCATTGATCCGCGCGAGGACAAAACCGTGCAGGCATGGTGGCGCGAATGGCGCAAGACGGACATGGGCGGCGGTTTGCCCGATTCCGCACCCTCTACCGGCACCGTCGGCGATGGCGCGATGGTCTGCTTGCTGACGGGCGAGGCCACTCAGCCTTTGCCCACCCACCCGAAGATTACCGGGCTATCCGGTGTAGGCGGCTTGGGTACTGGTGACGTGATGGTCGGTTTCGACAAAGCCGCTTTCGGTTCGTTCGGTTTGGATCAATCTGCCAATGCCGCCATGAGTGCCGAGGCGGCCCAGAAATATGTGGATGGCCTCAACGATTTGATACGCAACCGTTCCCGCAAGCTCGCCAACGCTCTGGTGGTCCACTGGTTCAAGGAACATATTGCTCCGCAGGACGACCCGCTGGAATGGTTGAACGGCTTCGAATCGCCGGAACAGACCGAAGCGGCGGCATTGGCGGCGGCTCGCCGATTGCTTGAATCCATCCGTAGTGGCGAGCGGGGCGATTTGGGCGACAACCATTATTACGCACTGACCCTCTCCGGCGCATCCGGGCGAGTGATGGTGCGCGACTGGATGGAAGGACGTTTCGAGGATTTGGTGCATAACGTCGAATCGTGGTTTGCCGATCTCGCCATTGTTGCCCGCGATGGCAAAGGACAAGCCCACGATCCCAAGTTCATGGCGGTGTGCGGGGCGCTGGTGCGCGAGCTCAAGGACTTACCCGCACCCACAGCCGCCACATTGTGGAAAGTGGCGGTGCAGCGCCTGCCTATCCCGCAACCGCTGATGGCGCAAGCACTGGCGCGCTTTCGCACCGATTTGGTGGATAAAGACCAACCCCCGTTCAGCCACGCCCGCATGGGGCTGATTAAAGCCTATTTCGTTCGACTCAAACCAGGAGGTGACAAAACCATGACTGCCTATCTCAACCCCGAACACCCCGCGCCCGCTTACCACTGCGGGCGGCTGCTCGCCATCCTTTCCAGTTTGCAACGCGCCGCATTGGGCGACGTGGGGGCTGGCGTGGTGCAGCGCTACTACGCTGCCGCCAGCCAAACACCGGGGCTGATTATCGGCCGATTGGCGAGCAACGCGCGCAACCACCTGGGCAAGCTCGACGGCGGCTTGGCCTACAGGTACGAAAACCAGATCGCCGACGTGATGGGGCGCCTGGGCGACGGCGCGCCACGCATTCTCGACCTCAACGGCCAAGGGCTGTTCGCTCTCGGCTACTACCAGCAACTTGCCGCACTGCGTCCGGACAAGAAAACCAACGAAACCGCACAGGGAGAAAACCAATGAGCACCATTCAGAACCGCTACGAATTCCTCTATCTCTTTGACTGCGAAAACGGCAATCCGAACGGCGACCCGGACGCCGGGAACTCGCCGCGCATCGACCCGGAAGACATGCACGGGCTGGTTTCCGACGTAGCCATCAAGCGGCGGGTGCGTAACTACATTCAGGTGGCTTTCGGCAATGAAGCGCCCAATGCCATCTTTATTGAGCACGCCACTAATCTGAACAAGCCGATTACAGCGGCGCATGAAGCGACGGGCGGCGCTCCCGCCGGGGGAGGAAATCGGGCGCAAGTGGGTAATGCCCGCAACTGGATGTGCCAACAATTCTTTGATGTGCGTACCTTCGGCGCAGTCATGTCCACTGGCCCGAACGCAGGCCAAGTGCGTGGCCCGGTACAAGTTGCCTTCTCACGTTCTGTAGATCCCATTCTGCCAATGGATGCGTCGATTACCCGCATGGCCGTGGCCGAGAAAGTATCCGGTGCCAAGACTGCGGCGGACTACGAAAAATGGGAAGGCGAACAGGAAGAAGACAAGCTTCGCACCATGGGCCGCAAAGCCCTGATTCCCTACGGCCTCTATGTCGCCAAAGGCTTCGTTTCCGCCAATCTCGCGGCAGGCACGGGCTTTTCGGATGACGACCTCACCCACTTGTGGGACGCGCTGAAAGGCATGTGGGATCACGACCGCTCAGCCAGCAAGGGATTCATGTCCTGCCGGGGGCTGTATGTGTTCAAGCATGTCGGCACCGACAGCGACGAAACCCAGCGTGTGCGCCAAGCCATGCTCGGCTGTGCGCCAGCCCAGCGGCTGCTGGATTTTTCTACTCCCGACCGCAAGGCTGTAAACCCCATCATCGAAATCGGTCATCGCGAGGGGCTGAGCGGTTCGCCGCGTGCATTCTCGGATTACGATGTTGCCGTTCATGCCTCCCGCCTGCCGAAGGGGGTGGAAATCTGGACGTGGGACGATGACAATGGTGGCTTAATGAAAATGGAGGCTACAAAATGACCGAAATCCACTTTATCGTCGAAGAAGCCCCAGAAGGGGGCTTTATCGCCCGAGCGATGGGGGCTGATATTTTTACCGAAGGGGATGATATTCACGCACTACACGAACAAGTGCGCGATGCCGTGCATTGCCACTTCGATGAAGGCCAGATTCCCAGCTTGATTCGACTCCACTTCTCGCGTGAAGAGGTGATTGCGGCATGAGGCTGCCGCGCGACCTTTCCGGGGCGGATTTGGTCAAGCGACTGGAGCGTTTGGGTTATGTCGCCACGCGCCAGACCGGAAGCCACATTCGTTTGAGCACACAGGCTTATGGCGAGCACCACGTCACCATTCCTAACCACGACCCGCTTCGCATCGGCACACTGGGGGCAATCCTGGCGAGCATTGGCACGCATCATGGCTTGTCGCGAGAGGAGTTGCTCCATCGTTTGTTTGACTAAACTGAAAAACGATTGCCAACAATGCGATTTAATGAAAACGGAGGCTACATGATAAACAAACCCCACTTCAGTGAAGAAGAAACCCTGCTACACCAAATGGTGGAAACCATCGTCCGCGAGGTTGCCCCGGAGACCATTATCCTCTTCGGTTCTCGTGCGCGGGGTGATGCGCGGCTTGATTCCGACGTTGATCTGCTGGTGGTGGAGAGCGAGCCGTTCTCGCTCCAGCGCAGCCGCCGCAAGGAAGCAGCACGTTTGTACATGGCGTTAAGGGGGCTGGCGGTTTCAAAGGATATTCTCCTGTACAGCCGGGATGAATTCGATCACTGGAAGAGCTCGCCAAATCATGTGGTCGGAAGGGCTCACCGTGAGGGGAGAGTGCTGCATGGCCGACCTTGAGTATGTGCGTGTATTGCTGGCCCATGTCGAACAAATGATATCCGCATATGGAAAGGCCTGTGGCTGACCTCGAATCCATTCCCGTTTCCGCCCTCAACCAGTACGCCTATTGTCCCAGGCGATGCGGATTGATTTTCGTGGAGGGGGATTTCGAGGACAACATCCACACTTCGCGTGGCACAGCGGAACACGAGCGGGTGGATAGTGTGCGCCATGTCATGGAGGAGGATCGGCGCGTGGAGACCGCCTTGCCGCTATGGTGCGAGCGGCTTGGGCTGACGGGTAAGGCAGACGCAGTGGAATTCCTGGCAGATGGCACGCCATACCCAGTGGAATACAAGCATGGGGCGCGCAAGAAATGGCTCAATGACGACCTCCAGCTTGCCGCCCAAGCCCTGTGCCTGGAGGAAATGACGGGAAAACCCGTGCCTAAGGGCGCGATCTACCACCATTCTTCTCACCGCCGCCGCGAAGTGAATATCACCGAAACCCTGCGCCGCCAGGTGGAAGAAACCGCCGCAGCAGTGCGCGCACTGCTGGAATCCGGCACCCTGCCCGCCCCGCTGAACGATGCCCGCTGCAGGGAATGTTCCCTCAAGGACATCTGCCAGCCTGAAGCCATGGCGGCCAGAGCAAGGATTCACGCCATGCGCGAAACCCTGTTCGAACCGGATACCCGATAATGCTGGGCACAAGGGACGAATGCGCCAAATTCTGAATACACTTTACGTGATGACGCCTAATGCCTACCTGCATCTGGACAATGACACCCTGCGCATTGACGTTGAACATGAGAAGAAAATGCAGGTGCCGCTGCATCATATCGGCTCGGTCGTGACTTTTGGCGACGTGATGGTCTCGCCCGCCGCCATGCACCGCTGTGCCGATGCTGGCATTGCGCTAGTGCTGCTGGATCGCAATGGCCGTTTCAAAGCGCGGCTGGAAGGCGCGGTGAGCGGTAATATCCTTTTACGCCAGGCGCAACACAGATGTGCCGGGGATAATCTGTTTGCCCTGAATGTCGCGCAGTCCGTCATTGCGGGAAAGTTGCGCAATGCCCGCCAGGTATTGCAGCGTGGCGCAAGGGAATCGGATGATGAAGCAGATGAAAAACGCTTGAGCGATGCGGCTGAATCTCTTGCCCGATCCATCCGCAATCTGCCCCATGCACCAGATCTGGATAAGGTGCGCGGCATCGAAGGCGACGCAGCAAAAGTGTACTTTTCCGCGTTATCTTCATTGGTGCGCAAACCTGCCCGTGAATTTTTTGCCATGGACGGACGAAGTCGCCGCCCCCCGCGTGACCGCTTCAATTCCCTGATCTCCTTCCTCTATTCGATGGTCATGAACGATTGTCGATCTGCGCTGGAAAGCGTAGGCCTGGATCCGCAACTGGGATTTCTCCATGCTGTTCGCCCCGGAAGAGCGGCGCTGGCGCTGGACTTGATGGAAGAATTTCGAGCCATGCTTGCCGACCGGCTGGCGCTGACACTTATCAACCGGGGGCAAATTGCTTCCGGCGATTTTATGGAGAGAGAAGGTGGCGCAGTGACACTGAAAGATGATGCGCGGAAAGTGGTCGTGGTGGCCTATCAAGAAAGAAAACAGGAAGAAATCAACCACCCGCTGCTTGAAACCAAAGTGCCTATCGGCTTGCTTCCCCAGCTTCAGGCGCGATTCATGGCGCGAACCATTCGCGGCGAAATGGAAGGCTACCTGCCCTTCCTGATGAAATAGGCATGTTGATTATTGTCACCTACGACGTTTCCACCGAAACCGCTGCCGGACGCAAGCGCCTGCGCCGGGTAGCCAAACTCTGTGAGCGGACAGGGCAGCGGGTACAAAAATCCGTCTTTGAATGTAGCGTCAACCAGATGCAATATGAAGAACTGGAGCGCAAGCTGCTGGCCGAGATAGACGAGCAGGAGGATAATCTCAGGTTATACCGGCTCACCGAACCGGTTGAATTGCACGTAAAGGAGTATGGAAATTTCCGCGCCCTGGATTTCGACGGGCCGCTCATCGCATGACTCAGCGCGAACCCCAAGCAATGGCAATGCACCGGTGGGTTCGCGATATACGTAACTTGTTGTGAAATATAATGAAATTAGGTAATCTTTCACCAATCCCGAGCTTTGATCTGTTCATTGGGTTCAGGTTCGCGGCCATATGCCAGGTTTCCTTCTGGTATCAAAGAGTTGCAAATGTACTGTAGCGCCCGCCCTCCGGGGTGGGCGAGGATTGAAACACCAATACATGCGCGCGAGAGAGGCGCAGGCTGGTAGCGCCCGCCCTCCGGGGTGGGCGAGGATTGAAACATGCGCCATGGATCGGTTGCGCCGTGGTCTCTGACGTAGCGCCCGCCCTCCGGGGTGGGCGAGGATTGAAACGACGCTGTATTGCGGCCTCAAGTATGGCGTGCAGGAGTAGCGCCCGCCCTCCGGGGTGGGCGAGGATTGAAACATGAGGATGCGCTCCGCTACCTGGAACGTGTGGCGTAGCGCCCGCCCTCCGGGGTGGGCGAGGATTGAAACTCTTTCAAAGACTTTTCATCAGCGAGAACCGCGGTAGCGCCCGCCCTCCGGGGTGGGCGAGGATTGAAACACGCTGAATGATGGTCTTTCCGTCCGCCTTGACTTGTAGCGCCCGCCCTCCGGGGTGGGCGAGGATTGAAACCCATGAGAACCGGCCAGTGGGATAGCCCGCTGCTGGTAGCGCCCGCCCTCCGGGGTGGGCGAGGATTGAAACTGGCTGTTAAAGCGCACGCCAACTGCCGGAGGATTGTAGCGCCCGCCCTCCGGGGTGGGCGAGGATTGAAACTTGGCGTAGAGCCGCCACTTACCGCCAAGATCGTAGCGCCCGCCCTCCGGGGTGGGCGAGGATTGAAACGACCTCTATGCCGCCCGTTAACCCGCCCGTCGACGTAGCGCCCGCCCTCCGGGGTGGGCGAGGATTGAAACTCCAGTTCGCCAGCGCGCCGATCAAGGCGTCCAGTAGCGCCCGCCCTCCGGGGTGGGCGAGGATTGAAACTCTCTCAAAGACTTTTCATCAGCGAGAACCGCGTCGTAGCGCCCGCCCTCCGGGGTGGGCGAGGATTGAAACATTTGTCGCTTGGTATCCGCCGCGCTGCGGAAAAGTAGCGCCCGCCCTCCGGGGTGG
>JAUYFQ010000170.1 GCA_030690895.1 Sulfuricellaceae bacterium
ACTGTGCCGAGTCCCGGAACCGTGGGGCTGGGGCCCAAACCCCGCGGTAGCCACGGGGCAGCCGCCGAGGTTGTTAAAACCAACCCCGGCAGCCGCCCGGAGCGTTGGGTCGCTCCGATCTGTCAAGTGGCTTTCGCGGCATAAACGGGCGGCAAACGGCGCCGCCCATGTATTCCACGGTCCACGGGACAGCTCTGCGCTTCACTCAAAAGGCATGACATCCGCGACCGCTTCTACATTACAATTTCAACCGTCCTGCCTGGGGGAGTTTGGGTGGCCATAAGTGGGGGAGTTTGAAGTGGCCATCGGGGCGCCTGCGGCGCGGCGTGTTCACCAGCGTGCCAGAATTGATTGACGCCATCGATCAGTACATCGCTCACCACAACATCCAACCCAAGCCGTTCATCTGGACAAAAAGCGCTCGCGATATCCTTCAGAAAGTCATTCGCGCCAACAGCCGCTTAAGTTCTAAACAGAATGCAACACTACACTAGCCACAGTGTGCTGCTCACGAAAAGTCGGCGCTGGCGGGACGGCGGCTTGAGACTGATTGCAGACGGGCAGGATTCGGGGGTCACTGACAGCTCGGTGCCCTTAGCCGTACTTCTATCGTACAAAAGCGAACCCATCGTCGAAGTAGTTTCCGATTCGCCGTTTACGAGCGTAATCGGCGGGGGCCTAAACCTTGGCGCCTACCGCGAGACTACCCGCAAGGAAGCTGCTTCATCGAACAGCGAGCTGGCTTTGGCCGGCCCATTCGTACTTAGGACTTATTCGCCTTAAGCGAATCGCTGATCAGTCCACGTCTAATACCATCCATGATGACATATGGCTGTAGCAGTGGATTAGAAAATCTGAAGCGGAACCGGCGATTAGTCCCTGTCCTTTGTAAGATAGGGCCGCGAGATTCCTCACAGAACGCGTTCAGGTGTTGTGAGAACGCCGGAATTTCGTATGGCTTCTTCATTATTTCTGATAGCGGTTTACGAACGTCGACGGCCGCGAAATATCCGAGGTTGTCTGTGGGAGCCAGCGCACAGGACAAGAGCACCTGCGGATAAAGGTTCTCGCGCGGGCTGCTGGTTGCTTTGTGGTATGCGCCGATGATGCTCTGTTGCGCTTTCGCGAGTGCGGTGTCAATCGCTGTCCGCACGTCCTCCACGGCAACCTCCGTCCTATCTATGGTTGCAGCCCGCTGCGATGCGTTTAGAGCAAGAAGGTGGGTGTAATGCGGCAATCCCTGAGAGAGCGTGCAGATCATTTCCTTGGCGCCAGCCTGAATAGACATTCCTGCTGCCGATAAGCCCTTGTCGATGATTTCGTTCAGCTCCGGTGGAGACATTCGCGGCATTCTGATCTGAACCATAGCTCGCTCGATCGACTGATGTTCCTTTATGAGCATTTCGACAGAATCGGCGACGCCAACAAGTAACAGAGTTGTATCAACAGCGTGATCTGACAGCGTCTTAATCGTGTCAGCGAGGAGGGCGGTTATTTCAGGATTAACAAGCCTATCAAGCTCGTCAATGATGATCAGGGTCTTCCCAAGCTGAGATAGAAGGTGACGAACGTCGTCCGGTGTGACGGTTGCAGGAAGATAGTCTGCCAACGGCTTTAAAGTCGTCTCCGGAGGAGCAGTAAACCCTGCCCCGGTCTTCGTCTGTGTAAATACAATCTCACGGCAGATTTTGTGCCACAGACTCGAGAAGTCCATTGTTCCATCGCAGTTTATCGAGGCAGTCAGAACCTGCGTGGCGCGGATAGTCAGTCCGCCTGACAAGACGCGAGCTAATGATGTCTTCCCGACACCACGTTCGCCGAAGAGAATGGCGTGCTGCCCTTTCTGGCTAACAGCATTCAGCACGTCCATCAACTGCGCCATGCGCCCAGAAAAAAGTGCCTTTTGATCAATTGGCGCGCTTGGGCTGAATGAGTTCGAAAGGGCCTGCACCCGCTCCATGTTGTCCATACTCATCTCCTAATAAACACTGAACATCTAATAGCATTCCTAATTTACACCAACTTAATCGTTATTGGACTGTCTATCTACGCTAATTAGCATACTAACAGCTTATTGGATGAAATAAACAAGCAGCCGCCATCTTTCCGCTCCAAGATTACAAGCGCAACAGATTGGATGCCCTGATTTTGGAATGGAGCCGTACATCAAGAAATCGGAAATTGATACCGACTGTCTGCTGTCAGACAAACTGGTCTGCGACCGCTCTTGGCCTATTCTGTTGAAAAAGTCGGCCCGAGAAAATATTGGCGAATTGCAGGGGTGCGTCTCCCCTTCCGAGGCTTGCGATCGTCGATCCTGAGGCGATCTGAGACGTCGCTTTTCCACCGGCCTAAAACGTCAGCCGAGAAACAGACTTTTTCAACAGAATAGGCCGGCTGCCGTCAGGCAGGAATTCCGCGCCACCGCCCGCTCCCACTTCTTTGCCCCCGGTGGGGCAGTGATCAGAAAGTCGGTGCTGGCGGGACGGCGGTCTTGCTTTTAGGGAGCCCCTCCGGGGCGGACGGGAGCGAGGCGGCCGAGGCGGGAACGAGCAACGCAGTGCGAGCCGCCGCAGGCAGACCGGTTGGGCGGGCGGGGCAACACCACCACACCGCGCGCAGCGCCTGAATAAACCCACGCCGCGATCACGGCGCCGACATAGCTGTTGTCCGGGCTGGGGCGCAAGACATAACCGACCATTACCCGAACCCGCAGGGCGCGCAGCGGTAGGCCACCAAGCGAAGCCTGCGCAGCGACTGGCCTACTTTGGGTAATGCGCGGTTATGTTCAATCGCTTGCGATTTACCCCGGCCCGGCTGGGTGCAGTTGAGCAGAGCGAACTGACCGGGTTCATTGGGTTTGACCTGTCGAGCCGACACGATCCGGCATCGTAGCCGTCCGCTTCACCGCAGGTAAGCGGCGGTGGGGTACGGAGTGCAGGACATCGCGCACCGCCCCACCGTAGCCGCTGAAGCCGTGGGCAGCTTTATCGCCGACGGCGCAGGCGGCGGGCAGTACGCGAGATTGTAAGGCCAGGGCAAAAGTCGGCGCTGACGGGACGGCGATAGCAGGAGAGACAAAGCCGTGACGCAGCTTCACCGCGTGACGGCGCGGTTCAGATCAGGACGAGGTAGCCGCCTGCAAGCCGCAAGCTGGCGAGCAGGGGTTATCGCTGGCCTGCGCAGTGGTGCGGCGGCGGCGGGGCAGGAGCAGCAGCGGTGATCGAAGGCACTGAGCCGTGGCGCGGTTGTTTGCGCGACGGCGGCGTCAAGTACGTGATGCGGTAGCGACGGCGCGGGGCTTGCGGGTTTCATTGCAAGGCCCGTGACGGAGCGGTCAGAGAGTTATTCGGCGTCGGGCTCACTTGCTGAGCTACTAGACCGCGACAATCAAAGTTTTTGCGATAAACCGCCTTCCGGGAACTGACACACTTGCCACACTGTACCCACCAGCTCATCCTCGGCGCTCTCGCCGCCGGTCGCTCTTACGGCGCTAACATTGGCCCTTCCTCCGTGCAGGGGATAAACTCAGCCCTTTCTTGACGCCCACATACCCCGAATGCCCCGTGAAACCGATGCACGCATGGTAGTCGACCAGCTTCTGAAAGATGCTGGCTGGGACATTTTCGACAAGTCGCAGGTTTCCACCGAAGAGCCGGCCGCCGACGGTCGCGCCGATTACCTGCTTAGAAGTTCGCTCACTCGCCCGCTGTGCGTTATCGAAACCAAGCGCTTCGGCAAAGACCCGTATGGCGCCAAGGAACAGACCTTGCCCTACGCACAGGGCCTGGGTGCGCCGTTCATCATCCTATCGAACGGCAACGAACACTATTTCTGGGACTACGGCGACGGCGATGCTCGGCCAATCATGGGGCTGCCCTCGCAATCCGATCTGGAAACCCGCGCCAACCTCAAATATCACCGCAAGGGCACGCTTCAGGAAACGCTCGCGATGCTTCCTTACCCGGAAACCTTCTGGTTCCGTGGCGAACAGGCCGAGGCGCGGCTTTATCAACTCGAATGCCTCAAAGAAGCCGACAAGGCGCTGGCCGCCGGCCGTCGCCGGATGTTGTTCGAGATGGCGACCGGCACCGGCAAAACGCTGACCATCGCCATGCTGATGAAACGCTGGTTCCAATCGGCGGCGATTTCCCGCGTGCTGTTCCTCGCCGACCGCATCGAACTCGCCAAGCAGGCCAAGGAAACCTTCGACGAATACCTGAAGGATTGGCCGACCGAACTGCTCTACGGCGGCAAACGCAGCCTTCAAGGCCAGATCGTCGTCGGCACGCTGGATACCATCGCCGCGCAATTGGGTGAAGGCGGTTTCGGTCACGCCTATTTCGATCTGGTGGTCACTGACGAATGCCACCGCTCGATCTACAACAGCCACCGCGCCACGCTGGGGCATTTCGACGCCGTGCATATCGGCCTCACCGCCACCCCCAGCCCCGGCGAATTGCGCTGGGTCAGCGACAAGGAGCGCCAGCTCGTCAAAAACACCTACATGTTTTTCGACTGCTGGGACAGTGCCGCCAAGCAGGGCAAGCCGACATTCACCTACACCATTCAGCAGGGCATCAAAGATCGTTGCCTGGTGCCCTACAAAATCTATGTTGCCGACACCCAGCTAACTCTTGAGGGCACCACTTGGAACGAAGAAGAAATCAGCGCCACCGATTGGGGCCGTCGTGCCGAATCGGAAGACCGCCTCAAGACCATGCTCGACGAGTTTTTTCGCGTCGAAGCCCCGCGTATGCAGGAGCGTCCGCGCAAGACCATTGCCTTTGCCGTCTCTGACAAGCAGGCCGACATGCTGGTCAAGCTCATCAACCGCCTGCTGTCCGACGATCTCTGTCTGGCCATTGCCGCGCGGCTGAATGTCTCGCCCGGCCTGGTGCGCGAATCCTTCGCCGAGAAGATCACCAGCTACACCAACAACGGCGATCCCAAGCCGGCAATCAATCGTTTCAAGTATGACCCGCTGCCCTATGTCGCCGTGTCGGTGGACATGCTCGACACTGGTTTCGATCACAAGGAAATCGAAACCCTGCTGATGCTGCGCCCCACGAAGTCGGCGATGAAATACGCCCAGATGCGCGGCCGGGGCAGCCGCATCTGTCCCAAGATCGGCAAAACCGAATTCTGGATTTACGATTTCGTTGGCAATGCTGCTCGCTTCAACGATCCCGGCATCGACTACCGCAAACCCAAGGAAATAGGCCAAGGTGGCGGTGGGGGCGGTGGGGGTGATGGCCCCGGCCCCGGTAGTGATTGGGTAGTCATTCCCGAAGGCCAGAAAGACGACGAAATCCGCAACCAGCACATGATCCTGGTCGGCCCTGAAGGGCTGCAAATCGATCGACATACCTATCAGGACGAATGGGCGGCCAAGGTTTCCGAACTGCACAAGGCCGATCCCGTGGTGCAGAAAATCTTTGCCGGCCAACCGGTCAGCGAAGAGGAATGGGAAGCCCTGCGCCGGCGCCTCGATGCGCCGAAAAACTATTTTTCCGAAGTCAGCCTGCGCAAAGCATTCGAGCAGCCGACCGGCTCACTCACCGACTTCATCCGCGCAGCGCTGGGCGTATTCAAGTTCCCCAGCCGCGAGGAGCGCATCGAGCGCGTATTCGCCGCCTGGGTGGCGCAGCACTCTTCCAGCCTCAAGCCGGAGCAGGCCACTATGCTGCGCCTGCTGAAACAGCGAGTCCTGACGGGCGACATCATCGAATTGCGCATCTTCAGCCAACCGCCATTTTCCATCTACGGCGGCCGGGCGCGCATGGAACAACTTTTCGGCAAGGACGGCCTCACTCAGGTCGTCGAAGAACTCAACACACTGCTTGCCGCGTAACCCGCGCAACGATAGGACACAATGGATTCCGGCCAACTCAATTCACTGCTCAAGCGCCTCTGCAAAATTCTATGGGAAGCGCAAGTCACCAACCCCATCACCTACGTCACCCAGCTTTCCTACCTGCTCTTCCTCAAGATGCTGGAAGAGATGGACGCCGAGCAAAGGGAAGTCGGCAACGGCGAACACAAAACATTGTTCAGCGAAGTGGCGACCAGCAGTTGGGGCAAGGTTGATTTCGAGCCGCTGCGCTGGAGCGTACTCACCAGCAACCCCGACAACACCAAAATGCTGGCGACCTTGCGCGACACCCTGCCCAAGCTGGCCGAACACCCACTGCTCTCGCAAGGCGCGCGCGCCATCTTCAACGGCGCGTCCGTTGTGATCCCCGATGGCGCCACGCTGCGCCGCCTGACCGATGCGCTCTCGCCGCTCGCGCTGCTGGCCGAAGACGCCGACATCAAGGGCGACCTGTTCGAGATGCTGGCCAACGATCTGGGCGGGCAGAAAAAAGCCGCGCAGTTCCGCACCCCGCGCCACATGATTCGCGTCATTGTCGCGATGGTCGATCCGAAAATCGGCCAGACCTGCTGCGACCCGGCCGTCGGCACCGGCGGCTTTGTCATCGCCGCCTACGAACACATTCTGCTGGCCAACACTTCACCCGAATTCATCCGCGAAATCGACAGCCCCTATGGTGGCAAAGTCAAGCGCGGTGTCGGCGACAAGCTCAAACGCGCGCAGTGGGACTTTCTGCAAACCGGCGCCCTGCATGGCTTCGACGGCGACCCAGACATCCTGCGCATGGCCGCCATGAACGCCGTGCTGCACGGCTTCGATCGTTCCACTATCGTGCGTCGCGACTCCATCTGCGGCAGCGAAGACCGCTGGGACGAAGTGCAGTTCGACATCATCCTGGAAAACCCGCCGTTCTCCGGCGCACGCACCGACGCCAAGCCCAGTCTGCGCATCGAGAAGGGTGACAAATACGTCCTCTTCCTCGCCCATGCCCAGCGCTCGCTGCGCCACGGCGGCCGTGCCGGTATCATCTTCCCAAATGGCATCCTGTTCGGCGATACCGGCAGCCATATCGAGGTCAAAAAGCGCCTGCTTGACAAGTTCGACCTGCAAGCCGTGGTCATTCTGCCCAAGGGTATGTTCGAGCCTTACACGCCTAACCCGACCTGTTTCTTCATCTTCGAGAACACCGGCAAGCCGACGGACAGCGTCTGGTTCTACCGGGTACAAGGAGACGGCTCGACGCTCACCAAGGCGCGCAAGTTTGGGCCGCAATACCGTAATGACTTTCCTGACCTTCTCGCCAAGTGGGCAGCGCGGGTGGAAGAGCCCGGCCGCGCCTGGCGCGTGCCGGCGCAGGCCATTCGCGACAACAACTACAATATGACGCTTTCCGGCCTGGGCCTGATCGAGCCGGACAAGACCGAGCACGAAGCGCCGGAGGAAATCCTGGAACGGGTGACGGAAAAACAGGAGCGCGTTCTGGAACTGTTGGAAGAAATGCGCTTGCTGTTGCTGGAAGAGGCGGGCAATGGAGCGGTTTGAATTGCCCGATGGGTGGGAGTGGCGGACACTGGGTAATGTGGCCAACATTTCTGCTGGAACCACTGCCCCGCAAGAGGAAAAGTATTTCACCGAAGGCAAGTATCTGTTCGTTCGTGCCCAAGATTTAGGGCGCTGCGGTCGCACTGACAACCTCGTCGCGACCACGGACTGTGTAAATGAATTGGCCGTCAACGAAAAACGCCTAAAGCGCGCCCGTAAAGGAGCGATCCTTTTCCCCAAAAGTGGAGCGTCAATACTCACCGGCTCACGAGCCAAACTCGGGATGGATGCTTACGTGGTCAGTCACTTGGCAATTGCCGAGGGCGATCCCTCTATCGTTGATGATTCTTGGCTCTTTCACTGGCTGTGCACGACTGACATGATTGCTCTTGCGCAAAGTGAATCAGGCTATCCGTCGCTGCGATTGAGCGACGTCAAGACGATTGAAATTCCTGTTCCATCAATCTCTGAGCAAAAGCGACTCGTGGCGCGGATTGAGACGTTTGGGCGGCGTATAAAGGCCGGCCGGGCAGTGCAGCGAGAAGCTTCTGTCGGAGTGGTTAGTACCTTTGGCTCAATTATTGCCGCCACCTTCAATTCTCTCAGCGATGTGCCTATCAGAAAGGTCGGCGAACTTACTGGCATCATCGGCGGTGCATCCGTACCAGAAGATGGGCCGCGTCCTCAATCCCCCCGATGGCCACCCAAACTCCCCCACCTTTGGCCACTTCAAAATCCCCCACCCTGATGAGCGCGTAACGGTGCAATAAGGCGCCGTTTTCGGCGCTGACTTGGGACCTTTCGGCAGGACGTTATCTTCGCCCCTCGATT
>JAUYFQ010000003.1 GCA_030690895.1 Sulfuricellaceae bacterium
CCTCTGATGGAACTCATAGCCATTCGACTAGGCGGCAAAGCCGCCAAGTCGCTGGTTATCCCGCCAGCGGGAGAGGGGAGGAGTTGCCATACCGTGCGCCCGTTGTGTTGCAGCGAGAGCGCGACAACGGGGCGCGACAAGGCGATGCGCTTGAACGTTTCTTCACAATGGGCGAATTCGGTGGCTTCGGATTTCAGGAACTTGCGCCGCGCCGGGGTGTTGAAATACAGCTCGCGCAGTTCCACCGTGGTGCCCTGCGCGTGGCTGGCGGGAACGGGCGCGCCAAGCTGGCCGTTGATCGCTTCGGCCTTCCAGCCATGCGTGTCGGCTGCCGTGCGGCTAGTCAGGGCGAGTTGTGCCACCGCCGCCATGCTCGCCAATGCCTCGCCGCGAAAGCCCATGCTGGCAACCTTTTGCAGGTCATCCAGCGAGGTGATTTTGCTGGTGGCGTGGCGCATCAGCGCCAGCGACAATTCCTCTTTGGCGATACCCTTGCCGTTGTCGCGGACTCTCAACAACTTGACGCCGCCGCCTTCCAGTTGCACCGCGATGTCGGTCGCGCCCGCGTCGAGGCTGTTCTCCAGCAATTCCTTGAGCGCCGACGCGGGGCGTTCGATCACCTCGCCGGCGGCGATTTGATTGATGAGCAGGTCGGGCAACAGGTGGATGGCGGGCATATCGGCAAACAGGCATGGTGGCAATTCGCTGCGGATTATAGCGGATGGGGTAATCAGATAACTGCCGGGTTATAATCGCTGCCGCAAAAACGATTCATCAATGGAATTATTACCGGCAAACGCCGAATGGACTAAAGGCAAAACGAAATGGCAACGGAACAAAACATTAAAACCTATGAAGTGGGTTTCTCGACAGAGACGATGAAGCACATTTTCTAAATAAGCTGCACGGACTACGCAGATGCAAAAACATTTGCAAATCCGGTCTTTCATTATTACGACACGCCGGAAGATTGGGGCAAAAAACAGTGCATAACGGCCATTGCCGCGATCAAACCCGGCAATTGCATACCGGATTTCCTGCATATAGGCATGCAGGCCAAAAAAGAATTGGCCATGCCGGAAGAAAACGAAGAATCGCACAGGGAAGTCAGGAAAATAATAAAACAGGTCGTGGATGACGGATGCGTGCCGATGGCCATCTATGACGAAGAAAGTAAAACGATGACCGTCTATGCGACCCAAAAACTGGAAGTGGCTCCGCAAACCGGCGCAGCCAGCGTGGTTCTGAATTTCAGCAATTTTGGAGGCATCCCGGTCAAAAAGAAGTAATTCCTATTTCAACAGGTTTTATATTCCGCGTTGTCGCAGGGCGCAACGCCGGTGCAGGTGGTGTACAGCCCGATAGCCAGCAAGTATTGCCGGCGGGGAGTTAGTGCCTAGCAGCCTGTCGGTCTTCCAGTTAAGCCCACCAACAACTCGGATTTGCCAAGCAGATTCGATCATAATTTCATAAAATATACTTTCAGTTTTTCACCAAACAGTTTTTCAGGCTCTCAAGAACGGTCATTGCCGTCGTAAATCACGTTTTTGCCACTCTGCACTACCCTGCCAACACAAACATTCGCTTCAAATTCCACGCCATCGCGACCAGATTAAACCCGCCTTTGACGTTCTCCGATCCCCGCAGCGAGAATTGTCGGAATCCCGGTATCGCCTTGATGATGCCAAACACCGGTTCCACCGTGCATTTGCGTTTCGCGTAGAGCGCCCGCCCCGCCATCGTCAGCAGCAAATGGCGCATCTTCTCTGCATCCGTCGCATCTTCCTTCAGCGGCGGCGGCTCGGCGAATCGCGCCATCGGGTCAGGGTGGCGCTCTTCGCGCTTCACCGCAATCAACGGGGTGATTTTTTGCTCACCACAGGCATTGACGTTGGCCTCCGAGAAATAACCCGTATCCGCGACCAGGTTGCCAGGCTTGCCCAGTTCAACCGGCAATGCCTGGAGCTGATCGAGTATCGGTTCGACTTGTTGCTTGTCGTTGCACGCCCGCACGGTGTTGGTCGCAACGATCAGCATGCTCTCCATGTCCACCGCAATCTGGCTGTTGCAGCATTGGTCAAACCCGCCATCGGACACTTTCATGATGCGTGATTCTTCGTCGGTGAGATTGATCCGGTCTTTGCCCCGAGCGCCCTCCACAGGCGGAATGGGAGCTTTGCCGCGAGGTTTCTTTCCGGTATCGATTGCCTTTGCCTCACGTTTGCCCAGCTTGTCTTGATACTCGGATTGCTCCTGTTCAAACCGTTCTCGGGCAGCGGCTTCAATCTTGGCTTTAGCTTCGGCGATCGCCTTGATGCGGTCGCAGCGAAGGGCGATCTCTTCGGGCAGGTTCATGCCATCCGGTATCTTCTCGTTGTCCGCCGCTTCGGCCAACCCCATGAGCTTCTTTACTTCGCCCGCAAGTTGCTCTTCCAGCTTCTTGATGTGCCCATAACTCAATGCGCTGTGCCTGGATGCGTTGGCTTTGAACTTGCTGCCATCCAGCGCGATGTTGCCGAGGTTGAGTACGCCCAGCGTGCGGGCGATCATCAGGGCTTGCACCGTCAGCGCTTCGATTTCTTTCAGGAAGCGTTTGCGAAAGGTGTTCAGCGTGTCGTGATCGGGGTGTTCGTCCGCAGCAACAAACCGGAAGGCAACTGAATCGCAGGTGGCATTCTCCAGCTTGCGACTGGAGAACACGCCCGTGGCATAGCCGTAAACCAGAATGGACAGCAGCAATGCGGGGCGGAACGGCGCGCTTCCACTGGTTCCGTAGGCGCGTTCCATGGGCTTCAAGTCCAGTTGTTCGACAATCTCAACGATAAATCGCGCCAGGTGATGTTCCGGCAGCCAGTCGTTCATCGAAGGCGGAAAC
>JAUYFQ010000011.1 GCA_030690895.1 Sulfuricellaceae bacterium
TCATCTCCTGCCCCTTTTTACAGCAGGTTACCATCTTAAATAACTGTCCTGAAATTGGGGTCCACTATAGGGGCTGACGGAATACTTTGTGTTTTACAACACCGAGAGATCGCATCAATCGCTGGACTACAGCACACCGGACGAAGTCTACCGGACAGCGAGCGGTGGCGGCGCAACGATAGTGGATAAATTCACTGCGCGAAAAGAGAATCGCCAGGAAACAGAATCAGAAGCAAAATCGGGGCAGCGCCGTGCCGCTGCGTGTGAAAGGTTACCCTCTTAAACTCGGCTGATTATTGTCTTGACGCAGGGGTCCACCATATCCAGCCTGTCAGTGAACCGTTCCGAACGATCGGTCAGCCGTATTGGCGGGCGCAGGCAGGCCGGCGAGCCGGCAACCTTGCGAAATCGGACCGAGCGGGAAGAGTTGGTAGAGGTATTTGACCCCGCCCTTCAGCATGAAGCGCTCTTCCAGCCCTTCCATCAGATTGCGGACATCCGTCGGGCCGTGAAAACGGTAGTGGTCGCGCAGTAAATGGATGACTTCCCAGTGTTCCTTGCCAAGTTCCAGCCCTTCTTTCAGCGCCATTTTGGTCGCCAGACTGGGAGACCACATGTCCAGACCGGACAAAAAACCGTGCGGGTCGTGGTCATGGCGCGTTTCCCTGTCGATGCTTTGAAGAATATCCAACATTTCACACCTCCTTCTTTATCACTTGCTTGCAGTGTTATTAGTTGACTAATTTTATCGGGAATAGTTCAGTCAATTTCGTTTTCGGTTTCCTTGCTCCAATCGTCTGAAAGATTGAAACTTATTGCACGGTGCCGAGAATGATCTGCGCTGCGCGTAATTGATCGAGAATGGCGATTCCGCCTTGAATGACGACTTCCGTGTTGGTGTGCTGAAGCTCGGCGGCTATCTGCGCCAGTGCCGCTGTACCGGTGAGTTCGCCTGATTTCAGTAGATCGACAAGCCGTGCTGTGATGGGATTGATCTCAATGAAACGGACAATATCCTCCTGGTCGCGGACCGCCAGGATGATGGTTTCCTGCGGGACTCCCGCCTTGTTTTTCGGCCCGATTCGATGCACGGCGTAGGGGTAGCGGCAGACGGCAAGCACCGGGTTCAGACAGGGGTGGCCGGTCATGAGGTCGCCCTCGGGATTGGCGTGGATGTCATGCATGTCCAGAGGGGAAACGGATAGCACCAGTTCTATCCACTCGTAGTGTGCCAGGTGGGGAAGCCAGGGCGGGTCATTCTCATGTGGCTCGCGTGCCTGCTGGAGATACTGCACGAATTCTTCAGGGATTTGCCTGAAAATCGGGGTTTGACAGGCGTGTTCCGCAAAGAACTCCCGTACCAGCCTGTTCCACTTGCGCGTGCCCAGAACCTGGCGCAAAACCGGAAAACAGGCCAGCAGGAATCCGTCGAGATTATTCAGCAGCAGTTCGTTGTAAACCCGCATGCGGCGTGCGGGCACGCCCGCCGGTCGTGGGTGGCGCTTTGGGTCGCGGATATGGGCGGTGAATGCCTGTTGAAAGCGCTGAAAATCGTCAGGCATGGTGTGCGAGGCGGCCATGGCCATGGCGCTGCTGCAATTCGGCGATCCGGGCGACTTCATCGACCAGTTCAGCCAGCGGGGGAATGTTGAAATCCCGCTCCAGCAGGGTAGGGAACACGCCAAAGCTTTGATAAGCCTGTTCAAGCAGGGCCCAGACCGGGTCGATCACGGCCGCGCCGTGGGTATCGATGAGCAGATCGTCTGCTTCGCGGTAATGGCCGGCAGTATGTATGTAGCTGATCCGTTCGCCAGGCAGCGCGCGCAGAAACGCCTGCGCATCGAAACCGAAATTGACGCTGTTGACGTAGATGTTGTTGACATCCAGATGCAGCAGGCAGTCCGCCTCGTCCAGAACAGCCCGGATAAATTCGATCTCGCTCATTTCGCTGATTGGGGCGGCAACATAGTAAGAGGCGTTTTCAACCGCGATTTGCATCCTGAGAATTTCCTGTGTTCGGCGGATGCGTTTGGCGACGTGTTTGACGGCTTCTTCTGTAAACGGGATGGGGAGCAGGTCATAGAGTTGACCATGGTCGCTGCAATACGACAGATGCTCGGTGTAAATCTGAATCTGGTGCTGGTGCATGAATGATTTGATGCGATGCAGCAGGACTTCATCCAGGGCAGCAGGGCCGCCCAGTGACAGAGAAAGTCCGTGGCAAACAAAGGGGATGCGTTCGGTGAAACTGCGCAATTGCTTGCCGGTCGCGCCGCCCAGGTCAATCCAGTTTTCCGGGGCAATCTCGAAGAAATCAATGACTGAAGGAATCTGGGTTTTCAGCGCGGGAATCAGTTCGCGCCGAAAACCCAGACCTGCACCTTTCAGTTCAGAACTGTGCATGAAAAGGCTTACTTAGTATTGGCGCCACATTTTCCTTCTTTTGCCTTGTCTGCGCCGCACTTGGCTTCTTTTGCCTTATCAGCACCGCATTTTGCTTCCTTGGCTTTATCCGCACCACACTTGGCCTCTTTCGCCTTGTCTGCGCCACACTTGGCTTCCTTGGCCTTATCGCCGCCGCATTTTCCTTCTTTTGCCTTGTCGCCAGCTTCTGCAACCATGTAGCCCTTGTCCATGCTCTTCATGGCAAACGGGGATTCAGCGGAATGTGCGACTGAAAGTGATGTTGCCAGCGCAGCGCCTGCTACGAGACTCAATGTGGTTTTTTTAGCCATGTGTTTCTCCGGTTGTATATGGGAATTAAATATTCCTGTTTCAGGAAAGCATTCTGGATTTGATCAAAATACTTGTTTAAGTTTAATTCTTATTCAAGCGGAACGTCAACAAATAATAATTCAACGTTTAATCATAATATTGAGTTGAATATCTAATGTGTTTTATTAAAATATATCGTAACTACTCAGGTAGGAGCAACCAATTGATTTATAACGTAAACGACAAAATCCCACGACTTTTCCAACCGCAAGCAAAAAAATAATATATTTAATAATCAATGTGTTACATATAACACCAATATTGTTCGCTACGAATCAATCGCCGCAACCTATTGTTTTAATTGAAAACTACCTACCTGAGTGGTTACGAAAATTCGTTGTGTACTGTGGTCATTCTCCAGTTGCGACCCTTCCAGACGGGAGTGAGTCGCGCCACAGGCCAGCAGATTGTCGCTCTCCAGCGGCGCGCGTTCCGCTGCCAGCTTGAACAGGGGGTCGCTGCGCAAGGTGTTGGCATCGTTGCCGTCCTCATAGCCCGAGGCGA
>JAUYFQ010000015.1 GCA_030690895.1 Sulfuricellaceae bacterium
ATTTCCCCCTGAGCTTCGTTCAGGCTGGCTCGACAGCCTGCTCGAGGAGATCGCCTCGGTTCGCGCTGTCACCAGTCGCGGTAAACGAAATCCCCGTGGCGTGAAACGAAAAATGAGCAAATTCAATCTCCGAAAACGAGGTGATCCGATCAACAGGCCTTGCGAGCCAATGCCTCGAATTCTATCTATCTAAACAGTATTGCAGTTAACCTACAACCTTCACCCAACACTCCCCCGCTTGCAGCACCCAATCAGCCCATTAGTCGAAGCATCAAAGCAGGCCGTTTCGTTGTCCCCAGCCAATTCTGGCAAAATATTCCCCGCCAGTTGTTTGCCCAGTTCCACCCCCCACTGATCAAATGAGTTGATGTTCCAGATGATGCCTTGCACGAAAACTTTATGCTCGTAGAGCGCGATCAGTGCGCCTAGCGTGTGCGGGGTGAGGTTGTTGAACAGGATGGTGTTGGTGGGTTTGTTGCCGGGAAACAGTTTGTGCGGCAGCAGGGCGGCAGTGGCTTCCGGGTCGAGGCCGGACTTGGCTAGTTCGGCCTTGGCTTCGTCCTGATTCTTGCCTTGCATCAGTGCCTGGGTTTGCGCAAAGCAGTTGGCGAGCAGGATGCGGTGATGGTCTCCGACCGGGTTGTGGCTTTTGATCGGGGCGAGGAAGTCGGCGGGGATGAGTTGGGTGCCTTGATGGATGAGCTGGTAAAAGGCGTGTTGCCCGTTGGTGCCGGGTTCGCCCCAGATGACGGGGCCGGTCTGGTAGTCAACGGTTTCACCTTCGCGTGTAATGCGCTTGCCGTTGCTTTCCATATCGAGCTGTTGCAGATAGGCCGGCAGGCGGTGCAGGTATTGGTCGTAGGGCAGGACGGCGTGGCTGCGGGCGCCGAAGAAATTGACGTACCACACGCCTAGCAAGCCGAGGATGACCGGCATGTTGGATTCGAATGGGGCGCTGCGGAAATGTTCGTCCATCTGGTGCGCGCCTTCGAGCAGGGCGTCGAAGTGATCCATGCCGATGTAAAGGGCAATCGGCAGGCCGATGGCTGACCATAGGGAATAGCGCCCGCCTACCCAGTCCCAGAATTCAAACATGTTGGCGGTGTCGATGCCGAATTTCGAGACTTCCGCCGCATTGGTGGAAACGGCGACGAAGTGTTTGGCGACCGCCGTTTCGTCTTTTGCTTGAGCGACCAGCCAGGCGCGTGCGGAGCGCGCGTTGGTGAGGGTTTCCTGGGTGGTGAAGGTCTTGGAGGCGACCACGAACAGGGTGGTTTCCGGGTTGAGCCGGTTTAGCGTTTCGGTGATGTGAGTGCCATCGATATTGGAAACGAAGTGGGCGTTGAAGCCGGGTTTGGCATAGTGCTTGAGGGCTTCTGTGACCATGACCGGGCCCAGGTCGGAGCCGCCGATGCCGATGTTGACGATGTCGGTGATGGCTTTGCCGCTGTAACCGAGCCAGTCTCCTGCACGAACGCGCTCGGTAAATTCGCGCATCCGGCTCAGGACCATGCGAACGTCGGGCATGACATCCTTGCCGTCGACCATGACCGCCTTGCCGGAGCGGTTGCGCAGCGCGGTATGCAGGACGGCGCGCCCTTCGGTGACGTTGATGGCGTCGCCGGAAAATAGCTTGTTGATCCAGTCGCCCAACTTGCGTTCTGTCGCCAGTTTGCGCAGCAAAACCAGGGTTTCGTCCGTGATCAGATTCTTGGAATAATCGAGCAGCAGATCGCCTTGCTGTAATGAAAAACGCTTGAAACGCTGTTTGTCGGCCTGAAATAGCTCGCGCATGTGCAGGCGAGCCATGGTTTGTTGGTGCGCAGCCAGTTCAAACCAGGTGGGTGACTGGGTTAAAGAGGAGGGAGAAGACATGACGCCTAGCCTTTAGGAATGAGTATGATGCCTGCCAGTGGAGGGAGCGTGATAACCAGGGATTGTTCAAAGCCCATCCAGGGCTGATTTTCGCTTTGCAAGCCAACGCCGTTCCCACAATTCCCGCCGCCATAGAAGGCCGAGTCGCTATTGAATGCCTCCTGATATGAGCCAGCCTGGGGTACGCCAATGCGATAGCCTGTGCGTGGAACCGGCGTGAAATTGAGGAGGACGATGGCGTGGCTGCCGTCATTGCCCCAGCGCAGGAATGACAGCGCGGACTGGTCTGCGTCGTGGCAGTCCACCCAGGCGAAGCCGCTGGGGGAGAAATCCTGCTGGTGCAGAGCGGGCAGCGAGCGATACAGGCGGTTGAGATCGCGGCACATGGTTTGCATGCCCTTGTGCCAGTCGATTTCCAGCAGCCCCCAGTCCAGTTCTCCGCCTACCCGCCATTCGCGCCCCTGGGCGATTTCATTGCCCATGAAGTTGAGTTTTTTGCCGGGGTGGCTCATCTGGTAGGTGATGAGTGTGCGGAGGTTGGCGAACTTTTGCCAGGCGTCCCCCGGCATCTTGTCCAGCAGGGAGCCTTTTCCATGCACGACTTCGTCATGCGAGAAGGGGAGGACAAAATTCTCGCTGTAGGCGTAAAGCTGGCTGAAGGTCAGTTCGCCATGGTGGTAACGGCGATGAACCGGGTCATTTTCGATGTAACGCAGGGTGTCGTTCATCCAGCCCATGTTCCATTTCATCGAGAAGCCCAGGCCGCCCAGATAGACCGGTCGGGAGACCATCGGCCAGGCGGTGGATTCCTCCGCAAAGGTGAGTGCGCCGGGGAACTCGTCATGCACCATGATGTTCAGGCTGCGCAGAAATTCAATGGCATCCAGGTTTTCGCGACCACCAAACTTGTTCGGGATCCACTCGTCGGCCTTGCGCGAGTAGTCGAGATACAGCATGGAGGCGACGGCATCGACGCGCAGGCCGTCGAGATGGAATTCGTTCAGCCAGAAGTGGGCGCTGGAAAGCAGGAAGCTTTGCACCTCATGGCGCCCATAATTGAAAATATGCGTGCCCCAGTCCTGGTGAAAGCCCAGGCGCGGGTCTTCGTGCTCATACAGCGCCGTACCATCGAAGCGAGCCAATGCCCAGTCATCCTGAGGGAAGTGGGCGGGCACCCAGTCCAGAATGACGCCGATTCCTGCCCTGTGGCAGGTATCGACAAAATAGCGGAACTCGTCCGGCGTGCCGAAGCGTGAGGTCGGGGCAAAATAACCGGTGGCCTGGTAGCCCCAGGACTCGTCCAGCGGATGCTCCGTCACTGGCATGAGTTCAATATGCGTGTAGGCCATCTCCTGTATGTAGGGGACGAGATGATCTGCCAGTTCCTTCCACGTGTAGGTTCGATTATCCGGGTGGCGTTTCCATGAACCGGGGTGGATTTCGTAGATATTGAAAGGCGCATGCAGCCAGTCCATCTGTTTGCGACTGCTCATCCAGTCCTGATCCTGCCACTGGTGGCAGGTGGGGGTCGGTGTTCTGGCCGCCGTTCCGGGGCGTAATTCGAATGCCTGCCCATAAGGATCGGTCTTGACCACGATCCTGCCGCCCTGGCGGTTGCGAATTTCATATTTATACAGGCTGTCCGGCGGTAGTTCGGGGAGAAACAGTTCCCAAATGCCGCTTGAGTCCAGGCTACGCATGGGATTGATGCGCCCATCCCACTGATTGAAGCCGCCGACCACGCTGACGCGCTCGGCATTCGGCGCCCAGACAGCAAAGCGCATCCCCTTCACACCCATGCATTCGGCCGCTTGCGCGCCTAGTGTCCGGTAACCCTGATGAAGTCGGCCTTCTCCAAATAGATGCAGTTCGGTTTCGCTGATCAGGGAGGGAAAGGCGTAGGGGTCAAAAAATTCACGCTTATCAAAACAAGCGCCTTTCTCGTTTGCCCCCTCTCCCGCTTGCGGGGGAGGGTTGGGGAGGGGGTTACCTTCCAATACGCGCAGGCGGTAGGGCGTAACGGGTTGTGTCTTGCCGCGCCACTGGAAAACACCATCCGCGTGAATTTTTTCCATAAGTTGCCAGCTATCACCAAGCTGAACTTCAACCTTGGGCGCATGGGGAAGGAAGGTTCTGATGCACCAGTCGTCGTTTTCCTGATGTAGTCCAAGAAAAGCAAAAGGATCTGGATGCCGGGCCCTGACGAGCGATTTCAGACTGGCGTTTACTTTTGGGCTGAGAGTCGGTTTCATATAGGCGTCATGGCAGCATGTGAAGATGTCCAGAATATGCCAGAAGCCGGGTTTAGGCAAACTTGCACCTAGTCTGGCAATGGGTATACTAGACAGGCGCGGTAGCCTTAGCCGCAGTGAACGTCAGAATCAATGTCCAGGGAGAAATCTTGAATTCTTCATCAACACCGCGTTTTATTAGTTTGCTCACCAAAAATACTGTTGCGCTCATCCTGGCGGGCGGCAGAGGAAGCCGTCTCAAGGCGCTGACCGACTGGCGCGCCAAGCCTGGCGTCCCCTTTGGCGGGAAATTCAGGATTATCGATTTCCCCTTGTCCAATTGCGTCAACTCGGGTATCCGGCGGATCGGTGTGATTACCCAATACAAGGCGCACAGCCTGTTGCAGCACTTGCAGCGTGGCTGGAGTTTTCTGCGTGGCGAGTTCAATGAGTTTGTCGAGTTGTTGCCAGCCCAGCAGCGGATTCAGGAAAGTTGGTACAAAGGCACTGCCGATGCCGTTTTCCAGAACCTGGATATATTGCGCGGTTACAAATCCGAATATGTGCTGATTCTGGCCGGCGATCATATCTACAAGCAGGATTATGGCGAGATGCTGGCTTTTCATTCAGCACATGCAGCCGATATGAGCGTGGCCTGCATGGAGGTGCCGGTCGAGGAAGCCTCGGCCTTTGGCGTCATGACGGTCGATGAGCATCAGCGCGTCGTCAAATTCACGGAAAAGCCTGACGTGCCTGACGAAATCCCCGGCAAACCCGGTCGCGTCATGGCGAGCATGGGGATTTATGTATTCAATTCTGCATTTTTATATGAGCAGTTGATACGTGATGCGGATGACCCTCATTCCACCCACGACTTCGGCAAGGACATCATCCCCTATCTGGTTGGTCGTTACCGCGTTTTTGCACACCCTTTTGAGGATAGCTGTGTCGGCAGGCCTGGCTCCGAGCCCTACTGGCGTGATGTGGGGACAATTGATGCCTATTGGGAAGCCAATATGGAAATGACCAAGATCACACCCTTTCTCAATCTCTATGACGAAGAATGGCCAATCTGGACCTATCAGGAGCAGTTGCCGCCAGCCAAATTCGTGTTTGACGACGAAACACGGCGCGGTATGGCAGTGGATTCACTGATATCCGGCGGGTGCATTATCAGTGGCGCTTCGGTCAGTCGCTCCCTGCTGTTTTCCAATGTTCGCATTCACAGTTACGCCCAGGTCGATGATTCGGTGATTTTGCCCAATGTGGATATCGGTCGTCACGTCACGCTGAAAAAAGTGGTGGTGGACAAAGGCTGTTCGATTCCGGACGGGATGAGTATTGGCGTCGATCCTGTCGAGGATGCCAAGCGTTTTCACGTGACGGAACGCGGCGTCACGCTGGTCACCCCTGATATGTTGGGGCAGGAAATCCATCACGTCAGATAGGGCGCGGTGATACATGGCATGACGGCCAGTAAATTCGACACCAGATATTTACTGGCCGTATCAACGAGATAATCCGGCTCCATCCGGAATTTCTACCGAATATAGCGACCACTCCCATGAGCAAACAAAAAAAACTCAAGCTGGTTCTGTGCTGGCATATGCATCAGCCGGATTACCGGCACCATGTTTCTGGCGAGTTCGCGCTGCCCTGGACTTATCTCCATGCCATCAAGGACTACACCGACATGGCGTACCACCTGGAGCAAGCGCCACAGGCCCATGCCGTGGTGAACTTTGTTCCCGTCCTGCTCGATCAGTTGGAAGATTACACCGAGCAATTCGCCAGCCGTTCGCTGCGCGATCCCTTGCTGCGCCTGCTGGCTGCAAAAGACTTGGAACATGTCACCCCAGAGCAGCGCAAACTGATTCTGGATAGCTGCTTCCGCTGCAATCACAGCAAGATGGTCGAACCCTATCCGGCTTACAAGCGTCTGCACGATTTATATAAAATTCACGAAGCGCATGGAGCGGACCATTACCAATACCTGTCAGGGCAATACCTGGCCGATTTGCTGGTCTGGTATCACCTTTCCTGGACAGGGGAAAGCGTGCGGCGCGAGAACGAACAGGTGGTTGCAATGATGTCCAAGGGAGCGATGTTTACCCTGAAAGACAGGCAAAATCTGGTCGAACTGATCGGAAAACTGATCAGCAACATTATTCCCCGTTACCGGAAACTCGCCCAGAGCGGCCAGGTGGAATTGTCCTCGACACCTTATTACCACCCCATTGCGCCCTTGATGCTGGATTTTTCCAGCGCTCAGGAAAGTGCGCCCGGCATGGAAATGCCGCTTTCTCCCCAGTACCCGGGCGGGGCCAGCCGGATTGCCTTCCACATTGCCGAAGCAGTGACCAAACATGAGAAGTGCTTCGGAATGAAGCCTGTCGGCATGTGGCCGGCGGAGGGGGGCGTCTCCCAAGCCTCCGCGTTGTTAATGGCAAAGCAGGGTGTCCAGTGGATCGCGACGGGACAGGCGGTATTGGCCAACAGCCTGCGCCATGCGCAGCGGGATGCCGTGCTGGATAATCCGCTGAATTATTTATATCGGCCCTATCGAATCAGCCATGAAGGCGATCAAGTCGCCTGTTTTTTCCGGGACGATGGCCTCTCGGACATGATCGGGTTTGAATACGCCAACTGGTTTGGCCTGGATGCCGTGCACAATTTTGTTGCAAAGCTGGAGAACATCTGGCGGCATGGAAGCAGCGAAAACCCAGTGGTCAGCATCATTCTGGATGGCGAAAATGCCTGGGAATATTATCCCTACAATGGATTTTATTTTCTTTCCGAACTCTATCAGATACTTGAGAATCATCCTCACATTGAAACAACCACCTTCAGCGAGTACATCGCGCACTGCCAGGAAGAGGCCATGAGCGCGCACCCTGAACTGCACGCCTGCGCGGACAGTCGCGATCTGTCCCATTTGGTGGCAGGGAGCTGGGTATATGGGAATTTTTCGACCTGGATCGGATGTCCGGAAAAAAATCGTGCCTGGGATCTGCTATGTCAGGCCAAGCAAACCTACGATCTGGTGATGGGCAGCGGGCGATTGAACCCCGAGCAACGTATCAAGGCCGAGCGGCAATTGGCTGCTTGCGAAGGATCGGACTGGTTCTGGTGGTTTGGCGATTACAATCCGGGCGATAGCGTGAGGAGTTTCGACAATCTATACCGGGAAAACCTGGCGGACCTTTATCGCCACCTATTGCTAGTGCCGCCTGTCGAGCTGGATGTGCCGATCAGCCATGGCGGCGGTCACGCTGAAGTCGGCGGTGCGATGCGCCGGGCATCTTGAGAGAATAGACAGGATTAATTTATGACAAAACAAATCGCATTGCTGCTCGGCGTGCATGCCCACCAGCCAGTTGGCAATTTTCCGGAAGTGCTGAACGATGCCCACCTCCGGTGTTACCAGCCTTTCATTCGCACGCTTTACCGCTACCCTGATTTTCCCTTCGCGATCCATTTCTCAGGCTGGCTGCTGGATTACCTGATCGAGCATTATCCTGAAGACATGGTCATGCTCAAGGAAATGGTCGCGCGCGGCCAGGTCGAATTGGTCGGCGCAGGAGAAACTGAGCCGGTGCTGGCCGTGATTCCCAATCGGGATCGTATTGGTCAGGTGCTTACCTTGTCCGACAAGCTGGAAAAGAAATTTGGCCAGCGTCCCCAGGGCGCTTGGTTGACCGAACGGGTGTGGGAAGCAACCGTGGTGCCAGCGCTGGCGGATGCAGGGATCAAATATGTCACCGTGGATGATTACCATTTCCTGTGCACCGGAAAAAAAGCCGAGACCCTGAGCGGCTTCTTCACGACCGAGGAAGATGGTCGTCGGCTGGACCTGTTCCCGATTTCCGAGGCTTTGCGCTACCGTTTCCCTTTTTCTCCAGCCGACGAGGCTGTGCAATATCTGGAAAGCCTGGCGAGCGAAGGCGAAGATGCCGCCATTTATTTTGACGATATCGAAAAATTCGGCATCTGGCCGGAGACCTACGAGTGGGTCTATGAAAAAGGCTGGCTGGAGGATTTTATTCGCGGCGTGCTGGGTTCCACGCTGATCAAGCCGATGAAATACTGCGACTACCATGCCGAGACGCATACCCGTGGCATCGTTTATCTGCCCACCACTTCATACATCGAGATGAATGAATGGACGCTCCCGGCTGCGGCCGCCAACGGCTATGCCGACCTGATTCAGTCTGCCCGTGATCAGGGGTTTTTCGAGCGTGACAAGGCGTTTATACGCGGCGGTATCTGGAAAAACTTCATCACCCGCTACCCGGAAGCCAACTGGATGCACAAACGCATGCTGCAATTGTCGCAGCGTCTGGCCGACCTGCCTGCCAAGAAACAGTCGCGGGAGATGCGCGAGTTGCTGTACCAGGCTCAGGCCAATGATGCTTACTGGCACGGACTGTTTGGCGGCCTGTACCTGCCGCATTTGCGGCGGGCTGTTTACCGCGCCATTGTCGCGCTGGAAAGCCTGCTCGACAAAGTGTCGGATCGTCCCCGTCATGTCGTGGATGATCTCGATCTGGACGGAAAATCCGAGGTGTTTTTGCACAACGAGGCAGTTCAGGCCGTGTTCAGGCAGGATGGTTGTGGCGCGGTTTGCGAGTTCGACGATTATGCCCTGCAGCATAATTTCGGTGATTCCCTGGCGCGTCAGGCCGAACATTATTACCGCAAGATTCACCTGAATCAGGGCTCGGAATACCAGGGTGAGGGTATCGCCAACCCGCATGAGCGCGTCAGTTTCAAGCACGTGATTCATCCGGAAGACTTGATTCTGGACGACAGTCCGCGCATGTCCTTCATGGATTCGATTTTGCAGAATGGGCAGATTTCGCCGTTGAGAAGCTATGTCATGCGCCCCGCTGACGACAAATCCGCGCATGTTGTTTTTGGTTGCGAGTGGGGACATCTGCTGATCGACAAGAAATATTCGATGGGAAGCCGACGCTTGCGCGCAAGCTATCGATTTACCGGTGAATGCGATGGGATATTCCGCACCGAACTGAATATCGCCATGCCCAGTTGCGACGGCCCTGCCGGGCGATTTGTCCTGAATGGCCAGATTCCAGGCGGCTTTGGTCAGATCATGGATTTCGACGCAGTGAAGAAAATCGAGTTGCAGGATGAAGTGCTGGGCGGCGTGCTGGTACTGTCATCCGATATGCCAGCGCACATCCATACCCAGCCCCATTTCAGCGTTTCCCAATCCGAAGCCGGGTTCGAGAAAATCATGCAGGCGGTGACGCTGACGCTAAGCTGGCCCATGTCATCTCGCTTCAAGGAGTTAACGGTCGATCTGGAAATTCGCGATCTGGATACGCGGAAACATGGTAGGTAAAACTGTTACAATCGCCCCTTTTTTGGAAATTGATTCGCATGTCTGAGCAGAAGATCGGGAACAACAAGGCGGTGTATGTCACCTACTCCATTCTGGATCAGTCCGGTACGGTCTATGAGCAATATGATGTCCCCGTGGGCTATGTACATGGCGGCAACAGCCCGTTGTTCGAGCAGATCGAAGTTGCCTTGACGGGCGCCGTAGTCGGCGATCAGGTAAAAGTCACGCTCACTCCCGAAGAAGGGTTTGGTGAGTCCGATCCAAACTTGACCTTCACGGATGACATCGGCAATGTGCCGCCAGAGTTTCGCCGCGTGGGCGCCGAAGTCGAGTTTCAGAATGAAGATGGTGAAACCAGTCTGTTTCGCGTCAGCAAGATTGCCGATGGTAAATTGACTGTCGATGCCAATCATCCACTGGCCGGTCAGACCGTGACTTTTCTGGTGACTGTGGTGAGTATTCGGGATGCGAGCATGGACGAAGTAACCAACGGACTTCCTGCAGATCAAAGTTATTCCATGCACTGATTGTGTCCCAATCTGATTGTCATCAAGCGGGAAACTGGTTATCCTGCTACTAACTGTTCCAATAGGACGAATTTCATGGCTTTCATCGCGTTTTACATTGTCGCCATTGCGATTCTGGTAGCCCATTTTACCGGGTGGCTGGCCAAGCATAATATTGAATGGTTGGTGCTGGTGCTGGCAGCAGCAGTTTTTCCGGCAGTCATCTTCCTGTAAATTGGTGTCGACTTATCAGTCAATCTCGTGCATTCAGCACGAGCAGCTGGAATTCAGCGTTTTACGAAAAATCCATCTCTTCCTGGTCTACCGTCTCGATGGGATGGAACACTCGGAAACCATCTTGCCACTCGATGTGTCAACTCGTGATGGCGCAGAATGGCTGAAATTTCGGGTTCGTGGCGGGGATGCAGCAATCGAGATTCGCTTGGACTGGATCGTCTCTTTTCGAGAGACATAAAAAAGGAGCCTGATGGCTCCCTTTTTTATGTTGCAACGGAATCAGGCTTTTCTGGCGGGTCTGGCCGGATCAGCGCCTATTGTTCCATGCAGTTGCGCCAGATAAGACGGGTCGCTGACTTCGCTTAGGCGCTGCCTTGCCCTGACGACTTTTGCGCGAATATCGAGTCGGGAAACCATATCCTGGTGGCTGACGCGGTTCGAAAAGGTGTCCAGATAGGCGACATGCCGTTTCCAGAGTTCGATGTCCCTTGCCTGTTTTGTTTCCAGGCGTTCGAGATACCAGTCGGATTGCAACATGGCTTCGCGGGTGAACATGTTGCGAATCTCCGGGTGGTGCACGTCCTTTCCTTCAAATTCGCCGGTTGCCATGATGGTTAGCAGCGCCTTGAGGGGCGGGCAGGCATCTTCGATACTGCCATCTTCCAGGTAGGTCATGGCGACCTTCTGCTGGGCTTCCACGATGTTTTCCACGCCATCGACGAATACCGCCAGATCCTGCTTTTCCGGGCGCAGAATTTCTTCGCCAAATACAGCGCGGGGGGTGTCGAACATCTTGCCCATGAAGCCATGCACGAAGCGGTTGGTGATTCGGTAACCCAGTCGGCTGGCCTGAATGCTGCGGCCTTCAAAGTCAAAATCAGGAACGGCTTCCATGTAGCCATGCTGGATCAGATAACGCGGGTCGCGCACTTCCTTGGGTAGTCGCGCCCAGATTTCGGGGATCAGCAAACTGATGTCGTGGCTGACTTTCATTTTGGGGCCAACATAACCCGCTGCCGTCGAGAATCCCGCATAGCCGGTGATGATGAACGAAACCAGCGCATTGTTGAGATCTATCGTTTGCCGCAAGGCGTTGAAGGGACCCTTGGTCAGTGCGCCTTCGCTACCGGCACCGGTGGTGGAGGGGGACTTTCCCGTCAGGCTGCACACGAAATCCATGAACAGCTCGGGCAGTTCCTGGTAATGAATCGGGTTATACACCGCCAGTGGACGAATGCCGGGCTCCGGCGGATTGTTGCGACGGCCTACCAGCACGGCATTGACCTGCTCGCACAAGGGCATGTCCAGCGGCAGACGGCGGCTGAAGCGCGCACCGATTTCAGCGATGTAGCGCCTGACCGGGCTGGACAGGTCAGGACGAATTTGCAGGTAGCGCGGGTTCTTGCTGGGCTTGCCATCCACCATGCGCGGGTGCGCGGAAGACACGACGCACTCACCGTTGTCGTGGGCGTTTTTCAGGATGGTGCGCATCGGCGCGGTATAAGCGTCGAAACCGACGACATCCTCAAGCAATTCGGTCAGCTTTTCGCCCTTCAGTGGCTCATAGTTGGCGAAGAAATTGTCGTCACGCGCCATGTCCGCTTCGGTCTGGACATCGAAGCCCCGAATGATTGCATCATCTGGCCGCTGGAACAGGCGACTCTCACAGTTGACCACCAGCTTGACGCTGGGGTCGCTGCTCTTGGGCGATTGATTGGGCAGCATGCTCGCAGGCACCACCACCGAGGCGCTGATGTCATCTTCCATCTGGACTTTTTCGGCGGCGATGAAGTCCTGGCGCACCTTGAAAACGCGCCAGGAGCCATTTTCCTCGAAGCCCACTCTTAAATACGAGCCCACCAGCTTGCGGTCGCCCAGCTTCAGTTCGTGCCCTGGCCGTCCATTGACGGAATCGGCTGAAAGCAGGTCGCGCCAACTATCGCCCCATTCCGGGCGAGCCATGCGCTTGATCACGAATACCAGTGCCAGAATGTAGTCCGGTATGCCCTCCAGCCAGGCATTGTAGCTGTCGGTATAGATGGGGGAGGGGGTCAGCACCTTGATCACCGAGCCCAGGCTGCGTTCCATGCTCAAGAGCTTGCGGCTGGCATCCCGATCTTCGTGCTCGAAGCCGGGTTTGAGCCGATTGCCGTAGTCCCGGTCGAAAATGGCTGCAACCTGGTCGATATCCTGTCCCAGGTCGTTGATGAAAAGCGGGCCGTAAATGACCGCATCGTTCAGCGATTTCGAGATTTCCGATTTGCCGCCACCGGAAACAGTGCAGGGCTTGTGACAGAACGTGCCTTCCGCATCCGTCCCGATTAGTCGCCAGCTTGGTGCACCGGGATGTTTTTGCATCTCGACCTTGTAACCGTTGGGCTGGATGTAGATTTTGTCCGGGCTCAGGCGAATGCTTTGTTTTTCGCCCGATTTCATCCAGGTGATGGTCTGGGAGGGCAAGTCCATGCGCAAATCCTGCGGCACATACACCACTTCCGGGTGCTGCTTGTCGACGCCATAGCCTTCCGGCTGCAAGTCCATCAGATCGCCATAGCGGGCAACGATGTCGGCAAAATGGTAATCCGGCGCGCGGGTGCTGCTGTCGATGCCATATTCTTCGCCATGATTGCGGCGCGGGAAAGCCAGCGCACCACCGGCGTGCTCTTCTTCAGCCAGCCCAAAAAGATTGGTCGCGTAGCTGATCTGGGTTTTGACTTCTTTCTTGCAGTAGCCGAAATAATTATCGGCAATGATGGTGATAATGACGCCACGCTCGTCCCGCGCGGTGATCTTGAACGATGCACCCTCGTTATACAGCTCGTTCTCGTCCTGCCAGCACATGCCGTCAGCCTGTTGGCGCGGGGTGGCCTGGTCGAAATGAGGCAGGCCCAGTGCTTTCTTGCTGAAGCGTGTCAGGTGCGGGGCAAGAATCACGCAGCCGGTATGACCAGACCAGTGGTCTACATCCAGTCCCGCATCGTAGCTGGACAGGAACGGGTTGCCGCCGTTGCCGAAAATACTTTCCACAAAATCCAGATTGCTGACCAGGCTGCCTGGCGCAAAGAATCGGATTTCCATATTTTTTTCCGCTTCGATGCCGGGGATCGCCGGGCAGATGACCGGGCGCAACAGCAGGGAAACAAACATCCGCGCTTCCTGTGGCTGACCTGCGGTGAATGGCAAAGTCATCAGGTGTTCAGGAGGGGAAAGGGCTTCCAGCAAAAGGAGGGAGAACACTGCTTTGGGTACGGCTTTTTTATCGCCGGGGATAGGCAGACCACCCTCGGCAATGTGGAATGAACCCTTGGTGGTGCGCCGGTCGCTGGACGGGTTATGCAATACCCCATTGCGGACACGGTAGCTGCTGACGTACTCGCTGGTAAATTCGTCCCGGTCCAGTGGCAGGGACAACTCCCGCGCCACGCCTACACGATCCAGAATCAGCGTGTTTTCCGGCAGACGCGGGCTGCTTGCACCATCCAGATAATCGTCGATAAAACTCTGAATGCGTTGATCAGGCGGACACAGATAGCCGGAAAGCAGGCGCGATTTTTCGCGATAGCTTTTTAGAAGGTCATTGGCAATGGCCAGAAAAGCTGAATCATCACCCGCCAGGCTCGAAGTCGGCTGCCCGGAAGACGCCAGTTTCAGGTTGATATAGAGCTGCAGGTGGGCGCGATCTTCGCGCCAGATCAGGTTGTTTTCAGCTGCTTCAAGCAAGGGCGTCATGTCCACGTATTCCGTATCCCGATTCAGCGGGGCGATTGAAGAAAGCGTGGGATTATATCAGCGGATTCTTATTGTTTGTTGGCGGTCTTTTGGAGGGCTGGCTAGCGGCGCGTGTCAAGATAGTTGTCGCCTCGTTCATGCAGCCAACGGCTGAATATGGTTATCCGCCAAATGCGTTTTTATGATGGAGTCGCGTTCGGGGTTAAGCGTCACGGCGCCGATGGGCGCCCAATTTCGAGTGTCG
>JAUYFQ010000016.1 GCA_030690895.1 Sulfuricellaceae bacterium
AGCCGTGCTATGCACTCCGGTGACAGGTTGTCTTTTGCTCTCCGCTGAACACTCACCCAGCCACCGACTCGATATCCATCAGCCGTTTTGTAAGAGGCAGAAACCTTGGCATGCCCCTCTCGATCTGCGAATTCCTTGAGATAACGAAATCCTTCTTCCCACTTATCTGAAAAGATATCCCAACGCCATCCGGGTAATGCTTCCAACCGTGCTTTGCGCCCCGGTGACAAGCTGTCCTTTGTTGTTCGCTGAACATTCACCCACTGACCAAGGCGATATCCATCTTCTGTTATATATCGCGCAGGAACTCTCGCATGCTCTTCACGTTCCACGAATTCCTTGAGATAGCGAAATCCTTCTTCCCACATATCCGAGAAAGGATCCCAGCTCCAACCTGGCAAGGCTTCCAGCCGTACTATTTTCTCAGGAGGCAGGCTGTCTTTTATTGTTCGTTGGCGAGCTATCCAGCTACCAACCAGATATCCATCATCCGTTATGTAATCACGGGGAACCTTGGTATGCCCCTCACGTTCAATGAATGCCTCCAGTAATCCAAACCAGTAATTCCAGGATTCAGTGACCCGCTCAACCAGATAGGTGCGCAGTGCACTGCCAAAATTAACATCTACCGTCGCAGGCAAATCAATCCTGATTTTGCACAGGCCGTCCGCGCTGACCTGCGCGCCAAGTTTCCTGCCCAGCCCGGTTCTGATCTGATCCAACTCGCAAGCCAGCACGTCGTCATGCGCCTTGAGTGCGTTCAGCACCTCCCAAACAGGCTTGAAGTGACTGGCTTCTATCGTGCTTGCGGCATCTTCGCCAGCGGCGATAAACACCGGCAGAACGATGGTGCCCGCCTTCTTGTCCGGACTGAGGCGAATAGCACGCCCCACCGCCTGAATAATGTCCACCTGGCTGCTGCGCGGATCGATAAACGCCACGCCATCGAGGGAGGGCACGTCCACGCCTTCGGACAAACAGCGCGCATTGCTCAGCACACCACGTTCGTCCGCATTCAACGCCTTGAGCTGGTCGAGCTTGATCTTGCGTTTGCTGGCGGGCATGTTGCCGGAGACGAAGTCGGTGCGCAGGGTGCCGCTGGGGCGGTGTTCGTCGCTGATCCATGCCATGACGTTTTGCATGTCGGTGGTGAAACGCTCTGCACGATTGACGCGGCTGTGGAAGCTGATGATGCGCTTGAGGTCGTAGTCCTTGATGGCCTTGAGCAGGCCGATCTGGGCGGCGAGCGATTCGGTGTCGGTTTCTATGCCCGTGCCGGTGCTGACCAGCTCGCGGTTGGCGATCCACTGCGCGATGGTGGGGTCGTCCACGCCGATGATGACGACGCGGTAGTCGGTGAGCAGTTTGTCCTCGATGGCTTTGCCGAACGGCAGGGCGTACAGCACTTCACCAAACAGGGTGGCGTTATCCATGCCGACGACTTCGACGCCGCGATCTTCGGCTGCTTTTTTGACATTGCTGGAATAGGTGCGCGGGGTGGCGGTGGCGAATAATCTTTTGGCGCTGCGTATCTGTGCGTTGTCGAGGGCGGTGGTGAATTCGCTGCCGACCTTGCCCGCACAGCGGTGGGCTTCGTCCGCCACGGTCAAATCAAAGGCCGGGATGGTGGCGTCGGCCTGGGCGGCGGCGATGACGGAGGAGGATTGGTAGGTGGAGAAAACCACCCGATTGCCTGCGCCGCTGAGGAAATTCCTGACTTCATCCGCATCCGAGGTGACGGGGAAGGCGAGATCAGCCACGCTGTGGATGGCTTCGTCGTTGCCTCTGCTGCCGACGGTTTGATCCGAGCAAACGCACAGCACTTCAAACGGCGTGGCGGCGGCGAATGTCCATTCGCGCAGCAGTTGGGACAGCAGGCCCAATGAGGGAACCAGCACCAAGGTGCGCTGCGCGGCAAGCTGCTCCTTGATCCATAGCGTGACGTAAGTTTTGCCTGTGCCGCAGGCCATGATGAGCTGGCCACGGTCGGCGGTTTGCAAGCCTTGGGCTACGGCGGCGATAGCTTCGTGCTGGTGGTCGCGTGGCTCTGGTCGTGCCTTGCGCTTGGCTTGCGGGAGTGCGGCGAGGTTGGCGGGGTATTCCAGCACTGAGCGCTCGAAATCGGACAGCAAAAAGCGTATGACGGGTTTTTCTTGCGCTTCGCAGACTTGCCTGGCGTTGCCGCCGATGCGGTCGGTGGTGGCGATCAGCAGGCGGTGCTTGATGCTTGGCCGGTTCGACTCGCTGAGGAATTTATCGACATCGTGTTTGGTGATGTCGTAGTCGGGCGAGTAGCACTTGGCTTGCACCGCCCAGTTTTCGCCGTTTTTGTGGCGAAACACCAGATCAACGCCGCAATCCGCGCCCCAGCGTTCCGGCCATTCATCCCACAGCCACACCTGGTCAACCTGGGTAGCCCATTCAGGATCAGCCTTGAGGAACCATTTGACGAAGTGTTCGAACTGCTTGCCCCGCTTGGCTGGGTCGGCATCAAGGCTGCTATAGAAATCGGAAAATTGGCCGGTCATTTCGTACTCAACTATTCAACTATTCCGGTAACTACTCAGGTCTGCGCAGAAGCCACACTGTGTAGGAACGGTTCAGGGTTAAGTGAACAGCATTAGGGTTAGGTGCGGTTTTTTGCACCGTAACCCCAATACTGTTTAGATAGATAAAATTCGAGGCATTGGCTCGCAAGGCGTATTGATCGGATCGCCTCGTTTTCGGAGATTGAATTTGCTCATTTTTCGTTTCACGCCACGGGGATTTCGTTTACCGCGACTGGTGACAGCGCGAACCGAGGCGATCTCCTCGAGCAGGCTGTCGAGCCAGCCTGAACGAAGCTCAGGGGGAAAT
>JAUYFQ010000017.1 GCA_030690895.1 Sulfuricellaceae bacterium
ACAGCGACTTCCACCAGCACAACAACGTGGCGCGCGAACTATACGCGCTGGAGGCCGAGTTTTTCACCGGTAATCTAAAAAAGCAGACCCTCAAAGGCCTCGAAACCTACTACGCCGCCATCCGCGCTGCCGCCGCACAAATCAGCAGCCACGGCGAGAAGCAAACCTTCCTCAAGGTCATCTACGAAAACTTCTACAAGGTCTACAACGCCAAGGCCGCCGACCGGCTGGGCGTGGTGTACACGCCCAACGAAATCGTGCGCTTCATGATCGATGGCGCCGACTGGCTCACCGAAAAGCACTTCGGCAAAAACCTGATTGACAAGGACGTGGAAATTCTCGATCCAGCAACGGGTACGGGAACTTTTATCTGCGAACTGCTGGAACACTTTCGCGGCCAGCCCGCCAAACTCAAGCACAAATACCTCAACGAACTGCACGCCAACGAAGTCGCCATCCTGCCCTACTACGTCGCCAACCTGAACATTGAATCCACCTACGCCGCCATTACCGGTAACTACGAAGAATTCCCCAACCTGTGCTTTGTGGATACGCTGGATAACGTCGGCCTGCATACCTCGGCACCCGGCACCACGGCGGATTTGTTCGGTAGCGTGAGCGAAGAAAACGTCGCCCGCATCAAGCGACAAATCAGCAAGCGCATCAGCGTCATCATCGGCAACCCGCCGTATAACGCCAACCAGGCCAACGAAAACGACAACAATAAAAACCGCGAATACCCGAGCATCGACAAGCGCATCAAGAACACCTACATCCACGCCAGCACCGCGCAGAAAACCAAGCTCTACGACATGTACGCCCGCTTTTTCCGCTGGGCCAGCGACAGGTTAAACGAGAACGGCGTGCTGGCCTTTATTACCAACCGCAGCTTCATCGAAAGCCGCACCTTTGACGGATTCCGCAAAACCGTGGCGCAGGAATTCAGCGATATTTATGTTGTGGATTTGGGTGGCGACGTGCGCGCCAATCCCAGACTTTCCGGCACCAAGCACAACGTGTTCGGCATCCAGACCGGCGTGGCGATCAGCTTCTTCATCAAGAAAACAAAACGCACCGTTCGCCCTGAGCTTGTCGAAGGGCTGGCAAGGGCTTCGACAAGCTCAGCCCGAACGGGCGCAGCCCGCGTCTATTATGTGCGCCGCCCCGAGATGGAAACGGCGGAAGAAAAACTCGGCTTTCTTGCCAACCACCCCATGAGTAGCTTGAGCTTTGATGAAGTGCAGCCCGACAAGGCAAGCACCTGGGTGAATCTGACCAATAACGATTTTGATTCATTGCTGCCGCTGGCCAGCAAAGAAACCAAAGCGGCAAAGACGGCAGGAAAAGAGCGGGCAATTTTCAAGCTGTTCTCGCTCGGCGTGGTCACAGCCCGCGATGAATGGGTGTACGACGAAACCCGCGAGTGCTTGTCGCACAAAGTGAGGGCCTTGATTGGTGCGTACAACGCCGACGCGGAAAAATTGAAGCATGTGGAGGACAGAACGAGCCTTGCCCCAATGCTTGGCACTTCTATCAAGTGGAGTAGGGCGACCAAAAGGGATCTGGCCAGCGGGGTCGCATATCAATTCGATCCAGAACGGATTATTTTGGCTAACTACCGGCCTTTCGTTAAACAGCAGCTTTATTTCGATGGGCTACTTAACGAAATGCGCTATTTCACTACCCGCTTATTTGGAGAGTCGGGGCAAGCCGTAAATCGTTCTCTCGTACTTACTGACGCTGGCTCTCAAAAGCCCTTCATGGTTCAGGCCGTTGACTCAGTCTTGGACTACCATTACGTTGGCGCGGCGGCTGCGGCTGTGGCAATGTCGCTTGAACGAATCGACAGCGAGGGGCGCCGTGTCGACAACCTCACCGACTGGGCGCTCAAGCAATTCCGGCAGCACTATGAACAACCCTCTCCCGCCAGCGGGAGAGGGAGGAGCGCAGCGGGGGGAGAGGGTAAGGCGCAGAAAATCACCAAGCAGGCCATCTTCCACTATTGCTACGCTGTGCTGCACGATCCACAGTACCGCGAGAAATACGCGCAGAACCTGAAGCGCGAGTTCCCGCGCATCCCGTTCTACGCCGACTTCTGGCAATGGGCGGCGTGGGGCGAGGCCTTGATGTCTGTGCATATCGGTTACGAAGTGGTTGAGCCTTTCAAACTCCAGCGCACCGACCTCCCCGACGAAAAAGCCCGCGCCGCAGGCTTGCAACCCAAAGCCCTGCTGCGTGCCGACAAGGACGCGGGCAGCATCGCGCTGGATTCTGAAACCACGTTGCATGGCATTCCGCCCGAAGCATGGGACTACAAGCTGGGCAACCGCTGCGCGCTGGAATGGGTGCTCGACCAGTACAAGGAAAAGAAACCCAAAGACCCTACCATCCGCGAGAAATTCGACACCTACCGCTTCGCCGATTACAAGGAAAAAGTGATCGATCTGCTCACTCGCGTCACCACGGTCAGTGTGGAGACGGTGCGGATTACACAGGCGATGAAGGGGGCGGCGCGGTGAAGCGGGGTCATGACACCACAGGCAAAAAATAGCGCGATCCACATGGATCGCGCTCTAACGGGGAAGCACGGGGTCGCGTAGCATTGCGCTAATTCAGGCAAAGGCGTGCTGCTGAGTGCGGTGGGTGGTTGGCGCTTTTCCGCTCCAGCGCTTGAAGGCGCGGGTGAAGGCGCGGGTGAAGGCGCTCTGCTCGGAGAAGCCAAGCAGGAAGGTGATCTCGGTGACGGTTCGTTGCGGGTCGCCCAGATAGCGCAGTGCCAGGTCGTAGCGCGTCCCGTCGAGCACGCTTTTGTAGGTCAATCCTAGATCGCCAAGTCTCCGCTGTAGTGTCCGGCGGCTCATTCCCATCGCGGTGGCCAGTTCTTCCTCCGAGGGTTCCCCGGAGGTTAATTGCCGCAACAGGTAGGCCTTGGTATGTCGCAAATGGCCATGCAATTGGCGTAATGGGTCAAGCAAACATATCCAGCTCGCGCAAACTGCTTACATCGAACAACCATAGAAAGAGCATAAACATGAAAGCAAAAACGCTTTTAATGCTTGCTTTAAGCGCTGCATTGGCCACCGCCATCGTCAATCCGGCAAACGCCGAAGACGAACCAGCGATTGCCCCTGAAAATACCGAACTGAAAACTCAGTTTTCGGTTGAAGGATATATTGAAGCAGAGGCTAATATCTCAGTCCTTGTTTTTTGCAAAGACCAAGCCGCAAGGTGTGTTTAACGATGTCAGAAACACGATGGCAGATTTAATAGCGGTGTACTCCGGAAAGGGCCTCTATATTGATTTTGGAGAGTCTGCTCTTGCCGTTTATCTTCACTATGACGTTACTGCTAACAACTATGAATGGCTGGGTTTGAGATATGAAGACTACGAATGGCTGAAAAATTTTCCGAGGCCACCTGCCCAGTCCCACTTTCCACCAAGGGCGCTGTTAACTGAAATATAAATGGAAATAACCAAGCCATAGTTCGCTCTATGGCCGGAAAGGAATTTCATCCGCTTGCTATTTCTTGACCAGCTCAACACGGCGATTCTTGGCGCGGCCTTCCTCCGTACGGTTATCTGCCACGGGTCTTTCTTGCCCCCAGCCTTCTGCTGTCATCCTGTCAGCCTTGATGCCCTCCGCTGCAACTGCCGCAATCACGGCCTTGGCGCGATCCAGCGACAGCGTCTTATTGGCGGCCGCGTTCCCCTGGTTATCGGTGTGGCCTTCGATGGATACTTTCAGCGCGGACTGGTTTTTCATCAGGTCAACGATCTGTTTGACCAACGGCATTGACTCGGGCTTGATGATGGCCTTGTTGGTATCAAAATTGATCTGCAACGAGATAAAGCCATCTTTTTTCAGCGTATCCCACATCAGGTTGGCAGTGACCTCCTGTGCCATGGCTTTCACTTCCATGACGTCCAGATAAATGCGGGCGGCGCCGCTGTACCCCCGTACAACCGCGTATACCGTGTTTCCGTCGCGGTTGAATTTCAACGCGGTGTAGCCGGGTCTATCGACAATAACTTCCCCGCCTTTTTCCTTGCCGGCATTCTGGTAGTTGCGCATCACCTGCAATTCGCTGGGCCTTGAGGAAGCCGCGCCGGGCACCGTCGAGTCGTAAACATAGGAAAGAGAGGTGAGGTCGCCCTCGAGCGTCAGGTTTTTGGCCGATTTCGGGTCATTGTCAAACTTGATGACCAGTTGTTCGTATCTGGTCTTGCATTCAAAGATGGAGTAGTTATTCATGCGCGTAAAAAGCTGATGATCCTTGCATCCCTTAGCGTCGCCCGCTGCGAATGCAAGCCCACACACGAGTGTCGAAAGGAGTGCGGCAGGTAATGTGATATGCATATGTTTCATCGTAATTCTCCTTGATAAAGCAAATTCGAAGAAGGACTCACGCTGGCATTGTTTATTGAATTGTCCCGGCCAGTAAATATTTGTAGGTCGGCCTTCAGGCCGGCATTGATTCGAGCAGACGGCCTGAAGGCCGACCTACATGAAATTTCCAATATTTGATGGCCGACTCAATAAGCTGGAAATTCAGCTTGCATGCAAGCTTTTTTACCCGCCGGGGCACGCCAGACTGGACCCTCAATGCCGACTCCACTTGCCACTAACCCTACGCTTACTGCCCAAGCCATTCAATCCAACAAAAGGGCAGCGACCCTTGAATCTGGAACACTTGGAACTGGCTGATACCCTGCCGTAGCAAAAGTATGGTTGCTATCAGGGTTTGGGCGCCAATCCCTTGATTTCGCGGAAGCGCTTTTTCTCTGCCTCATAGCGCGCGGTCGTGGTTTCAGCTTCTTTCCGGGCTTTATCCAAGGCATCCTGATCGCGCTTGGTGCTTGCCTCGACAGACTTGATCTCGATTTCCAATGATGGCGGAACCGGTTTCTTCTGCTTTAACAAATTGTCTGCCTGGGCACGCAGCTTGGCCAGGTTCGCCTGACCTGATTTGGTGCTGGCCTGGTAACTGTCAATACGCACCTGGGTAGCTTGCAAATTGCGATCACGCGCCACATCGATTTCCTCCACGCGAGAATAGGTATCGATCAAGGCACTGTCGCGCCGCTTCTGCTCTGCAGCAATCTTGTCATTCTCTTTCTTTTTGGCTGCATCCACCTCCGCAGCCTTGCGTTCTTCATCTGTCATGGGGCGGGTCGTGCCTTTGACAAGGCCCGACTTGGTCACCTCGCTCGAAGAACGGCATTTGGCAAGCACTTCGGGTGGGATGCTGTCGCCGTAATAGACGCGACCATCGTCGCCCACGCATTTTTCCAGTGGCGCGGCCTGTGCCGTTTGGGAAAGAAATACAGCCAGTGCGATCACATTCAGTTTTTTCATTGATACTCCGTTTTCACGCCGCGAAGCTCGCGGCAAGCTATATTGACCGAACACATTCCGGTCAGGTTTGCATGCAATGGCATATTTTATCATTGACGGAACAAAAGGTAAGGCTGGCAATGTATCAAGCAGCCACAGCGCGTTTTTTCTATTTCGTTGCAAGCAGATAGAGCAATACCAGAATCACGCCCAACAGCAACATTGCCAGGCCTTTCCAGAACCCCAGCGGGTTGCGCTCCAGCAGAGGGCGGCTACGGCCCTCGTTGACCAGGCTGGCATTGGGACGGGTCAGATCGACAACAAACTCGGTTTCCGTCTCATAGCGCCGCACGGGACTGGGGTGCGTGGCTTTTTCCAGCGCGCCATCCACCCAGTCGGGTATCGCCGGATTATGCAAACGTGCGGAGGTATAGCTAAATTTCTTGCGCGCTGCCTGCTCCGGGTTGATTTCGCCGTAGGGTAGCTGGCCGGTGAACATTTCGTAGGCGATGACACCCAGCGAAAAAATATCCGAGCGGTCGCTGCCCTTCTCGCCCTTGAAGTACTCAGGAGCGGAATAACTGGCGGTGCCGACAATGTGATTGTGTTCCAGCACGGTATGGGTTTCAGCCAGCCCGGCGATGCGGGTGGAACCGAAGTCGATGATTTTGATCGTGTTGTTGCGGTCGATGAGGATATTGTCAGGCTTGAGATCCTGATGAATCATTTCCATCCGGTGCATGGCGCGCAGACCGCGCGCAATCTGGTCGACCGTCGCGCGCACCCGATCGGTAGCAGGCAGGGGGTTGTCCAGCATCCACTGGCGCAAGGTCTGGCCTTCGATGTATTCCACCACGCTATAAAGGAAGGTGCGTGGCCGGTTCGCCCGCTCACAAACCTTGATCAGATGCGGCGAATCCAGGCGCTTGGCGACCCACTCCTCATGCAGGAACTGCTCGATGTAGAGCGGATCATCGTTGAAATTTTCCGAGGGCGTTTTGATGACCACCTTGCCCTCATGCATTCCCAGCGTATCCTCCGCCAGATATACCTGGCTGCGCGAAGTTGCCTTGAGCTCGCGCAGGATCAGATAACCATCCAGCACCTGCCCGGCCTTGAGGTCAGGCGGAAAAGGCAGGCGCGTCAGTTGATCGTAAAATTCGGCCTTGTCGGCCTGCGGCAGCGCATCGATCCGCACCACCTGGCAGGTGAGGTTGTCCGTGCTGCCCTGCTTGAGCGCATGTTCGACCAGCATCTCGGCAACAACTTGAGGGTCGGATGAGGCGTTCGACAGCAGGCGATCGATCTCTTCTTCTCGCAGAAAATCGTGCACGCCATCGGTGGTCAGCAAATAACAATCACCGGCTTGCAGCGTGCGGGTGTGGTAATCGACATCCAGACGCTCGTCGATGCCCAGTGCGCGAGTCAGATACTCGCGCTCGGCCCCGAAATGCGCACGGTGGTCCCGTGTCAGGCATTCGAGCTTGCCATCGCGCAGCAGATAGATGCGACTGTCGCCGACATGGAACAAATGCGCGGTCTGGGATTTGAGGATCACGCCGCTGAAGGTCGTCGCCAGCCCGCAATTGCCGCCATACTGCTTCTGCCCCTGAGCATACAGCCACAGGTTGAGCGCCCCCAGCACCCTGGTGGCCGCGTGCTTGGCCGTCCAGGAATCGGGCGTGCTGTAATAATCATCCAGAAACTGTCGCACTGCGATCTGGCTGGCTTCCTTGCCCCCCTCGCTGGCGCTCACGCCATCGGCAATGGCAATGCAGATCCCCTTGCTGTCCAGGGATGCATCCTTCGGCACGAAAACGCCGTAGAAATCCTCGTTCTGAGGTTTGACGCCAGCGCTGGAGTACTGCCCCAGCGTGACACTCAGGTTTTTGCTCATGCGAACCTTTTGATGAATGCAAGCAACGTGGTAGGACTATTAGAGATTGACGATTCCGACACCCGCACGAACCGCCGCGTCCTGGAGTGCACCATCATTGGTTGCAATGGGGAGCTGAAGTCGAATTGCCAAGCCAAGGTAGGCAGCATCATAGCTGGTCAATCCATACTGTAGAGCCAAAGCCAGGTTGCTTTCTACGCTCTCCGAAGTGTGGTCAACAGAAATGGGCAGAACATTAACCAACGCAATGATTTCCCGGATGCGTGCGGCGTCGGTTTTCCCCACCTTAAGCGCCTTGCGTAACACGTTTGAAAATTCCAGTACCCACAATGCTGGAACATGGGCAGTCTCGTTAGCCAGCAGATCAAGCACTTTGTCTGCGTAGGACGTGGCCTGACTCTCGAAGTACCAGCCAACCACCACCGAGTTATCGACAACGAATGGCACTAATCACGTCCTTCAGCAATAGCTTCCCGTAAATCAACACCCTCCAGGGTAGATTTATGGCGGGTCGATTTAATCTTGGCAATGGCTTCAGAAACGGTCTGTTTTGGGGCATGCGCCAAGTAGGACTCCAACGCCTCATTGATGATGTCCGATTCGCTACGGTGAGTTTTCACCGCCAGTTGATCAATCTCCACCATCAAATCTGGCCGAATTTTCAGAATGGCATTCATTTTTTATCCCCCAACAAAAACCAGTCAACACGATCCCGCATATTCAAGTCCAAAGCAAGACTGTTTATGTGGACGCCATCTCAGTTTACTTCGATCAACTGAAGCGTGCCATCCGTCTATTTGTCTACCGTTTGCGACTTTTCCAGGCGGCGCGGCAAGTTTTCCGCAAGTATTCGAGCGAGCGTTCCATGTAGGCATCTGGCCAATTCGGGTCGCTATCGGCTAACTGCTGTTCTGCTTCGGTCTTCAAATCGTCTTCCCAGGATTTTTGTAGATCCTGTTGCAGCGCTTCAGGCGCATGGTTGACGATAAAATCGGTCACAGCCTTTGAATCAAAACCGGATGCACGAAAAAGTCGAATGACCTCTTTTCCTTCCCGCAGAAGCATTGAGGCTTTGGGCGGGATACCCGTCGCCACGAAAAAAAACACCGTGGCAAGCACCGCCGGGTCGTCTGCCTCGCCATGTGTCACACGATGCCATTCCCTGGCAACCAGGCGATCATATTCCGTGGCGTCCTCGTCCAGACTCACACGGATAAAAAAGGCTTGGGCATTATCCCCATACAGCAGCTTGTCCGCTGTGCTGCCGGGAGCCTTGATCTGCGGCAAAACACCTTTGATGAAACGCGCCATTTCGCGCCGCGCAAGCACCTGGAATTCCGTCGGCGCCTCCTTGAGAAACACGTCAAGACGGCCTTCGTCCAGCCTCGCTTTCGCGCTCTTGAGGGCTTTTATCAGACGGACAAATACCGTGCGGGTCGGGAGTTTCAGTTCGGCGCCATCCACCGACAAAACCAGCATGGCGCTGCGAATCAGCGAATCCGCATCGTCGATATCGTCGCGGGGAGCGCCCATTCTTTTCGCCAGCCACAAGGCGAAATCTATCGTGCCCTGATTTTCCTGGCGCGGGGCAAGTTCAGACCGGTATTCCGCCAGGGAGATCGACTCCGCAGCCGTCTTCTCGTCGAGATAAGCGCGCTGATCCTCAGGCGAAACAAACCCCCTGACGATCATCGTGCTGTCTGGCATCGCATGGAGTCGCTTGAGCATATCCGACCCGCTTCTGGAGTGAGATAACAAGGTGTTGTCTCGCAAGGACCGTGCTGCAACCTGAACATCTCCGGCTGACATATCCTCCAGATGGAGGCTCATCAGATTCACCATGCGATGTAGCGCAAGCTCAAGTTCCGGGCGCAGATGCGCAGTCCCAAAATAGTTGGCGATCTGGACGATGCCCTTGGCAAAATCTGCCTGGATAATTTGCAGCCGCTCTGGGGAAATGATTCCCTGCTCAACGCCATAACGCAACGCTTTGTCGAAAAATGGCCGCTGGTCAAAGGAAGTAAGTGAAGTAGATGCTGTTGCCATACGACTGCCATGCCCTTAAATTGCGGATTCTTCCTCGTCGCCAGAGGTATCGCTGGCATCCCGACGCGCAGGAATGGGAAGCTCATCTGGCGCCTCAAACAGTTTTTGCGCACGGTCGCGGAGGATGATCATCACTTCTTCGAAAGCATCGGGAAGTTCATAGCGAAGAATCCATGCCGTTTCCATCCAGTCGCCATCGGCGATTTCTGAACGAGAAAGCAGCGGCCGCGAATCTTCGATGAAATTGCCAAACCCCTGGCCATGATCAAGTTCCTCGATTCTTTCCATGAGCCAGGTATTGTGGGTTTTGGCGCCGGAATCAGGATCGAGTTGCGGCGTAAAACTCCCTGTGCTGGCAAAGCTGAACATTTCGTCGAGTCGATCAAAAAAATAGTCGGTCAGCGTTTCGCTCCCCCCCTCAATCTCGGCGATGGCTTCAAGGTACTCGCTGACAGCGTTGTATTCGCGGTGAATGATGGCATTCATCATGGCGCGCAAGCGCTCGCCGGTGCGGTCGCCATACATCTTTTCGAGAACGATGGAGCGGGCAAACTGCTCCGGTGTCACCAGCATGTTCACCACCGATTCCTTGGACGAATCAAACTCGCGCATGATCGCGAGCAGGTCATTGGGCTGAATGTCGTCAAGAATGCTCACCAATGCATGATCGCCATCCTGGTCGGCAATGGCCACCAACGCCTTTTCTGCACCGAGAATGTCGCCGGCAAGAATCAACTGCGAAGATGTAAAAATAACCGGGTGCATGTTATGTCCTTGTGTTTTTATCCTGGATAAGCTTATTTCAACCACAAAACACACGAAATACACGAAAAAATCAGCATATCTATTGGATTCATTTATCCATTCACCCATCTGGAGATAGGGCATTACAGGGTATCTTTTGAATTATTTCGTGTATTTCGTGTGTTTCGTGGTTCAACAGCGTTTTTAAGGTTGAATGCTATATTTTAGTGTTCCAGCGAATCGAATCCCTGCTCGACCAACCAAGCCGCGCCAGCTTCGCGCAAATCCTGTTCGTCGCCCTCGTCGTCATCGTCGCCCGGTTCTTTCTCCGCTTCCGGCTCAAGCACCGGCGCATCGGACGAGCCCCGCAAGCGCAGGAATTCCAGCGCAGCCGTCGTGACCAGAAAAACATCGCCCCCCCGAACTTTTATTGCCGAAGCAATCAGGGGCTCGGCCCAAGCGGACACCGTCAAGTCGCTTGCCAGCTCATCCCACGCGAGGAAACCGGCCTCGTCAGGTTCACTCAGCACGAGCTGCCGCATGATTTCAGGCGAATTAAAACCAAAAGCGCCATAAAAAACGACCGCCACCATTTCCGGGCTGAATTCAATCATCGGCAGGATGGCGTCGAACTCCTTGCGCTTGTCATTCAAGCGCTTTTGTAGCACCGGTTTGCCTTCAGAATCCGTTACCAGATCATCGATCTCGTCATTGTAGGTTTTGACGAGCTCAAAAAAATATCGGGATTTGTTCAATTGAGGACCCCCTGAAAGTATTTGCCCGCAAGATCGCGTGCGACAGGCAAGGGATCTTCAATAAGGCTGCGTTGCCGGTAATCGTCGTAAGCCTTACGACGCTCTGCATCGGAAATGACCTCATACGCTTCCTGGACTTCCCTGAAGCGCGCAGCCGCATTGGGAGAAGGGTTTTTATCAGGGTGGTATTGTGCTGCCTTTTTTCGGTAAGCGGCCTTGATTAAATCTTGCGTTGCAATGGGCGACACGCCCAATTTTGCATAGTGATCCTGCATTAAAGTCCTTTTTTGCTTTCATTGATCTGGCAAAAAGGGGGCAGAATTATTTATCCTGCCACGTTCCCTCTTGTCTATATTTTGCGGATCACAGGGTACTTTTCAGGTGCGGAAATAATCAATCCGTCCCTTTTGGTCTCATGGTTGGCTGGATTTTATCAGGGATGGGTGAGCTTCCCTCGAAAAATAGTCTTCCAACGGTGACGTAAAATATCACTCAAACTGGAAAGGAAGACAATGAAGATGCCGAAGCAGGAATACACCGCAGAGTTCAAGGAACTGGCGGTTAAGCGAATCAAGGAAGGGCTCACACCTGTCGCTGTAGGCAAGGAACTGGGCGTCAGCGACCAGACCCTGCGCAACTGGGTCAAGGCCGCAGCAGCAGGCAAGCTCAACGGCCCTGGGACGAAAGCTGTCACACCGGAGCAGATGGAGCTCTCCCGGCTGCGCGCAGAGAACGTCCGGCTCAAGCAGGAGTGCGCCATCCTAAAAAAAGCGACGGCGTACTTCGCAAGGGATGCCCTGTGAAGTACGCCTGGATGGATAAACAGCAAGAATTCAATCTTTCCCAGATGTGTGCCGTGCTGGATGTCAGCATCAGCGGCTACCGTGCCTGGAAGCGCGGCGGAAAGGCGGATCGCATGTGGCTGACTGACGCCCAGATGCTGGCTTTGATCCGCGCCATTCATGCTGAGCTCAAGGGGGCTTATGGCAGTCCCCGGATGATTCGCGAGCTGCGGGCGCGCGGCTTCAAGGCGGGCAAGGAAAGAGTGGAGCGGCTGATGCGGGAGAACGGCATTCACGCCCGTCACAAGCAGCGCTACAAGGTGACGACAGACTCGAAGCACGGCTTCGCCGTAGCAGAGAACCTGCTGGATCGGAACTTCACGCCAGACGCACCCAATCAGGTCTGGACATCCGACATCACCTACCTGTGGACGGACGAGGGCTGGCTGTACCTGGCCATTGTGCTGGACCTGTTCAATCGAGAGGTGGTGGGCTGGTCGCTGAAGCCCCGCATGACGGCGGACATCGTGACGGACGCCCTGGCCATGGCGTGGTTCCGACGGACACCGGCGCCAGGATTGATGCACCATTCCGACCGGGGCAGCCAGTACGCCAGCCATGCGTTTCAGGACAGGCTCGCCGAGTATGGCATGACCTGTTCGATGAGCCGCAAGGGCAACTGCTGGGACAACGCCCCGACCGAGAGTTGGTTCAACAGCTTCAAGAACGAACAGTCTTGACGCACGCATTCAGGCGCTTCTGAACCAGCCCTGCCAACACCTCATCCTGAGAATCCGCCGGGTTGTAATCCCAGCCTTGGTCTGGCTCGCCGGGGCGGGTTTTGTCTGGCCTTTCCAGCCGCGCTTGAGGGCTTGATCTTCGCTCAGGGAAATGACGCCGCAGCGGCAGCGGTAGCCATTTGGCGGATACCATTTGTTCCATGCCGGGTCGCCTACCGGGGCGATGAATCCATCCATGGCGCGATGGTGTGGCCTTGTGCGGCCATCGTTTACCACGTCGTACATCAGGTAGGGGCGGTGGGCTTTGTTCTCTCGCTGGCTTAAGTAATCAAAGAAAGTTAAAGGGGTTCAAAATATCGAGTACGGACATGTTGGGGATCCTTTGATTGGCTGGCTATCTATTTTGATATATCTTGTTTTTACATGAACGGAAAATAGATCATTGATAAACTAAAGGCATCCGGTTGGGAACTCGCTCGCATACGCGGCAGCCACCACATGATGGAAAAGGCCGGGGTATCGCGCCCGGTTCCTGTCCCGGTGCATGGAACAAAAGACATTGGGGAAAATCTGCTTGCAGATATCGAACGCCAGACAGGAGTCAAACTCAAATGAACATCCTTTACCCAGCCTTTTTTGAGCCGCAAGAACCCTCCGGTTTTTTTGTGCGTTTCGTGGACATCGAGAACGCGATTACTCAGGGCGAAACCATTGAGGAATGCAAGTTCAATGGGGCTGAAGTCCTGTCCCTGATGATTGAAGATCGTCTCGAACGCGGCGAAACCGTCCCACCGCCCAGCCAGAATATCGAAGGCGCGCATTATATCGCCCCAGGGCCTGCCGTGCAGTCCTGCCTGCTACTGCGCATGGCAAGGGGAGACCGCCCACTGTCAGACCTTGCCCGCGCAATGGAAACCTCTTGGGCAGCAGCACAGCGACTGGAAAACCCGCGCCATTGGCCGAGCCTGAAGCAGCTTGATAAAGCCGCCAAGGTGTTGGGCAAACGGCTGGTGCTGTCGCTGGAATAGGGGCACGATCATATGCGACCTATCGCGGCTAAAGCCGCGATAGATTTACGCTGCATGTGCCGTGAGTTAAAAGGTGGAGTGGAGAACAGGCTCTCGCCTGCCCTCCCTCATCAAACCGTGCGTGCGGTTTTGCGAGCTTTTGCCTGATGGCGAAAGCCTGCTTACCCCGTTTCGTGTATTTCGTGTGTTTCGTGGTTGAATTGCGGTTTTTTAGTACCGCTCCACCTGGTAGTAGCGCTTTTCCTCCGGCTCGAAAGCCGCAACCAGATGATCAAACAGGGCATGCGCCTTGGCGCGGTTGTCACAGTTCATGTTGCAGATAAATACATCCAGCGTGACAAACCGCTTTTCTGGCCAGGTATGGATAGAGACGTGGGATTCAGCCAGGATAACCACGCCGGTTGCCCCGCCTGCCGCACCTTCTGAACCGCCAAACTGATGAAAACACTCACCGACAGGCGTCAGATTTGCCAGACTGACTTGCGCCAAGCAAAAATCGCGCAAGGCTTCCGCTGATCCAAGCAGATTATCGCTCCCGCCGCATCCATAAAGATTGGCCATCAAATGCAGGCCTTCAATACTGTCGATAGGTTTCATGGCTTTGGATTATAACGCTCAAATCTGGTTACAATAAGCCTTCATCTGACTTAGGGAGCATGACATGGGACTGTTTGATTTCGTCAAAAAGCAGTTTATCGACATCATTCACTGGACCGAAGAAGCGGATGGCGTCCTCGCGACCCGTTTTCCCATGGCCGATATGGAAATTCAGAACGGCGCTTCGCTCACGGTGCGCGAGTCACAGTTGGCGCTGTTCGTGGACGAGGGCAAGGTAGCCGATCTGTTCCAGCCGGGGCGTCATACCCTCACCACCCAGACCCTGCCGGTGCTCACTTATCTGAAGAACTGGGACAAGCTGTTCGAGTCGCCTTTCAAGTCAGATGTCTATTTCTTCAGTACCCGCCTCCAGCTTGACCGCAAGTGGGGCACACCCAACCCGATCACCATACGCGACAAGGAATTCGGCATCGTGCGTCTGCGTGCGTTTGGCATCTACTCCTACCGCATGGCCGATCCCAAAAAGTTTTATACCGAAGTGAGCGGCACACGCGAGACTTATACGGTTGAAGATCTCGACGGACAGTTGCGCAATACCATGATTGCGTCCATGACCGACCTGTTCGCGGATTCAGGCGTGGCTTTTCTCGACATGGCCGCCAATCAGGAGGAATTCGGCAATAAGCTGAAAGAAAAAATGCTGCCGGTTTTCGAGCGCTACGGACTGGCGCTGGATAATCTGGTGGTGCAGAACGTCTCCCTGCCGGAAGAATTGCAAAAAGTGCTGGATCAGCGCATCGGCATGAACATGGTCGGCGATCTGGGTAAATATGCCCAGTATCAGGCCGCCAACGCCATCCCGATTGCCGCCGCCAACGAGGGCGGACTTGCCGGCGCGGGCGTCGGCTTGGGCGCTGGCATCGCGATGGGGCAAACCATGGCGGCCGCGATGAGCGGTCAAGCGGGCGTCCCAACTGCCGCGCCTGCCGCCACGCAAGCAGCAGAGGACATCCCCGCCCTGCTGGAGAAGCTGCATGAGCTCAAGACCAAGGGTATCCTGAGCCAGGTGGAATTTGATGCCAAGAAGGCGGAATTGCTCAAGAGATTGGTTTGACCCGGATCATTCCTGAATGAGTAAAAAAATGACAGTCCAAGTCGAAGACAAACCCACGGCCAAGGCCGCGATTCGCAATGTAATAGAGGCTCAACCGGAAGATGCCAGCTACGAGGAAATCATGCGGGAACTTGCGTTTGATCGCATGATTGAACGGGGCTTGGCTGATGTCAGGGCTGGGCGTTGCATCAACCATGAAGACATGAATATAAGCTGAGTTTTTCAGGATGAAATCCACTCCCTGCCCATCCTGCGCCGCGCCAGTCGTATTCCGCTCAGCCGCCTCCATTCTGGCGGTCTGCGACTATTGCAAGAGCACACTGATCCGTCATGACATGGATCTGGAAAATATTGGCAAGATGGGTGAATTGCTGGAAGACGCCTCCCCCTTGCAACTCATGGTGGAGGGATGGTACCGGGATGGTCACTTCGCCGTCATTGGCCGGATTCAGTTGCAATACGAGCAAGGGGTCTGGAACGAATGGCATTTGCTGTTCGATACGGGAAGCAGCGGCTGGTTGTCCGAGACTTCCGGTAATTATGTCCTGACTTTCAGTTCGCCTGCGCCAGACGACATTCCGGCATTCGACGCGCTGGAAATTGGGCAAAATCTCAGCCTGCACGGTGAATCATTTCAGCTCACCGGCAAGGAAACGGCGCGCGCAATTGCGGGCGAAGGCGAACTGCCCTTCAAAGTCGGTTCCGGCTATGAAGCGCCCGTGGCAGACCTATCCAACGACACGCATTTTGCCACGCTGGATTACAGCGAATCCGCTCCCCTGCTCTATCTGGGCGAACAGGTGGAACTCGCGTCACTGCGTATGACCGGACTGCGCAGCCGTGAAGAAGGCGCAAAAACCACCCAGACCAAAGCCTTCAACTGCCCCAATTGCGCCGCCCCCCAGACCATCCATGCCGAAGGAACGAAAGCCCTCGCGTGCGGCAGTTGCGGCAGCGTCATCGGACTGGAAAACGAGAATGTCAAGATTCTCGAAAAATACAAAGGCGCGTTCAAGCCCTGGCCCCAAGCCATTCCACTGGGAGGCCGGGGGCGCCTGCGCGGGTCGGATTACGAAGTCGTCGGTTTCCTGCGCCGCAAATGCAGCGTCGATGGCGAAAACTGGGAATGGAGCGAATATCTGCTGTATGAAGAATCCGGCAGCTTTCGCTGGCTATCCGAATACGATGGCCACTGGAATATCATCAAGCCCATCACCCGTACACCTGTCGTTACACGCTCGATGGGCAAACCTGTGGCCGATTTTCTTGGCACCCGTTACAAACACTTCCAGACCGCAACCGCCAGCGTCAGCTACCTGATCGGTGAATTTTACTGGCGGGTCAATCTGGGCGAGCAAGCTCAAGTTTCGGACTATGTCGCGCCCCCCTTGATGCTGAGTTCGGAGAAAACCGGCAAGGAAATTACCTGGTCGCTGGGGGAATATGTCACGCCAGATGAAATTGCCAGCGCTTTCAAACTCAAGACTCCCCTGCCAAAGCCTGTCGGGGTTTATGCCAACCAGCCCTCCCCTCACCTGGACGGGCATAAACGCTACTGGCTGGCATTCCGCCTGTTTGCCGTCACCGCGCTGTCGATCCAGATCGGGCTTGCGATCATCTCCCAGAACAAGCAGGTTTATCAGCAGCAAATCGATTTGAGCAGTCTCGCCAACGACCCGTTTACCAGCGATATTTTTACGCTGGACGGGCATGACTCCAATGTCGTGATCCGCAATCAAACCTCGCTCAACAACAATTGGGCCTATCTGGACATGAACCTGATCGAAAAGGACACCGGCAAGGCTTACCACTTTACCCGCGACGTGGGTTACTACCATGGCGTGGATGGAGGAGAATCCTGGTCTGAAGGCGATAACAACGATACCGCCACGCTCTCGGATATTCCCGCCGGCAACTACTATCTCCAGATCGAGGGCGAAACCGGATCGGGCATCAACACGTCTGTCACCCAACTGGCCATCAAGCGCGATGAACCGGGCTACTCCAACCTGTTTTTACTCTTGCTGGGGATAGGGATTTTTCCCCTCATCGCCTGGTGGCGCAGTCACTCTTTCGAAAGCCAGCGCTGGTCGGAAAGCGATTACGCATCTGGTAGTGATAGCAGCGATAGCGACGACAGTAGCGATGACGACAGTGGAGGTGAGGACTGATGTTCAAATCCTACCTGGTCAGCGGCCTGCTCGCGCTGGGACTGTTTTCCTGGGCGCAATACCACGGCTGGAGCCTGTTCAGCCAAAACGAAAGCCAACCCGCCGCCAGCGCAACCCGCAACGTTTACCATAAATGAAGGAATGACCATGGAACTCAACCCCACCTTTCTCATCAACTCCCTGCTCTATTCCTTTCTTGGCGTCGCCATGTTCTGGCTCGCCTTCGTCCTGATCGACAAATTGACGCCCTACAATTTGTGGAAAGAAATCATAGAGGAAAAGAATATCGCGCTGGCCATCGTCGTCGGCGCCATGTGCCTGGGCATCGCGTTGATCGTGGCTTCGGCGATTCATTAGCAAGTCAGTGCTCTGCACAGACAAGCTCACATGATTACATCATGCAGCCAGGTCCCGCGTCGCCTCATCCAATACAGCATCGGGAACGCCGCGCTTCTTTAATGCCTCGATCAGTCGCGCGGTTTGTCTGAACGCATACTGAGCATCATCTCGACGCAAACTTTCACCGAATATACGATTTCAACAGAGAGAAGCGGTGTCAGGTCATGCAAAATAACCCTATTTGAAAAACAGTACCTCAGTTGAAATGACGATGAGCTATGTCGGAGAATGGGTTTTGAGCCAGTCGCGCAGCGCCGCGTTCATGCGGGTTTGCCAGCTGGGGCCGGCGGCTCGAAAAGCGGCCAGCACGTCGTTATCAAAACGGATGGCGACTTGTTCTTTGTTACCGCTTCCAGCCGGACGACCGCGCCCACGACTAGCAGCCTCGATGCCCGCCTGCATTTCCTCCGCTGTTGCCGGGCGTTCGTCCTCGTCCTTGCCGTCCCAAACAAAATACCCACCGGGGGGAGGTGTTTTCATCGACTTGAGAATTGCTTCGCGTTCAGTCATTTTCTTTGCCGAGCCAGTCATGGTAAGCCATGCCAATAATTGTAGATGCAAACGAGTTGGAGCAGAAGTGTCATGGGTGATGAGTGAAGAGTAATGAGTAAAACCATCTCCACATTACTCATTACCGCTTACCCATCACCCATCCCCTAATTCGCCGCCCTGATCACAAACTTCCCCCCCACCGAACGCGCAACGATCTTGCGGTCGTACATGGCTTCGCCCCATGCGCCAGGGACGACAAATTCGCCGACATTGGTGGCGCGCACCTTGTAGGTGACTTCGTTCTGGTTGCGGCTGACGTGGCCGTAGAACAGGACGCGGTCTTCGCGGATGTCGGCGTATTGGATGGCCCATGACCCACTACCGCCCAGGCGTTTGCGCCATAGCGGGGTGCTGCTGTCTTCGCTGTCGGCGGGGTTGGTGAGGACAGGTTCGAGGCCGCCGGGCAGGACATCGGCCACGGCAACGTTCTGGACCTCGCTCTTGTCGGTGCTGCGTACCCGCAGGCGCACGGTGATTTCTTCGCCCAGACGCGCTTCGCTGACCGGTTTGCCTGCCGCGTCGATGAATTCACGCATGATTTCCAGCCCTTTGGATTGCGCTTCTGCCGGGATATTGCGCTCATAGCCTGATTCTGACAGGGCGTAATACAGCGGGAAGCTTCCCCAGTTGGCCAGATTCAACTTGGCCGCCCCCAGCGGCACATCGGTTTTGGCCAGCAAGGCAGTCGAGCCCAGGGTCAGGGTTTGCACCTTGCCCTGTTTGTCTGTCACGCCCACCTTGAGGCTGGCAGCAGCATCGCTGGCGGCGGCCTGGCTGTAGGCGTCCACAGCCAGCACCACACTGGCGGAGGAGAGGCTGTGATACCAGCCGTCCCGCACCAGGCTGCCGATGCGATCGAAGGTTTCCGGCGGCAGTTGCTTGAGCTTGGCGGGGAAATGGCGGGCGATCAGGTACACCAGCATGGAGTCATGCACCAGCGGATCGTAGTAATAATCCGAGTAAGCATAGCGTTTGTTCTGCTTGGTGCGTTCCAGCATATCCTGCCAGACGGGTTCCAGCAGTTCGTTGGCCGCCTTGTCCTGCTTGAGCATCTGGTAGCTGGCGGCCAGCCAGACTACGCCCAGGTCGGTGGTTTTTTTGCCATTGCCTTCGGTCGGCATGGCTGCGCGCAGGTTGACCAGCGCCGCCGTGGTCACCTCGCCTTGCCGGGTCAGCAGATAGGCAGCATAGGCGCGGTTGCGCCAGTCGTAACGACTGCTGTCAGAACGAGCCAGATATTGCCGCAGGTAGCCCATGCTGCGCTGCAACATGTCCTCCGGCACGGCCAGCTTGCGCTCGCGCGCTTCCAGCAGCATGTGGGTGGCGTACACGTTGGCGAAGGGTTCGACATGACCGGCATCCCACAACCCAAATCCACCTTCGGCAGTCTGCCGCGAGCGCAGGGTGGCAATGGTGCGCGCCAGCGCCTTGGCCGGGTCAGGCGTATCGGTTTGACCGGCGCCACGCTTGATGGCCAGCATTTCTTTCTTCAACTCGGGTTGCGTGCTGAGGATCACCCAGGGGAAAGTCTGGCTGGTGATCTGCTCGGTGCAACCGTGCGGGTAGGCCTGTAAATACTGGATCAGGCCGGAGGCGAAGCTCCAGGGTGAACTGGAGGCGGCAAACTCGGTGCGCTGGAAATTGGGGTAGAAATCGCCCTGTAATTTCAGCTCGCCCGAGCCGTGGAAACGCCCGGTTTGCACCAGCGTCACCAGTGTCGAGGCAGGTCGCACGCTCAGATCGGTTGAAAGCCGGGCGTCGAATTCCTTGTAGCGGGCGGTGAAAATCACGCTGGCGGAGCCGAGTTTGGCGTCCTTCCCGGCACGGGCGCGAATGCGGAACTTGGTCGCGCCCTCCCCGCGCTCGCTCACTTTCAGGGTTTGCGTTGCCGCACCCAGCACTTCAAGCTGGGGCGAGGTTTGCAGGGTCAGTGCGATGGGTACGTCTTTCCCCGAACCCTTGATCTGGTTGGCCAGCCCGATACCGACTTCCACCTCGTCGCCCGGCGTCAGGGCGACCGGCACGTTGGGCAGCAGAATCAGATCGCCGCGCACCAGGGTTTGTGCGGTCGCCGCTGCGGCGGTGCGGTCGTTGACAGCCACGGCCATCACCCTCAATGAACCGTTGAAGGATTCCGGCACGGTGTAGCTGAATTCCTTGCTGCCGTTCACCTCAACGATGCCAGACCAGTACACCACCGGCTTGTCGGTCTTGCGCTTGAAGGGGTTGAGATGCTTGCCCAGCGCGCCATCGGCATCACCGCCCGGTGCCGAAGCGCGCATCAGCTTGCCGAATTCGGGCAGGATCATGTCGAGAATCTGCGAGGTGCTCACTTCCAGCGCCCGTTTGGTGAAGAAGAACTTGAGCGGGTCGGGGTTCTGGTAGCGCGCCACCTGCAAGATGCCCTCATCCACCGCATACACCACGGCACGAGCGGGCTGGGCGGATTCCAGGCGCATTTTCACGGTTTGACCCGGCTTGACCAGCTTCGGCGCGCTCAGGGAAATTTTGGTGGTGCGCGCGGCCAGACTGGTGGCGAACGGTGCGACGCCATAGCTCAGTGGACTCATGTAGATCTCGTCCGAAGCCGGGTCGCGCACGAATTGCACCATCACATAGCCATTGCCATCAAAGCCCTTGGGCAGACGGATACGCTGCACCGAAGCGGTTTTGTCGGTCTTGAACCACTGGTGTGCATAAACCTTATCCCGCTCGATGGTAATCAGCCCAGCGCCGGCGTAGGGCGCGCGGATGCTGACTTCAATTTCCTCTTCGTCGGCGTAATCTTTCTTGTTGAGCGTCAGTTGCAGTTCCGCGTTGCGATCCAGCGAGCGGCTGACATTGCCCACGCCTGCCACACTGTATTCGATGCGGTTCATCTCCAGACCGTCAGAATTGCGGATTACATAGCCGAAATTGCCAGGGGTGGCGGTGTCGAGCGCGAGCTGGAAACCTGTCTCAGAAATCGTCAGCGTCTGTTCGCCCAGCACCACTTCCCTGGCGCGTGACTCGTATTTGTAGAGACCGCTGCGCTGCTTGACCAGCACAGACAGCACCTTGCGCTCGACACGCTGCAACTTGAGGTTTTTGACGGCCGTTTTGCGCGCTGACGGATCGATAGCGATCAGCGCAATCTTGCGCGCCGTGTTGCGGCTGACATAGCCGAGATCGCCATCACTCTTGAAACCGACCAGATAAGGCAGGTCCGACACCAGCGTGGTCGCTTCCGCCGCCACGCTACGCCCGCCTTCCGGTTCGAACGCCTTGGCCAGCAGGTGGAGCTGGTAGGTCGCTGCCGCATAACGCTCCAAACGGAAATCGATGCTGGCATCACCCTGGGCATCAGTTTCGGCCTTTTCCAGCGGCTCTGAAAAACGCTCCTTGGCGCGTTGTGGGTCGAAGAAAGCGTAGTCCGGGTAGCTGCGGAAATTAGGCCAAGCCGGGCTGAGTGTCAGCACGGTTTCGACGCGGCGGTTCTGCGCGGGTGCGCCGAACAGGTTCTGCACGTTGATTTTGGCCTTGAGGTTTTTCGGGCTGACCCAGCCTTCGACCACTTCTGCCGAAAGTTTGGTACTGATTTTCATGCGATCCGGCATGAACTCCTGCACTTTGACGGTGGTTGTACCCAGTTGCAGCGGTTCGCTGCGGGTATCGTCGCGCGCCAGATTGATGTTCACGGTGTAATTGCCGGTCGGCGAATGATCGAAGCTTGCGTGGCTGACTTCGGCCATGCCGCCTGGCCCAACGACAATCTTTTCGCGCTTGACGGACAGTCCGCGCGCATCGATGACTTCCGCCTCGACCGGCAGCCCGCTGGCGGACTGCGCCCAGTCGCCGGTTTTCACCACCACGCCGAAATTCATGGTGTCGCCAGGGCGGTAGATGCCCCGGTCGGAGAAAATATAAGCCCGCGTCTGGTTGGGCAAACCAGCGCCGACAATGCCACCGATGTCGAAGCGCGACAGATCCAGGCCGCGATCATGGCGGTTCAGGGGCATAAAGGAGAGATCGTCGCCCTTCTTCACCACCATCATGACCGGCAGTTTTTCCCGCGTGTAGCCGTTCAGATTGGGCAGACGCGCCAAGCCGGAGGCATCCGTCTTTTGCGCACTCAACACCAGCCCGTTCTTGCCCCAGATTTCAACCGTGGCCTCCGCTACCGGCAAGCCGCTGGCGATGGATTGCACGAACACGTCGCGGCTGCCATCCACGGATTTTTTGATCAGGAATCCCAGATCGGTCACCAGCACCAGCCGGGTATCTTTCATGGAGGAAGGATCGAAAGCACGCTGCTCCGGCGACATCTCGCCCTCGCCTTCATAATATTCGCCCTCTCCTCCATACTGATTGTTCGCACCCCAGGTCGAGTCATCACCCGACCCCGCACCCTGCTTGGGCTCATAACCGCGCACACTGAGCAGGAATGCACCGCGCCGCTCGCCCGAGCCGTTACTCAGGTATTTGGAGAAATCAACCGACTCATAGTGCGTCTTGCCTGGGCGGATATGGGTAAAAGGCAGATCGATCTCGAAGCGCTCGGTCAGATGCTCCGGCGTCAGCCCGCGGTAAAACTCCGGCTGGCTGAACGAGCCATCGCTCTGGCTGGCCAGCAGATGCAACTGGTGCGGCAACAAACGAGCGATTTCCACATGCACGCCGGGCAAATCGCGCACCAGCACCGGCAGTTTCTTGTCGCCATTGAGCGCCAGCAGTGAACCTTTGCTCATGATCGCCAACTCGGGCGCAAAAGCCTTGACCTGAGCAATCGCCTCGCTCTTCGCCCCCAACTGGTAGCCGCCAAGCGATTTCAATCCCTGATTCACACGGATAAACAAATGCGAGCCTGGATCGGCCTTGAAGCGGAACATATGAGTTTCGCTCGCATCCCTTTCTTGCGGGATCGCCGTCAGCGCCAGCTTGGTGGCCTTTTTCAGCACCGTTTCATCCACTTCAACGGGATCACTCCAGCCAGGCTCGCCATCCGCGTTCTTGCGGGCTGGCAGCAGCCAGACACCCAATTGGCGCGCCATTTCCTTCTCATGCACCGTCATGCTGCTCTGGATATTCAGCACATGCTGCGGCTCGCCATCGTCGCCCGTCACCACGGAGGTATCGATCTTCTCGATAGCCAGACTATTCAAACCCGGGATTTCCACCGCCTTGGTGATTTCCTTTTCAGTCGGCCTGCCGCCACGCTGCGCCATCGCGCCCGCTGCGATCTTCAACACCATCGCGCTATTGGTGGCAGGAATGGCCAAAGGCTCGGACTGGAGTGTCGCATTCATCTTGAATTTATCGAAAACCAGCGTGAATTTGCTGCTGGCGCCAGCCAGCGACGAGCCGGCCGCAACATAGGCCAGTTGCACGCGCTTCTCGAAATCAGCGGGGTTTACCGGGTGGGAAAAATGCAGTTCATACACAGCCTTGCGCTGAGAAACCTGAACCGGGTCCTGATAAAACTGGGTATTCCTGACCTCGATTTCAAATGAAGGCGAACGAAACTCAAACTCGCGCGACTCGACCTTCACATGCTTGGCCAGCGCCTTGCGCCCCAGCTTGATGGTGTAATCCTGGCCAACCGGCCATTCTTCGGATGGCATGAATTCCAGCCGGGTTTCGCTGATCCACGTCCATTTACCCTTATGCTCCGGCTTCAGGGTGATTTCCGGCGCTTCCTTGCCCACCTTGGCCAGTGGCGCAGATGACACGGAAAACTCCAGCGCCACTGGGCGGGGCGAGCCATCATGCTCGATGTCGGTCGGCGCAGGCGCCAAAACCCTGACACCGGATGGACGAACCTCTCCCTGGTCGGCAATCACGCCCTGAAATACCTTGGTCAGCATGGGTTTGGCCAACCACAGACCGCCGCCCAGCGCCAACGCGACAACTACCACACCCAGATGGGAAGCCAGCCAGTTGAGCGGTGCAGCCAGCCGATTTTTTCCGAATTCCATCCAGGATGGCGGCACCCAGATCACCCTCCCAAACACACCACTCAGCAGCGCCCCCAGAAGCTGCAACAGCATGGTGATTGGAGCCATGACGATGGCGCCCACGCTCGATAGCATTGCCAGCAGTTTGCTCATTGGGGGCGACTCCGTGATTGTTTTTTAGTTGTGTACGGTGGCATCATAATTGAGGCCGCTGGCAACAAAACGCTCCTGATCCATTCCTTACTGTATAGGCAACCACTTTTTCGGCAAAACTGATCATATCGGTGATATAAAATCGCCATTCCCTTTGCTGGGGGTCAAACATGAATCAAATCCCTCTCGATATATGGCTTCAACTCGGGTCGGACAACGCCTTCCTGCACCAGATCAACGGGGCATCCAAACAAATCTTCCAGATAGAATTGCACACCGAAATAGCGCTTGGCTGTAGAACGTCCATCGAAATTCACCATCACATCGATATCACTGCCATCACAGGCCTCATCGCGTGCAGTTGAACCAAACAAGGCGAGATCGGTAATTCCAAAACGCTGGATCAACTCTGGCTTATGCTGAGCCAGTAATTGCAAAACTTCCATTTTTTGCATCGCTCCCTCCAGATTCACCTCTTAAGTGCAAGAATAACCGATTTCATTACTGATGATTACCCTGGGTCAACCATGAATCGCCGCCGCAATGGCTTTCAGTCGTTGGCTGGCGGCCGGGCCGCTCAAACCGCCGGTCAGAGGCTCGGCCAGCAGCGCCAGTTCTTCTCGGCGTTCTGATGTGAGTCCGTTTGAACGGCGGTCAAACTCCAGCAAGGCTTGCTGTTCCTGCATGGTGAGGGGAAAGGACGGATTGATGGCTGGTCCGTCATAAGTTTCTGCTTCAACATGGTTTTTTACAGCCTCGGCACGTTTGCCGTGATAAACCACCACCGTTCCGGCAAGAATGTCCCCCAGGCGCTTGCCATCCCGATTGATCCACTGGGTAACCAGACCGAGCCCGTAACCGACCGGCAGCGCATCGACAAAGCGCAGCAGGTTGCGCAGAACGGAAGAACCCAGGCGAACCGGCGTGCCGTCGTCATGCAGCACCCGCAGGCCGATAAACCATTTTCCGGGGGTTTGCCCGTGCCAAAACACCTCAAACAACACCGGGTAAAGATTGCTGACCACGAAGTAGACCAGAATGGCCAACCCGAAACCAAATTTGCCCAGGTAGGAAAACACCATGAACGCGAACACCATCACGGCCCAGCGGATAACCGCATCAAACAACCAGGCGCGTGCACGCGACACCGGCCCCGCCAGCCTCAGGGTGAGTTCACACCCTTCCGGCGTGGCGATTGAGCGCAGCGTGTCCAGACGACTATCTGGCGGACTGGTCAATGAAAATATCCCGGTAGCTGGTATAGGTAGCCAGGATCATCACTGGTACCAGAGCCAAAAATCCCAAAAACAGAGGGATGGCGGCCAGAACGGCCAGAATCAGCAATACAACACTGAAAACCAGGAAAGGCATGAAATTTTTCAGGCAACCACGAAAGCTGAGTTTCATGGCATCCAGCGGGGCTAGCTCGTTCAACACAATGAGTGCCGGAGCGAACCAGATGGCCATGGCCCAGGGTACGATCAGCAACAAGGCAACCAATACGCCCGTCAACACAGTCATAATTCCAGCTCCGGAAGCCATTGGGGATTGCCCGGACATGAAGCCAGCACCCAGTCCAAAAAATAGCCCGACACCCACCATGATGATAATGAGCCCAACAAAATAGATAACGGCCACCATCACCAGTTTCCCGAAGTACTCACGAAATCCGGCAAACAGATGAGAAAATTCGACGCCATCACCTTGGGCTGCCGCGTGGGCGCCCAGCATCAAGCCGCCCATGAATACCGGCCCTACCAGCGCCAGCAGCAGATTGACCAGGGGAAGCATGCCCAGCACAAGGGAAATGACAAAGTACACCGCGATCATGCCGATCCAGGTGCCGGGATTGTCCTTGAACAGCGCCCAGCCCTCGCTGATCCAGCTAATGCCCCGACCGGCTGAGACGAGATTGGGCGGGTCGCACAGAAAACCTTCTTCCTGGCTGACATGGTCGCTGACATGCGAGGATGGTGCGGCGTAGGGGTTTTCTTGCTGGGGGTTCATGGTCTCTCCTTGGTGGTTATTTGTAGGTAAATCATTGCATCACCTCGCCGCCGTGTCGTGCGGAGTCAAAACTGGCTAACTGTTCCAGCGTCAACAGCAGCGCCAGATATTCCGGGCGCTTGTTCGCCATGACCTTGAAACTGCGCAGCAAATGGGCGAATTCCGCCTCGCTGACGCCATACGCCTGGGCGACCCGTTGGTCGTTTTGCGCCCTGAGCTTGTCTTTATCCTTGTTGCT
>JAUYFQ010000022.1 GCA_030690895.1 Sulfuricellaceae bacterium
CATTGCCGGTTGGCATTGTCCTTCCTGCCACGAAGTCGAATTTGATGCGGGTGAAGGTGAACGATTCGCTGAGGCCATCAAGCGCATCGCAGCAGAAGTCGACGCTCTTGAGGCAACGGAACTGGTGCGCATCCGCAAGAAATTGAAGCTTACCCAGCAGGATGCCGCTCGAATCACAGGGGGAGGTCCGAATGCCTTTTCACGTTATGAGCGTGGCAAGACTCGCCCCTTGCCTGCTGTGACAAACCTCTTCAAACTTCTCGACCGGCATCCGGAACTGCTAAACGAACTCAAATAGTTGTTGGATGCGCCGGAAAGATTCAGCCCGCAATCGGCCAATACACGAGTCGCTCCCTCCTTGAGGGCGGACTCTATCCGAGAATGAGGTAGGCGGACACGTCAGTGTCAAGCCCGCAGAGCTCCCGATCCCGGCTTATGCCGGAGGGGCGCCAGGTTAATCTCAGCTTGGTCAAGTCCGGAGTGTCTTGGGACACTGCGCAAGATCATGATTCAAATTTTGAATCATCTTGATGTAGTCCGCTATGTGTAATATATTGTGTACGCAATTATTAGACAAGGAGTTCGTTATGAGCCTTCGAATCGGAATGCGTGAATTGCGCGATAAATTGTCCGAATATCTCGAATCTTCAGTTCCCATCGAAGTGACGCGCCATGGGCAGACCATAGGATTTTATATTCCTGTTCCCAAGCAACCTGGACAGTCTGAGCGAGAGGCCATGCGGGAAGCGGGAAAAAGGATGCAGGAAGAACTGGCCCGCCTGGGAATCGGTGAGGATGAGGTAGTCGCTGATTTCAAACAATGGCGTAAGGGCAGGAATGCAGCAAAAACGCTTGGTGATTGACGCCAATATCCTGATAGCCGTTTGTCAAAGTAGGACTTCTAGTCCCTTGTGTTCAATGAGATTAAGCAGTTTTAGCGATGGGCCACTGGGGTGCTTATCACCAATCTCCCACTTCTGAACGGTGGAGAGGCTGGTATTCAGAATTGCAGCGAAGACGGCTTGACTGACATGCGCCTTCTCACGCAGCAATTTGATCTTTTGTGCCGGCATATCTGCCACAGCAAGGTGGCATAATGCATCGATTTCGCTCATCCGGCGCTTGTTAATCAAGCCTGCATTGTGCAACCCGAGAGCAGTTTCATGCATCTCATCCAGAATGCGACTTTTACGCATTGTCATTACACACCTCCATAATTTCACCCGCTGACAAAGCGATGGCCAATTTTTGATCATCGAACGTCAGCAGTTCTCTCGCCACTTCTTGGAATACCTTCAATTCGTCTTTGTCGATATTGGCCCGTTCGTTTTTACCAAAGCCGTATAGAAAAAACCAACGATCCGCCATTCTTGTGGCGACAATGGTTCTTGCTCCACCTCGCTTGCCCTGACCGGGCAGTGCAACGCGCTTCTTCACTACATTGCCACCCAGATCGGCATCAACAAGTCCTTCTGCCATTTCCAAAACTGCTTGGCATATGGCAGCATCAGATAAACCCGCTTTGCCCATCCAGCGTGTGAAAGTCCGGGTTCTAAATACTCTTCTCATCGAAAAATCATATCACTTAGTGCAATAGATTGCTATGGAAGTTCCTGTGTATTTGCTAGATTTGATAGTGCTTTCAAGGGCGACAGAAGAGGTGTAGGGCTAGCGCCATGATAGCCATATCTGGTCGCCAAGTTGGCGCTTCCCACTGCTGCATGCTGCAGGACGCGTCCATATTTCGAATACATGGCGCATGAAGCAGGTGGAGCAATTCCACGCCCTTGATTCTCTTTAGAATGGAGGATTCCCTTCCCCCTTCAGCGCCAGAAATTCATCAATCAACCGGACCAGTATTTCTTCTTCGTCGCCATCGGCCAAGCCGAGAATATTGGCCACCATTTTTACCTTGCCGGGATTGAGTCTACGGGCGCTGGTGGCAGAGGAGGAGGGGGCATCGTCCCAAGGCGGGGTGTCGGATTCTTTGTCTGACGCCACCATGGTGGTTGCTGCTTCTCCCTTTTTATTGCGCCTGCCACCTTCTTCGGAGAGGGCCATATCCACAATTTTCTTGGCTAATTTTTCCCCTTCTGGCATTTGCTCTATCTGGCCGATCAAAGATTCAGCCTTCGCTTCGTTTTTCTGAGCCAGCTTTTCCAACTGGATCGCGGCGCCGGCGCTGGAAATCTTTCCAGAATCGAGCAGGGCGGTGATTTTGGGGGAGAGATTGGCTTTGGCGGCGGCGGTCGCCTGGTTGAGCCAATTGGACGTTCCACCAAAGTGTTCCGCTGCCGTTTCCCGGGTGTCGAAGCGTTCAGCGATGGTTTGGATGGCGTTTGCCATGTCACGCGGATCCAGTGGGGCACGCATGCCCAGGCCCATGTTTTCAAAAACCTGCACTTCCAGGACCTCATTGGGATCGCAAGAGCGGATCAAGGCAGGCACCGTTTTTTCACCGGCCATGACGGCTGCGCGCCAGCGACGTTCGCCGACGATGAGGGTATGCCGACCGGAAGTATTGGCAGGCTGAACCAGCAGGGGGTGGATGAGCCCTTTCTTCTGGATGGAATTGGCCAGACTCTTGAGGGCATTTACGTCAATACATTGACGCGGATTGGCCGGACTCGGATCGATCAGCGTCACGTCGATCATCTGGAATTGGGGCTGGTTTTCTTTGAATGACATGGTGGTTCCGACTGAAAAGGGTAGTAGCAGAATCTGAATCTTGGCCCAAGGCAGGTTCGAGCGGATCAGCTAAAGGGACTGCATGATCCATGGTTTTTGATTCGTGTTCAAGATGAAACAAACCTGATTGATACCTCTCCTCGGGTAAGATGATCCCATGTGTGGACGATACGCTTTATATGGATTCCAGCCGAAAATACAGGAACATTTCGGCACGCTGAATGAACTTGATTTCACGCCTCGATTCAATATTGCCCCGACCCAGAGCGTTCCCGTTGTCCGGATTGATGAGGTTGGCCTGCGTATTTTTTCTCTGGCGCGTTGGGGATTGATTCCTTCCTGGGTTACGGATTCCACAGAAGTCCAGCAACCCATCAACGCCAAGGCGGAAACCGCTGCAATCAAGCCGATGTTCCGCCACGCCTTTCGCAAGAGTCGCATCCTGGTTCCCGCCGATGCTTTCTATGAGTGGCAAGCCGTCGCCGAAGGCAAGCAGCCCTGGCTAATCCATTTGAAAGATGACGAACCCATGGGAATGGGTGGGTTACTGGAACACTGGCAGGGCCCTCAGGGCGAAGTAATGACTTTCAGCATCCTGACCACCGAGTCCAATCCGCTGATGGCCAAAATTCATGATCGAATGCCAGTAATTATCCGACCGGAAGATTATGCTGCCTGGCTCGACCCCGAGCTTACCGATGTCACCCGGATACAGATGATGGCCAAGCCCTATCCAGAGCGTTTTATGGATATTTACCCCGTCAGCCGCAAGGTGAATAATCCTCTGCACGATTCAGCGGATTTGATCGAGGAGGAGAGGGGGTAAGTTTGTTTACCCCCAGAAACACGCATATTCGTCTTTCTCAACGACGGCAAGAAATTCCTCAAGCGTTTCAACTTCGGGGTTTGGTTCATAGCGATGCCATTTCAGGTCGGCTCTCTGCCAGAAGATTTTCCAGACACCCTGAGTTTTGACATAGGTGGCCTTGGCAACGGGAGACTCCATCTTTTTTCCTGGGTCGCGCCAGACCGGACGTATTTCGAAAATCTCCACGCTCTGATCTTGAACACGGAAGCCAGGATCGAGTTGATCGCGGATTTGCGGTGGCGGCCGTCGCTGCTCAATGAACTGGCCGATAATCTTTTCAAACCGCTTTGTCTCGAATTCACTTAATGCCATGATTGACTGAACCAAATAAGAGATTGCCGCGCACAAAGCTCATGGGGTGAGCCACATTTTCAGAATTTCACTGATGTTCAAATAATCGTGCTCCGCCCCGATGAAAAATCATATTCTTCCATCAGGGTAGCAATCGCCCGCGCGATTTTTCCACCCCCGCCGTGTGAGGGTTCAATGGGAGAGAGATGCGAGTAATCCTCGTCCTCGTCGCAGAGCAGGCGCAGATCAATCACCGGCACCCTGACCTTGAAAGCTTCCTGCAGGATGGTTTCATTGAACAGTGCCAAAGCGGTTTTCTCCATTTCACCCAGCCCTGGTACAGAGTTATATATCGTGCAGACTGCGACGGGCAGGTTCAAACTCAGCACATGCCGGAGCATCTGGCGGTAGCTCCACCGGAATTCATTCATCACGTCAGCCAAGTGAAACAATGCTTCCCCCACCGTGCCGACTGGTTCGCGGAAAACTCCCGATTGCTGCAGGGCGTCATTGCCGCCCACGCTGATGACCAGATGGGTCGCGGTGGAGGGCACTCCCAATGTCTGCCCGGCCACGCCACTCGTGATGTCTCCATCAATGGCAAGCAGTGTCGCCTGCCAACCAGAAGGAATGGTCTGGCGCAGATGTTCGATGACGGGCAAGCCATCCGGGACATAGGCCGCGTTATCGAAGATGGAATCTCCGAGCAGCACGAGATGGGCTCCAGGGCTTTCTGTCATTGTAAATCTCCAGGGTGTTTCTTATGAATCAATGCGGCAGATGCGTAACTGAACGCTGGTCCGGGATGCTCAGCATCAGCGCTCCCCAGAATAACCAGGTCATGCCGAGGGTGAGGGTGATTGGTTTCCATGGGTGCAATAGTTCTTTCATGGTGTTGCGCCCCTTTTTGTTACAAACAACTCGTCGCGCTCCTGCGTCATTTCCTCATATTCCTGCCTGGCCCAGTCCGGCATTCTTTCCGGGGGATTGAGTTCAATGCGCGATGATGGTGGACGGACATAAGTAAGCACTTCAAGCATTTCTGGCAGCGGGGTGTTGTTCCCCTTGCCCCGCAAGCGCCCCACCATCAGCATGAGGAATCCAGCACAACGGTTATTCCAGAGAAAGAAATATTCCTCGGGTGAGAGATTATGAATTGGAGCGGAAAATATCAGCTCCTCCACGGTTCTGAAGCTGACGGGATGCCTGCCCCCAGGAATTCTGAAAATCTGTGTAAAACGCCTTCGATCATTTACTGAAGGGATAGCAGCCATGATTTACACCCAATCCAGATTACGCTGTCGCCGAAAAACAAGGTGCTCAAGATCAAGGCGTGTAACTTCTACCAGCTCCGACTTTTGCAAAAAATGCTTCTGCTTCTTTCTTCATCTCCAGGTAGCCCTCATCCCCACCGTACATTGCTCTCACTTCATCAAGGCGGCTGTCGACCATCTCCATTAACCGGCTTTTATTGTCCGGGCGAATATCCAACGCGAAAATCATCAGTTCATTGAGCAGAACCCATCGATGGTATTCACCGCACTCCGGGCATGTCATTATCGCGCAGCCAGGTTTGATGCCTGTCTCGTCGAGATACTTTAACAACCGATCCAAGTCGGCCAGCAGGGGACATAACACGATCCCTGGCGTTTCTACCCCACACCAGTGATTCCTTACTGCAATCGCCAAATTTCTGTCGACAGTACGCATATTTATTTCCCCCTTTGCTGGAATTATCTCGCCCGATTGGCTCGCCAGGTGAGCCAGCAAAAATTCAGGCTGATGTATGTGCGCCGCCGAAAGCGTCGTCGAACGATTGATATCCAGTGTTGGCCAGCCCGTTGACCTCTGCCCACGGCATTTCCGGCGGTGCCTTTCCTTCTTCGCCCCACATCACCTTGATGATCTTTGCGCGCTCTGGAGCGAGTTCGCGCGAGGTCACGAAATGCGGCAACTTCAAGCGGTTACCCTGAAGGAATTGCTCGGGCTCGGGAACACCGTTGATCGTCAAGAATCCACGCAAAACCCGGTCGAAGGCGCTCGCGTCGAAAACGTCCTGCCCGTCTTCCACGCGAACGAAATCGTTCAGGCTGCGCATGACATGGTCACGAGGCAGGCTGTCGCTGCTCGGTCGATGCCGAAGGAGCACACCACCGCGAGGCCAGACCGGATCGCACAGCACTGGCGTCGTTTCTGAGTCCAGTGCGCGCTCCCATAAGCGCCCGACAAACACCGGTGCGAAATCGTGTGTGCCAGCGATTCGCGCATTACCGAGGTGCCAGAGGTGATCGGGTACCCGGGTACGCTGTTGCGATAGCTGTCGTGGCTCGATGCCGATCAGACTGCACAGATCGGTGAGCCACGTATCAATGCGCAGCGTGTAAAGCACGATGTCAGAGAGCGGGCGCGTGACAATTCGAGATCGCTGTTGAGGGCTCCGGTATCGGAACACGCGAGCCTCCTCGTCAATATCGGCCTCGACCTCTTCTTCCGAATCGAGGAAAGGCACCATCACACGGGTCAAGTAGCCATCCTCAACCACCCACCGACGTCGAACAAATTCGGCACGGTGATGGCCGACGGTGGTGGCAATTACACGCGGCTCGACGTTGCGCACGCGTTCAATGGTGTGGAAATATTCCAAATACGCTGACATGGCGTGCTCCTCAGAATTCACACAGGACGCCGAGCCGCGCCAATTGCTCGACCACGCGTTTGCGGTCATCCTCGGTCTTGCTCTTGTCATTCAGGCCGTTGGGCGACGTAATCTGGACGGCCACGTTGTGGGCTTTGCGGTGCGGTTGCTTTGCCATTCGGAAAACCAGCTTCACCTGTGACAAGGCATAACCAGTCAGGTCATCCAGTCCGTAGTCGTCATAGGCGACTTGATAGATGTGACGGGTATCGCGCCGATCTCGACCAATCATCAGCGTGCTCGACAGGTGCTGGACAATATCCCGCCCGTTGGCTTCGTCGATGGTGTTCTGCTCAAAGGGGCGCGCGATCTTCACTTGCAGGATCGAGATCTTCTCCACGCCGTCGACGAGGTGCTGTTCAAGGCGCTTGAGCATGGCGTGCGTCGAAAACCCCAGCAGATCGAACTCACGCATTGGCATGTCGTTGATCGCCCCCTCGCAGGCCAGCACGACATCACGGAAGATGGTGGCCAGGTCACGGCGCGATTCCTTGTCCTCGCAGAACACGCCAAGCGCACCCGTGCCAGGCTCCCACGAGAAGATGGCCGACATGGCAGCGGGTTCTTCGTGGTCAATCACTTCACCGTCGGCGACTTGTTTGAAATGTGCCGTCGAACCATTGAAGGTCGCGGTGAGTGTATGCAACAGCACTGGTGTCGAATCGTCTGCGTCCTCCCCGCCACAGCGATCTGCATGAGCAAGGTCGCGGCGCGTGAATTGCTCGATGAGAATCTGGTCGGCGGCCACCTTCGGATAGAGGGCGGCGATCCGGGAACGCAGTACATCCTGCACGTCGACGTCGACCTTTGGCTCAATGCCTTTTGGCCCGAGGTAATGGCTGGAGAAGTTTTCGCTCTTCCACTGCCGATGCATCACTTGCAGGCGCTCGGCGTGCTCGAAGCGGTGTTCGGCCTTGACGCCGTCCGAGGGAAATTCCTGGAGGAGATGCAGGTGCAGCGCGCGGCTGTACCTGTCCGTCGGCGCAACCAGTACCGCTGCGTCGCCCTCATTCTTTTCGTCGAGCAAGGACTGGACGGCCTGCGCACCGTACTCATCGTCCAGCAGCACCACCAGTTCAGCCGCACGCTCGATGCGCTGCTGTTTATCGAGCATGAGCTTGGCCACGACGTGAAACAGCGCTTTGCGCGCCGGAATCGGCAGCACGCCCTTTGCGACCTCGACCAGCGCCGCAATTTCAGGCAGCGTGGTGTCGGCGGCGCGCTCGACCAAGGTCAAGATGAGCGCCGGTCGTTTTACCTTGCGCGCCAGGGTGACGAAATGCTCCATGCAAGGGAGGACTTCGGGGCCATCGTCCGATTGCCGGTTGCGCGCTTTCTTTGATGTCTGCTGATCTGCAGCCGACTCTTTTTGAAATGCGATGTTGTTTTGTTCGACTGCCGTCATCATGAAATTCCTTTGCTGAATGAAGTGCGCGATTGCGCGAACGGTTAATTACTGGTTTCAAAAAATGCCGACACGAAGTCGGCGGCTAGGTGAGAGCAAGGATCAAGCGATACCTGCCCCCGGTGTCAGAAGGCCGTAACGTTCCATCCGAACCTGGATGAATCGCCGGTGAACGCCGAAGCGTTTTGCCAAGGCCTTCTGCAGACACTCCATATCGAAGAAGCCAATGTCACCATCGGCGGTCAGCCGCATCGTGGTGCCGGGCAACTCCGGATCGAGAGACGGGCTACGGTGGATCGTCACACCGTGCTTCGGTGCCAGTGCTTCAACCGCGCGGTACAAATGCTGTCGCGGAACAAGCAATGAGCCCATGAATTCATTGGCACGCAGCTCGGCAAAATGGACATTGCGCTCAAGCTCGCTGTTACGCACTGCGCTCGACTCTGGCTGTTTTGCCAAGTGCTCGGCGTCACGAGTCTCGGTTCGGTAGGCCTTGCGTGCCAGCTCCGAAGGGTCGTCAAACAGGCCGGGGCCCTGAGCAGCGGCAGCAATCCAGCTCGGCGCATCAAAAATAGCGTGGCCAAGCTCGTGGGCAAAGGTACTGAGCACCAGCTCCTCGGATGCCGTATCGCTGACAGGCGAGACGGACAGCATGGTGGCATCCGGTGATGCCTCGGGATCAAACTCGCAAACACCCAGTACCGGATTTCCCTGCTCGTCGCTGACGGCGTGCTCGGTGTCGACCCACAAGTCGAACTGGATGCCATTGATTTTCAGGCTACTGATGTCGCGCAACACTGACAGCGAGATGGCGTCGGTGTTGGCATCAACCAGTTGCTGGCGAGCCAGCACGGCAATGCCTTCGACTTCAGAATGTTTGATGTAGCGAGGGAGTTTCCGGTCACAGCACCGGTAGGCGAGAGTTAACTCCGGCATTCATTTCTCTCCCGTCGCGCGTTTGCGATACATCCGAACAATATCGCCCACGTCCTCTCGCATGTCCGGCGGGAGGCGACTGGCTTCGATGAACGCCTCATCGGGGTTCTCACCAAGAATCTCTGCGGCTCTGCGGATCAGTTCGTCCTTGGGCGGCTTTTCCATCTCGCGCTCAATACGCGACCAATAGGCCGGTGAGATCTCGAGTTGGCGCGCAAAGTCATTCATCGCGATGCCCTTCGCGTCTCGTTTTTGCCTGATGTAGGTACCGAAACCCATAATGTGACCCAGTTGCGTGATTGGTTAATTTACGCAATCATAACGACAGCAATCGCAGCCGTCAACTGTTTTGTTAACGCGCAATTTACGAACTGCGGCGACCGCAAGAAATGACCGCCGATTGCTCTCCTTTGCCATCCGCTTCGGAAGATCGGATAGATCATTTGTGACAGTTGCTATTCCCCGGAGCCGTCATGAACAACATCGAACTCAATCCCCCATCCGAGATGTCGGCCAGCGCCCGCGCTGCCGAGATCACGACCATCCTTGCGGCCGCCATCGTTCGCACCCAGCTTGCGCAGGCCGCCAAACAGAGAGAAGTTGACCTTGGCTTACTGCCCGACCAGCGCGTTCATACAACCCCTTATCAAGAAAAGAGGTTGTCATGAACGAAAAACAAGCATCCGTCGCCGCGCGCATCTCCGAGCTGTCGTGCCTGCCGATGGCCGAGCTCTGGACACTTTGGGATCGGTATTTCACCCGCCGCCCGCCATATCCGAACCGCACCCACGTTGAATCCCGCGTCGCTTACAAACTACAGGAGGATGCATTCGGTGGTCTCGCGGTCGCCACGCGCCAGCGGCTGGAGGCCATTGGCGCAAAGCATTCCAAGATCAAACAGCGCGCCAAACCTCGTGAGTTCAATTTCGCGCCGGGCACGGTGTTGCTGCGCGAATGGGGCGAGCGGGAACACAAGGTCACGGTGTCTGCCACCGGCCAGTTTGAGTACGAAGGTCGCCCCTTCAAGAGTCTGACCGCCGTGGCGCGGTACATCACCGGCGCGCGCTGGTCTGGGCCCTTGTTCTTTGGCTTGGCGCAAGGAGGTGCGAAATGAACGAGCCATTGCAAATCGCATCCAGCAAGCCGCGTAAACGCTGTGCCGTCTACTGCCGGGTGTCATCGGATGAACGACTGGATCAGGAATTCAACTCCATCGATGCTCAGCGGGAGGCGGGCCACGCCTACGTCGCCAGCCAGCGAGCCGAGGGTTGGATTCCGGTGGCCGACGACTACGACGACCCTGGATTTTCCGGTGGCAACACGGATCGCCCCGGGCTGAAACGCTTACTGGCCGATATCCAGCGCGGTCTTGTCGACATCGTCGTGGTCTACAAAATCGACCGCCTCACGCGAAGCCTTGCCGACTTCTCCAAGATGGTCGAGGTGTTCGAGCGTCACGGCGTCTCCTTCGTGTCGGTCACCCAGCAGTTCAACACCACCACCTCGATGGGGCGGCTGATGCTGAACGTGCTGCTGTCCTTCGCCCAGTTCGAGCGGGAGGTCACTGGCGAGCGCATCCGGGACAAAATCGCGGCGGCCAAGCGCAAGGGGATGTGGATGGGTGGCGTGCCGACGCTGGGCTACAACGTCGAGAATCGTTTGCTGGTCATCAACGAAACCGAGGCGGCGGTGGTACGCCGTATTTTTGAGCAGATGCTGACCATCGGCTCGCCGACACAGATTGCCGCCAACCTGACCGCCGAGGGCATCACGACCAAGGCATGGACGACGCAAGATGGCCAGATCCGCAACGGAACGCAGATCGACAAAAAGTACCTGCACAAGTTGCTGCGCAATCGCATCTTCCTTGGCGAGATTTCGCACAAGGGGAAGTGGTTCCCCGGCGTACACGCAGCCATCATTGAACCGGCTCTGTGGGATCGCGTTCACGAGGTGCTGGCCAAGGACTCGCACAGCCGCTCGGTGGAAACCAAAATCCGGTCACGCACCGACGCGCTGCTGCGCGGCCTGCTTTACGCGCCGTCTGGCGAGCGGATGTACCCGACCTACTCGCGCAAGAACGGGCGCAAGTACCACTACTACGTATCCAAGTCGGAGAGCCGCTTTGGCGCACCGGGCAAGACTTACGAGCGCCTGCCTGCTCCCGAGATCGAGGCGGCGGTGATCGCGCAGATCCGCACCGTGCTGACCAGTCCAGAGTCCATTGCATCGGTGGTGCGCTTCATCCAGCGCAATGGTGCCCAGATTGACGAGGCGACCACGGTGATGGCGATGGGACGCCTGAACGACGTCTGGGAGCAACTGTTTCCGGCCGAGCGCCATCGCATTGCGAATCTGATGATCGAGCGCATCGACCTTGTCCACACCGGAGAGGTTCAGGGCATCAAGGTGAAGTGGCGGGAGATTGGCTGGAACGCCCTGATCGAAGAATTCGCGCCGAGCGGCATTGGTGCGGAAATGCTGGAGGTTGAGGCCTGATGGACGACTCACTGGAAACCTTCGTCCCGTTGGCGTTTCGTCGCCGAGGGGCACGGCGAGTGGTCACAGACGACCGGCACTTCCACGACGTCACGCTGCTCGACGGACTGGCTCGGGGTTTCTACTGGCAGCACTTGATCGACACCGGCGCGATGCGCAGCGGCACTGAGATTGCGTGTGCAGAGGGGCTGCATTGCTCGGTCGTGAATGAATTCCTGCGCATGACCTTGCTCGCGCCCGACATCATCGAGCGCTTGATGACGGGCAGGCAGCCGCGCCGAATGAACCTGATCTGGTTCCAGCGAAATCCGGTGCCTGTGAATTGGGTGGCTCAACGCCAGATCGTGCAACGCTTTGAGGAGGATGTATGAGCAAGAAGCACCGGGGTCGGTACCAGGGTGACGCGGTCACCTACCAATTGCCATCACCCGCAGGCGGCGTCCAGTTGGAGACTTTCGTGCCGTGGACGCTGGTCAAACGAGGGTTGAAAAAGCAGATCATCACGCCGCTGGACGCGCCGCAGGAATTCATGGAGGAGGCGTGCCGGGAACGGCGGGCCCGCGAGTTGGCGCAAGACACCGCACTGGTACGCGCCCTCGGGCTGGCCTATCACTGGCAGCGGTTGCTGGACGAGCAGCGCGTGGGGTCGGTGGCCGAGATCGCGGCGGCCGAGGAAATCAACGTGACGCAGGTGCGCCGCCTGATGCGGCTGACCTTGCTGGCCCCGGCGGTCGTTGAGCAGTTGGTTGGTACGTCGGAAACGGCGCTGGAACAATTGATGCGCTGCCCGTGGCCCACCGCGTGGAAAGACCAGATCAGGGTACTCGCGCCGCCGGCGTGAACCGACACCCTTGTGCCAGCAGCCGCCTCCAGGCGGTTTTTTTACGCCTTCTTGGTTCTCAGTCGCCGCCGGTACAGCAGTTGCCATTCACAACCTACACACCGCAAACCCGCATGAATACTGGATACGGGGTCGAAAGCGCTCGCGAGGCAAACAGAGAAAACAGCGAGGAGAGAGACTGGAAAAGTGCAGGAATTGGCGCGGTCGTGGGTGTGCCGCGCGCGAGGCAATGACCCGGAACCGCGCCAACACTGGCGCTCCGGGCAAAAAAAATCCCAACCGATAAGGGTTGGGATTTCAAATTATGGTGGCGTGTGGCTGACCAATCGTTTTGTGGACTCCCAAGATTAAACGCAATGGCGCGGGATTGTGAGGAACGGCGAGGGTTTCGCGTCAATTTGCATCCTTTTCTTCCGCCATCCGGTAGCCCATCGCCCGGTATCCGCGCTGGCGTTTTTCCCACATCCGTAGCAGCGCCGGGTGACCGGTATCGACGAAATCGATGATGCGCACGTCGATCTTTGTGGCGTGTTCGCGGTGCAGGCGGCCTGCGTATTGCTGCAACGTCCCCTTCCACGAAACCGGCATTGCCAGCACCAAAGTGTCGAGCGGCGGATGGTCGAATCCTTCGCCAACCAGTTTGCCGGTTGCCAATAGAACGCGCGGTGCATCGGGTGGCAGCGCGTTGAGTTCTGCGATCAGGGTGGCACGCTGCTTCTTGGCTATCCGCCCGTGCAGGACAAACAACGATGGCACCTTGTCGCCCAAGGCGGTTTGAATGGCATCAAGATGTTCGGTGCGCTCCGTCAGCACCAGCACCTTGCGGCCCTGGCCATAGGCGTTGATGACCTCGGCGGCAATCGCGTCGGTCCGGGCTTGATCAATGGCAAGGTGCCGGAATACATCTTGAATCCCGGCTTCCTGCGGCAAGTCAATCCGCGAGTGCAAGGTGCACGGCGTGACCGCCAGATCGTGCGGCGCACCCGTGGGCTTGGCGGCAGTGTGGCGAGTTGGCCCGCATTGCATGAAAATTATCGGCTGCTGTCCATCGCGGCGAATCGGCGTGGCCGTCAGGCCGAGCACGTATTTGGCTTTGGCCTGCTTCAGAATCGCATCGAAGGATGCCGCGCCGACGTGATGGCATTCGTCCACGACCACGTGGCCGTAGTTTTCGACCAGCGGATTCACTTCACCCTGACGCGACAGCGACTGCATCACCGCGATGTCGATTTTGCCTGTCGGCTTGGCCTTGCCGCCACCGATGGTGCCGACCACTCCCTTGCCAACGCCCAGGAATGATTGCAGGCGTTCTTGCCACTGCTTGAGCAGTTCGGTTCGATGCACCAGCACCAACGTGTTCACACCACGGCGTGCAATCATCGCGGCGGCCGTAACCGTTTTGCCAAAAGCAGTCGGCGCGCACAGAACGCCTGCATCGTGATGCAGCATGGCCTCCACGGCGAACTCTTGATCCAGCCGCAAAGTACCGGCAAAAACGACGTCCAGCGGCGACCCTGCGTATCGTTCGTCGATCAGCTCGCAGCCAATGCCATTGTCACGAAGGAGTTCCAGCGCGGCATCCAGACAGCCGCGCGGAAGCGCGATGTGATTGGGGTAATTCTCGGCGCAGCCGATTACGCGCGGTTCATCCCACACCGAGAAGCGCATCGCCTGCTTTTTGTAAAACTCCGGATTCTGGAAGGCCGCCAGACGAATTAGCCGGTTGGCTAGTGACTGCGGGAGTTGCGCCTTCTCAAAATAGATCAGGTTGGCCAGCGTTACCGTGAGTGACTTCGGCATTGCACCGACCAGCTTCTTGCTGACGGCTGCGGATCGTTTCCACGGTTCTTTTTGATCTTCCTCGTCGATGAAGGTTACATCGAGCGGGTGCGTGTTGCCCGTTGCTCGCAGAATAGTGGGCTCAATATCGTGCGCTGGCATCGGCACAACGGCGGCCAGAAAGGCCCACTGATCTCGGTACGGTCGCAGGTCAGCATCGACGAACACACTAAACCCCTTCTCACGCGGATGCTTCTGCAGTGGCAGCGCGATCAGGTTGCCAAAACCGCCCTTGGGCATCGAATCCTGATTGGGGAACAGCCGATCATAGGATTCGAGTTTGAGTTGGCGAGTCCGGGCACAGGTGTGGCTGATGATGGCTGTGCCGAGTCGGCGCGCATCGCGAGCCGATACGCTGCCGGAGAAGAAAACCCACGCGTGTGCACCGTTGCCGGAACGTGATATTTCAAGGGCGACCGGCACGCCCAACTCGTGACACGACTGGTAAAACGCCTTGGCATCCTCGCGCCATTCCGCCTCATCGAAATCAGCGGCGAGAAAATGGCAGCTGTCATCGGCCAGCAGTGGATAGACGCCAATGGTGCGTTTGCCAGCGAGGTGCTCGTAGATGACCGTATCCGACAAGGGGATCAGCAAACGGTTATTGCATTCCCCGCATTTGATGCGTGGCTTTTCGCAAACACCGGCCAGCCACTCATTGCCGCAGGCCGGGGCGTAGCCGGATTTGCCGGTTGTTTTGCTTTCCCAGCGGATTGGGTAGACGTCGATGCGGCCTCGAAACAACCGACGAAATATCGACATTTTTTCGGCGGTGGAAAAACGGGATGATTCTGGCTCCGTGGCGGGCGGCGCTGGTTCAGGCGGGATTGGCTCGGGTGGCAAACGCCATTCGATACCGTGACCGTCCAGCAGCGCGATCAGGCGCGCGTTTTCGCCTTGCAGCGCGGCCAACTGATCGCGTTCACTCATCGGCCCCGTACTCGGCAAGCAAGTCGTCCATCTCATCACCCACGCCATAGCCGAAGTTGTGGCAGGTGCTGCGCACGGCGTCCAGCCTGTCCCACAACGGCTGGCGTTGCGCGTCGGCCAAACTGGCGATGGTTATTAAAGCCTGCTCGAACATCCGCACCAGCGCGTCGAAGTAGCCCTCATCCTGCAGCCCGACATCATTGCTGAAGCCCGCTGCCCGTTCGCAATAAAACACCATCAGCTCGGCCAGACCTTCCGCTTGGCCGATGGCCTTTTTGTAATCGGCGATCGGCTTTTTGGCCTTGGCGACCGAGGTGTCCTGATTCTTGAACACATCGGGCCATAGCCAGCGGTCGATGGTGACCTTGTACGGTTTGAGCACGTCGTCGCCCAGACTGAGGCGCGCGTGCAGAAAGGCTTGGTTATCCTTGTTGGCCGCGTACAGGTCTTGCAGCAGCCCGAGCAAACCTGCGCGATCAAAGTCAACGAGCTTGGTCTTGACGTCGCTCCAACTGGGCGTACTCTTCTTCGTGGCCATCTCAGCTATTCCTCGTCGATGTCGGGTTGGCTGCCAGACTCGATCTGCTTAACCAAACGGTCGAAATCGCTTTCAAATAAACGATCCTGCACGATCCGGTACTTCTCGAACTCGCTTTCAGCATGAGCCTTGGCGATTTCTGCAGACACCTTGCCTGCATCCTGCAGAATGTCTCGATCCCAGAGTTTCAGGAAGCCGCCCAAGCGATCCTCCCAATCCTGCATGGTCATGGGGATGCGGCGCATGGCCTGCAGTTCAGCCATATCCAGATAGGCCGACACGATCCGCTGCATCTGCGCCATCTCGAACTCCGCGAGGTAGTTCTTGGCAATCGTTACGTCGTATTTGTGGACCTTGCCGTGGGGCGCGCCTTCCCAACCGGTCAGTCCCATGTTTTCTTGTCTGTGATCCGCCCGGCTCACGATCACCTCAGCTGCCGTCTGGCCGTGAATGGCGTAATGCAGCTTGTTTTGAACCGCCGCAAAAAAGCGTTTGGTCGCCGTTGCCGACGTGTCGTAGTCCAGCGAGGTGGCGTAAATGTCGGTGATCTTCTGGTAAAACTTGCGCTCAGAGAGCCGGATTTCCCGGATCTTCTCCAGCTGCCGTTCGAAGAAATTATCCGTCAGGACGCTGCCGCCGCTCTTCAGGCGCTCCCCATCCATGACCCACCCCTGAATCGTGTAATCCTTGACGATCTGGTTGGCCCATTTGCGAAACTGCACCGCGCGTTCGTTTTCGATCTTGAAGCCGACGGCAATGATGGCCTGCAAGCTGTAGTGATCCACCTTGCGCTGAACCTCCCGCTCGCCCTCGGTTTGAACCATTAAGTACTGCTTAACAGTTGCCTCACGCTCCAGCTCGTTGTCAGCATAGATGCGCTTCAGATGCTGGCTGACGGCCGGCACCGACACATCGTAGAGCGTGGCCATCATTTTCTGCGTGAGCCAGAGGTTTTCATCTTCGTAGCGCATTTCCACGCTGCTTTGCGCATTGCCGGTTGCGGCCACAAAGGTCAGATATTCAGCCGCTGAGGAGCGGACGAGGGAGACCTCGTTTTTCTTGGGAACTTGGCGTGGTTTATTCTTGCTCATTCCAGCCCCTCTTTTTGTCGATATCAGTCATGTCAGCGCACTCTCCGGCGACTTCTGTGGCTCAACCACGCGACCCTGCACAGCCGCGTTTGATGCGCAATTGAAATTGGCAGCGAATGGGGCACCTTGTGGAATGGCAAGCGTGCGTTCACGCAAGCAAAACGGCAGCACCCACAGCCGTAATCCCGTGGCTTTCGGGAAATCAAAAACATCCAGTGGTTTACTGAAGGCGTCCGTCTTGGGGTAGATCAGGACGACATCTCCCGCGCCATCGAGGTAACTATGGCCGTAGGCGTGCAGTTGATAAAAATCGGCTTGCGCCAGACCGTATTTGTCGGTGCCATTCGCTCTGGTGCCGTCGATTAGTTTCCACTTGGTGTCCAGCACCACTTTGTCGCTCACCGATTCGCGCACCAACAAATCTGGCTTGAGCCGAAACCAGTTCTGCCCTTGGTGTCTGACGAGGGAAAAACTGCGCGCCTGAGTTTTCAGTATGAAAGGCTGCGCCAGTTGCTTAGCCAGATGCTTGGCCACAAAGGCTTCAAAAACCGCCTCCATTGGAAAGAGCAGCGAGGGTGCGCGGTTTCTGCCGGTGCCGGTCAGGGGCGATTCCTCTTCCAGAATCAGGCGTGCCCAAGCGAGCGCGTCTGCGTAATGACCCATGCCCCGATCCAACCGCACCCGCTGGAAGTCCTGCCCAAACTGACTAGAAGGCGGTACATCGGCAAAGACGAAACAGAGTTCACGTGCAAGCTGCTGATTCGCTTGTGATGCCGACAATAACAGCGCGCAACGCAACGCCGAATACAGCAACCGGTTCTCGGGACGGTTGGTCGAAAACTCGTCGTGTTCAGTAAAAAACCGATCCGCCCGACACAGATTCTGATGCAAGTTCTGAGACACCAGTAGCTTGCCACGTAGCGCAAACAAGTTGTCTTGACGACTCGTGTAATCGCTGCGCAGACCACGCTTGACGATCTGTTCCACCGACCGCAAAAACTCCCCGATGAAGACCTCCAGCAAGGGCATTCGCGCGGCGGCAAGCTTGGCGCTGTCGGTCTGGATATGGCGGAAACCGCCCAGACAGCGCAGCATCTCGATCAGCAGTTGCCTTGCCTCCTTGTCACCGCCGCCGATGGCCTTGGCCACCTTGGGCAACACTTCGATCTGGTACCCGTCGGGCGCACGAATGACACCCACAAAACTCGTTACCTGAACGGATCGGCGTCCACGCCGCTGAGTCAGCCGCAACCATGCCGCTTCGCCTTGCTCGGCGGTGCGCAAGCACTGCAATTCCAGCCAATTGAACACGGTGGGCGGGACGCCGCGCAAACCTTCGGTCTCGCTGAACCCCAGCACTGACGGCACCAGCACATCGAATTCGTAGATCGTGATGCCGCTCATACGCATTCCCTTGGCTGTCAGGAGATCAGCGTCTGGTAGATGCCGATGTAGGCATCGGGCTTCGAGAACGCACTTTCTTGCACGGAGTAACGCCGCTTGGTGCCATAGGCGTCCAGACCATGATCGCTGCCAAACAGACTATTCAAGTCTTGCTCGTGATCCTGGCTTTCGCGGATGAAGTGCGTTTGCTCGTTTTTCTTCTGGTTGTCTCCCAACACCAGCCGAATCTTCTGCCAGTCCTCGAAAAAGTACTCTTCCAGCAGGGGCACGATACGATTGCGAAATACCTGCTCCAAGGCTGCAAACCGCACATCGCCATCAGGCACCTGCGCCAACGCCGTAAAGTAGGCGTGACCAATGCAGTGATCGCGGTCGTACAGCGCCTCAACCCGCTGATTGATTCGATGCAGCATCTTCCGTACATCAATGAGCCCGGAGTCGAGCGTGACCACCAGACCGGCCAGTGGCGCGCTGTCGGGATCGGCGGGGTCTTTTTCATGCCGGGTGTCGGGCATCAAAGCCACGAAATCGAAGCGCCGTCGCAGAGCCGTATCCAGCAAGGCCAGCGAGCGATCCGCCGTGTTCATCGTGCCGATGATGTCCACATTGGCGGGCACAGCAAACTTTTCTCCAGAGTAGGCCAGCGTGACTTCGGCGGGAGGCCTGCTGCCATCGAGCGGGTCGCGCTTGTCGGCTTCGATCAACGTAATCAATTCACCGAGGATTTTGCTGATATTGCCGCGATTGATTTCATCGATCACCATCGCAAAGCGTTGATCCGGTGCGAGCCGCGCTTTGCGACACAACTCTTTGAACACGCCCGGGCGAATCTCGTACTGAATTTCACCAGCCTCGGCATCGTCATTCAGCACCGGTCGCAAACCCTCGACGAATTCCTCATAGCCATAGGACTGATGGAAGGTGACGAAACTGTAGCGTTGCACCGCTCCCGCATTCTGGTGGCCAGCCTTCAGTTGATCGACCAGTGCAATCAGATCCTCGCAGGCATCCTGCCAGTCTCCAGCAAACTGCCATACCGACTCGGTGGACTTATCGAATACGGCGGGGCTCAGTCGCTTCTTCATCTTCACCGTGGCCGACTCATCCACCGTGTGGTTCTGCAAGGTGCGCCACAGTGTTTGCCGCACATTGCGGTTCGAGCCATTGGCCGAGACAATGGCGTGGATAAATGGGTGTTCGGCAATTTCACTCACCTTGGCCTTGCCGCCGAGGTCGTACAGTGCCGCTGCGGCGCACTCCCACCACTTGAGTACGGCGATCTTTTCCGCGATGACCTGGCTGCGCCACTCTTCGGGTGACACCGACTGCATCGCCTGCTCGTAATCTTGTTTCAGCAAGCGAGTAAGGGTGTAAGTCTTGCCGGTTCCGGGCGGCCCGTAATAGATGCGATTCAGGGCTGTATCAATTGGCTTGGTGGCAGTAACTGGCAATGGGGTCGAGAGGCTAGGCAAGGGAGCGATTTTCAGACTGGCCGCTTCAATTGGTTCGCCAGCCATACCCGCCAGTTCAGCCAAATCGGTGCCGAAATAGGGTTTGAGCAAAGTGCTTTCAAACTCAGGTAGATCGTGCCCGCCTACCAGTGAAAACGTCGAATTGCCTTGTGGCGACCAGTACTTGGAGTTGACTGTGTAGCGATCCGAGCGCTGCGCAGGCTTGAGCACACGGTAACTGCGTTGGAGCCAACCATCGCCCTTGTCGCAAGGCAACGCCTCCGACGTAAACTGCCCGATGCGCTGTGGACTATTGCCGTGGCACAGGAAAAACAGGGTGCCGACAGGTGCCTCGACGAACTTCTTACCTTGCTCTTTGCCGGTGTCGCGGTGTACCGCCACCAGCAGGCCATCCAGAAGCTGTTGCCGCTCAGCACTCGTGAATGGTTGATCACCATGCGAGAGCTTCCAGATCGCCAGATTCTTCAGACTCCACGCCTCCCAAACCTGCCGCCCGAATTCCAGAATGCCTAGCTCGGCAGGGCGTTTGGCCACCACCGCCTTTTGCAAAACCGCCATGCTGCGGGCCGCCGTATCGCCTACGAAGACCGCCAGCGGTGCCTTCTTAAAAATATCGACGATCACGGACGATTGACGATTCTGATAGTGGAAGGCGATCTTCCACTTGTAGGCTTCGCCAAGATGTTCAAATTTCTCGATGCCATCAAGATCGCCTTGCGCGGCCAGAGATGCTACTTGCGCCACATGACCACGCACCAACACGAAGGCATCTTCCGCCGATGCGCCCAGCGAGGAATACCAGCCGTGCGTATCGGAATAGCTCAGCTTGGCGTCACTCGTTTTTTCGTCGGTGTCCTTGCGCGAGAACACGCCAAATTTGAACGACGAGCCACCCCAGATGCTGCCTAACTCGTCTAGCCGGGATTCGATCCAGTAGGTAAAGCTGTCTTTCGACCCGGCCTGGGTGTAGTCATCCAGCGTCATCGTGGTCAGGCGCGACAGCGGCCACACGGCAAGAAACTCATCCCAAAGCGCGTATTGCTTCTTCAAATCACTCATTTGCGCGACACCTCCACAACGAGAAACGGGACAGAAGTCTGGGTTTGATTTGGCGTCATTTCAGATGCTCCTCAATCCCATCCCAGCGCTTGTCCTTGACCATCACGAATCGACAACGCCCCTCAGAAAGATTGGCCCACAGCCCGCCAATCAAGCGGTCATCCTCGGCCGACAACCAGCGGTCGGCACCTTTGTATTCGACGGCGAGAATTGGTCCGGATTTGTCATCTTTTCCGGGAAGCTGGCATAGAAAGTCCGGGTAGAAACGCCCGTCTGCTTTTTGCAGGAAGAACGAACTCCCTTCGCGCCGCACCAGATTGCGCACCCAAAACTGAATACGACCCTGCTGCGCCTGAATATCCAGCCAGCAGGCGCACTCGAATTCCTCCTTGCTATCGAAATCGCCAATGCGCCCGTAGTAGTGCTTCCTGAAATCCAAGTGACCCAAGCGGCCGTCATAGTCGCGACTGGGTGCATAGGCATGCGGGTGAAAATCGAAGGCGTATTGGTCACTCACCGCGACGCGAGATGCGGCGTCCTCACTGAATAGCGTTTGCTGGAATGCCTTGCCCACCGCCTGTTTGCGCAAGTCGCGGATACGCGCCTCAAGGCGATTGCGAATTAGAAACTTCTGCAGATTGGCGCGGGCCAGTGTGACAAAGTCCCGGCGCAGCAAATCGGTCAGCCACGCGGCAACGAAGGCCTGCTTGCTCGCGTGGGTAAGGGATTGCTCCGGCAAGTTGCGACAAAGCCAGGTGGCGAGGCGAATTTCATCCCAGTTTTCCGGTTGGTACACCAGGCCCAAGTCGCGCTGCAGATCGGGCAAGAAGCGTGAAATGACGCGGCCAGAGGCAGCGTCCACATCGATCTCGCCGCCCTCCGAAACCTTCAGGCCCGCGCCGAGCGCGGAGAGATCGTCGGCCGTTGGCGCTGCATCGTAAGGCGAGAGATCCCACGGATACTCCAGCACCTCCGGATCATCGAACAAAGCCAACTCACCCTGAATGCGCAGCGCGAGTTGCGGCACGCGGAAGCGTTCGCCGAGTTCAGCAGGCGTCTGAAAAAACTCGATGGCCGTGGTGCGGCTGACTTCGGCGGCTTCAACGATGGCCGCCGCCGCTGTTTCTGAGGTGACCGATGCCTTGAGTGTTTCGGCCTCATCTTCGGTCAGCGGAGTGCTGATGGTCAGCGTATTCAGCTTGCCATCCCAACTCACCTTGTCGCGGATCAGCTTGGGCACGCTCTTGAGATCGGGCTTCTCCGACAAGGTAATCGCCACCGGCCGAACGACAACGCGCCCGGCATGGCCTTCCAGATCCAGTCGCGATTGTTCGGCCTTGGCAGCGGTCACGAACTCGTTCACCTCGCGCCGCTCGAAACCCGCACCAGCCACCAAGCGGTCACGCAAGGCGCTGGCGGTTTCGGCAAAATTGCGCGAGACCACGAAGGCGTAGGACTGATTCAGCGCTCGCGCCTGCCGATGACTCGCGCCCGGTTGACGCAATACGCGCCCAAGCAACTGCTCGACCGCCGTGGCCGAATGCAGCGAGGCCATACTGACCAGAATGTAGGCAAAGGGGCAGTCCCAACCTTCGGCCAGCGCCTTCTGGGTGATGACGAACTTCACCGGGCAGCTTGGGTCGGCAATGCCCAGCTTGTAATCCACGTCGACCTGTTCCAGACCTTTTTCTTCGCCGGTCGCCACGATAATTTCGCCGGCCGGAATGCCGTGGTTGGTGATTAGCTCGTTCTTCACACGCTCGAAATCCAGCGTATCCACGCCCGCCCGGCGCGGCTCCGACTGAATCAGCACCAGCGGACGCAAATAGGCGGCACCCGCTCGACGTTCGTCGTCGGCCAACTTGTGCAAGGCATCGCGGCGACCGATGGCGTCGGCCAGACACTGTTGCCAGTTCGGCTCCGTTTCGAGCACCACCGGCAGCTTGATCATTTCTTCCGCCTTCAATTCGGCGGCTGATACGCTGTGCAATACGTTGCTTGGTGTGCGCTCCAGATCGGGCGTGGCGGTCAGTTCCATCACACCGCTGGGGCGGAAGCGCGCCAGCATGTCGAAGGCCAGTTCGGTGCGGTTGTTGTGCGCCTCGTCGACGACCACGAAGGGCCGACGCAGACGCAGTACGTTGGCCAGAGAATAGGGCGTGATCCGATCCGTGCCTTCGCCTTCGGTCAGCAACTCGTCCCGCTGCGTGGGCGACAGATTGTCGAAGTGGTGCATCAGCGCGCCGCTGGATTGGTACACCTTGCGGCATTCCTCCTCCTCCACCTGAAACGCCTGCCGGGTGGCGACGATGATTGTTGTCGAGGTGTCCAGCGTGGCGCGGGTGACGCTCTTGGCTTCTTCCAGGTCTAGCACGGTGATCGGGCCAGCTTCCCGCAATGCGGTGTGGTAGGGGTGCTGGCGGTCACGCAAGGCACGCAAAGTCTGCTCGCGGATCGGCTTCGACGGCACCAACCACAGAATGACGCTGTGCTCGCAACGTAGCAGATGCGTGTTGACGAGTTGAACACTCTTCGCCGCCAGCCAGGTCTTGCCGCCGCCGGTGGGCACGCGCAGGCAGAAGTACGGCATATCGGACGGGAAACCCGATAGCGGGTTGTAGGTGTTGCCACGCCCCCACAGGCGTTCTGTGGTGGCGGTGAAGGCAATCGACGGTGATGGCAGTTCGTGGCAAGCCTTGAAGTAAGCCTCCACGCTGTCGAGCACTTGCGACTGGTAGGTTTTTGGTGCGAATGTGGTCATGGCTTACACCTCCAGTGCGTAAGGGGTTTGCTTGAAGGTGATGCCCTCACGCGCCGCGCGGCCGCCCATGCGGTTGGCGGCGGCGAAGATCACTTTGGGGCCGGCAAATTTCGGCAGCACATCGAACACCGGCCCGGTCAGCACATTGCCGCCGGCGATGGACTTGTCCTTGAGGATGCCGTTGTAGAGCAGGTAGATGCCGCGTCCCTCATGTGCTCCCAGAAGCGGTGAATTTCCTTGACCGGTGTAACCACTGCCGGTTTCGGCAAACCACACGAATTCGGCCAGTTGGGCAAAAGTGACATCAGAGCGAATCTGCCCCTCGGCCGTGAATAGCGGCTCGGCAGACAGGCGGCAGAACTGAAAGCCGCCGCCCAAACCTTCGACGGCGTTGCCCTTGGCGTTGGTGTAGCCGGTGGCAACGCGCTTGACCCGCTCAGCGGTGAGGTTGCGAGCGATGCCCTCATCCATTTCAACCATGATTGATCGGCGGCAACCGCTATCCTCGGCGTTTTGCTTTAAGACCGCGTGCCCCGTGGTGCCTGAACCCGCAAAACTATCAAGAATCAGCGAATCTTTGTCGGTGGCGATCTGAAGAATTCGCTGGATCAATGCAGTTGGCTTTGGAGTAACAAAAAGATCGCTGGATGCGCCGAGATTGAGGATTTGGCTTATTTCTTGTTTCGAATGTCGCGTGCTGCCAACTTCCTGCCACGGCCATAGCGTCCGTGGAACGACACCATCTTTCACATCGGTGAGAAAACGCTTGATGCCCGGGCGATTGCTGCCAGTTTTCCCCCACCAAATTCGGTTGTCTCGATTAAGCTCCCAGAACTTTTCTTCACTGACACGCCAATAGCTTCCTGATGGTGGGCCATCTATCACTTTCCCTGACGGTGTAGCAATTGCATATCGACCTTGGGCGTAGAAATTGCGTGCTGCCAGATCACCAAGCAACCATGGGCCACGTGGATCGTTGTCAGGATTTTTGTAGCGAGCAATCATCGCCTCACTGCGCTGCAGCGGATTCGGCCGCCATTTGTCTTTGTTCGCTGCATACAGAACGACGTACTCGTGGTCTTCACTGAGATGCCGAGCGCTATTTTTCGGGCTGTCCATCATGTTCCAGATTACTGAGGCCACAAAGTTCTTCGCCCCAAAGATCTCATCCATCAACAGCCGCAGTGTTGCCACCTCGTTGTCATCAATGGATACGAAGATGGCCCCGTCATCGCGCAGAAACTGCTTCAGCAACACGAGGCGCGGATACATCATCGACAACCATCGGTCGTGGCGATCCAGCGTTTCACCTTCCTTGCCGACCACCTCGCCCAGCCAGCGGCGGATTTCCGGACTGTTGACGTTGTCGTTGTAGACCCAGCCCTCGTTGCCGGTGTTGTACGGCGGATCGATGTAGATGCACTTCACTTTCCCCGCATAGCGTGGCAACAGCGCCTTGAGCGCATGAAGATTGTCGCCCTGCACGATCAGGTTGCCCGAATCCGCCGGGCCGCAGGAAAGATCAGCCACCGGTTCCAGCAGACGAAACGGCACGTTCTTGTGGTGTTTGACGACGGCTTCTTTGCCGATCCAGTTCAATGTTGGCATTCAGCCCATCCCCTTAGTTCTTTAGCGATGGCGTTTGGCCATCGCTGCGTTGTTCTTCATCTGCGCCGCCCGCGCGCACCCATTCATCGACCTCAGAGAGCTGGAATTTCCACAACCGCCCGATCTTGTGCGCAGGCAGGCCTTTGCGCTCGCGCCAGCGGTAGACGGTGTCTTTCACCACGCCCAAGTGCTGGGCAACTTGTTCGGCTGTAACCCACGGTTCGGTGTTCATGGCATTGGCACTCAAGCGTTGACCTTTATAGTCGTCTTAAATCGTTGAAAGTCTATCAGAGTGCCGGCATTGTGGCTATGAAAACCACATGACGAGCGCACTTTTTGCCCGCTTGGTCTTGGCTTACTGATCAAACAGCGCGTTCATGGTGGTGTCGTTAATCAACCACGGAGCCCGCGATGAACACCCAACACACCCAACAAACCGCCCTCGACGCCTACCTCGCCCGCACTGCCGCCATCCACGCCAAGCTGGCACGGCTGCAGCAACTGGCCGACGATCACTTTAGCCACGACCCGGATGCCATCCACTGGGGTCACGTTGGCGACCTCGGGCGGTTGGAAACCGCGCTCGATGATCTGCTGGCGATCTTTGGCGGCGAACAGGAGTGAGGCGATGACAATGATCACCCTGCAAAAACTCACCCCAACCCAGTCGATGATTATCCGATCCGCTGCCCGGCACCCCGAAGGCAACATCGCCGTGCCTGCCACCCTGCAAGCTGGCGCGCGTGCAAATACCCTCAACGGGTTGCTGAAGCGTGGCTGGATCGTCGAGGCGGGCGACGGCCACCTGCTGACAGATGCCGGATACGCCACCATTGGCCAGCATCGACCATCCCGGCCGCCACCAATCGACGACTCCCCTGCACGCGATAGCGTTCAGCCCTGTCGCCCCGGCACCAAGCTGGCGAAAGTGGTGGCCGCCTTGCAGAACCCCGACGGTGCGACGATTTTTCAGCTGATGTGTTGCACGGGCTGGCAACCGCACACGATCCGGGGCGCGTTGTCCGGGATGGTGAGAAAGAAGCTCGGGCTCAACGTGGTATCCAGCAAGGTGGCTGGTGGTGAACGGGTCTATCGCATCGCCTGACGGGCGACTGCGCAAAGGGTGTCAGTTCAATTGACGCCCTATTTTTTCAGCCAAATTTCTCGGTGGCCGTTTTGCCTGTTTTTGGTGTCGAAATCGTCGACAATCCGCGCCAGCATTGGCTTTGCAAGGGGTGGCCGTTTTGGGTTCAAAGGGTGTGAATTCAACTCCCACCCTTGCCGGGGTGCAAACTGCAAACCCTGCAAACCTCGGTTTGCAACCTGACGGTAGCGCAATGCCGCGCTGTCGCCTCCCGTATCGGAATCTCGCCAGGAAGGACCCCTTTCGCCTGGGCGAGACTCAGAAGGTGTCGGGCTCCTGCATCCACGCCGGGATGTCGCGCTGACCGTGCAGCACGCGCCAGACATCAATGTGCGCTGGACGCTCGACGTAAAACACCAGGTGGGGAAAGTGTGCCAGCGGCCAGAAACGCAGACCGGGCAGGTTCAATTCATGGGCGTAGCGTGGCGATCCGGTAGCGGGGTGGCGACTGATGTGCGCATAGGCCTGCTCCAAGGCATCAATGAACCCGAGCGCCGCTTGTTCAGCACCTTCGCTGAGGTAGTAGGCAATCGCGTCGTCGATGTCCCGGTTGGCCAGCTCACGCGGAACGACAGGCTTGGCCGTCACCCGCGAACGCCAACCTTGGCTGCCTTGCGCACCCGATCACGCAGCCCTTCAAAGTAGGCCGGATCGACGGGGGCTGCAGGTGCAGACGCCGCGCCCGCGAGCAGGAGGCCGCGCAGGTGCAAGCGATCCTGATCCTTGCGGATCAGCTCACGCACGTATTCGCTGCTCGTGCCGTAGCTGCCTTGACTGACCTGCTCATCCACGAAGGACTTGAGCGTGTCGGGTAGGGAAATGTTCATTGTGCTCATGGCTCAAGATTAGTCGGTTTGGCAAAATTTGGCAAGATTCATGTTTTGTGTCTAACCGGTCAGACCAGCCAAGTCGAGTGAGATGAGCATTCCCAATGCTCACTCTCTCTTTAGAGAGACGCCACCGGGAACCGGGAAAGCACCGTAAACACTGGGTTTGATCGTTCCCACCCCCTTGCCGGGAAGGATAGCGACCGGGAACGATTAAACCCGCGTGGGGTCTGGCTTCAATCGTTCCCAGAGGGGTATTCGTTCCCGGTCGGGAACCGGGACGCCGGGAACGATTGCTGAGGCCTGGGAACGATCACGCACCATCCTTCATACCGGGCTGGGAACGGCTCAAATGCCCAGTGATGAACACGGCCTCACCGCGCGCAACCGGCCCATCCCGCACGTCCAGCCACTTGACCAGCTTCGAGCCCTCGGCCATCGCCATCACCAGTTCCTCGCGGTCGAGCAATGCGCCCACCCACTCGGCCAGCCGATGCTTGCCAATGGTGTGGAAGGCTTCCGGCAGTTCGTGCCGTCGTTCATAAACGCCGTTGCCGCCGGTTTTGGTGTATGGCCGCCCCTCGACGGCGGCACGGGCAATGGCGATCTTGAGTGCGGGCAGCAAGTCCGCATCAGGCTGTCGGGCGCGCACCAGTTCGTGGCTGCGATCCACCAACAGGCCTCGGGTGTCGCGCAAAAAGGTGGCGACCTTGAGATTGGCGCGGCCGTTGGCCTTGACCACACCGCCCATCACCACTCGGCCACGCTCGAACGACTCACCCAAGGTTTTGCAGATGGTCTTGGCGTCCATCTCCTTCGGGTTCCACAGTGCGTAGACCGAGCGCACGCCATCGACCAATCCGCCCGTGCCGCGAATGGCTTCACGTGCTTGCTCAGGCGTAGAGGCCTCGCGTTTGGCAAAGTGGTGCGACACGATCACCGAGGCACCGGTACTGGCCGCCAGCGCCGCCAGGCGAGAGCAGACGAACTGTGCATTCTCCGGCACATTCAGATCCAGCGCGCATAGCGGTTGCAGTGGGTCGAGGACGACCAGTATCAACCCGGCCATCGATTTCAGTTGTTGTTCCAGTGCCGCCCACGCCGTGGTGACGGACGGGCCGCGTGTCGCGGGATCGGGAGCGAACAGCGCGACGGCACCACCAGCATCGGGCAGCGGCAGTACGTATAGCCGTTCCGGAATCGGCCCCAGCGCGTTGAGGCGGTTGTGGACTTCGATGGCGTCGTCCTCGGCGGTGACGTAAATCGCCACGCCGTGACCGGTCAGCGTGCCGCCGAACAGCATCGGCGCATTGAGCCACGAACCATCAAACGCCGACACCTCGCGTGACAAGGCCAGCAGCAGGAAGGATTTACCGACGCCACCACCCGCAGCAACCAGCGCGGCTTGCGCCAGCGGAAACACACCCTCGACCAGCCAGCGTCGGGGTTTGGGTTCGCCGGTGAAGCGTTCAGCCGCGCGCCACTGGGTAACATCGAATGGCTGGCTGGCTTTGCCGTTTACTTGGGTCGATGCGGCAAGCAGTGCCTCGACATCGAAGCCTTCAGCCACGGCATCGGCGGCATCCCATTTCTTCGGTTTATCCCTCGGCACAGTGACGCGCCGTACTTGCGCGCCGATGCTGCGTAACTTGGCAATCACGGCATCAGCGTATTTGGCTCCCGCCGCATCGTGATCGGGCCAGACCGCGACGGTCTTGCCTGCCAGTGGCGACCAGTCGGTCTTGTCGATGGTGGTGGCCGCGCCACCCATTGCGGTAGTGGCGGCGATGCCGACATGCATCAGAGCATCCGTGCACTTCTCACCCTCGACCAGCACGACCGCATCAGCCGTCTTGATGGCGGGCAGGTTGTACAGCGGTCGCGGTTCCGGCATGCGCATTGAACGCGTCCTAACATCCCACGGTCGGTATTGCTTGCCGGTCGGCGTGTCGTAGCGATAGACGCAGGCCAGCAGTTCGCCGTCGGCACTCAGGTAGTCCCACTTGGCGCTGTGCTGGCCGAGATCGTCTTGGGCGACGTCGGGCTTGGTGCTATTTGCAGCGATGGGGCGTGGCACTGCCAACCAGTCGCCCACGTCATTCAGCAAGTCGCCAAAATCGCGCGGCAATGTAAATCCGCGCACGGCGGCCCACAGTGCCAACAGGTCGCCGGATTCGCCGGTGGCGAAATCAATCCAGATGCCGCGCTTGGCGCCGTCCAGCTCGATAACCAGACTGTCGCCGGGATCGCCCTGCAGGTTGCCGACCACAAAGTGCGACCCCTGGCGTTTGCCGTGCGGGAACAGATAAACGAGAACCATCTCCAGCCGATCCAGCAGGCGCGCACGCAGATCATCTTTGTCGTAATGCGCTACTTGCGAGACGTCAGCCGCATCGTTGAAATCGAAATAGACGTGGGGCAGTTGAACGGTATTTGCAGGAGTGGCATCCGTCATTGGGTGTGCTCCTGGCTGAGTCGTGCCTTGAACCAGCTGCCATCAGCGCGCACGCAATAGAACTCGCGGCCAGCGCCCCGGTATTTGATATCCGGCACGATCCACAGCTTTTCTTGTTCGTCGTAGCGCCACTCAGTCGCGCCGAACAGGCGGGACAGCATCGACTCAATGCCGTTGCTGGCTATCGCTTGCTGCAGTTGTCGGGTGATGCGTTGGCGCTGACGGCGCTCGCTGCGGTTCATCACGCCCACACCTCGGCGGCGGGCTGGTTGCCTGCGGTGCATCGACGGGTGCGCTTGAGCTCGTGCGCTTCGATTTCAACCACCTGATACAGCACGCGGCCACCAAGTTTCAGGAACACCGGGCCGCTGCCGAGCATGCGCCAGCGCTCCAGTGTTTTTTCGCTCAAGCCCCATCTGGCGGCCAGTTGGCGTGGGGTGAGTAATTCCGGTTGAGGGACAGTATTCATGGCGATTTCTCCGATCAGTTCGGCATGCCCTTGCTGTCCGTCAATGGGGCTCAGTGGCACGCGATGAACGAGATTTTTCGCGGCTTTTCATCGGTGCGCAAACAGGTGAAATGGCCGAATGATCGAAACCGTGGACTGCGGGCGGCGGCATTGCTCTCCTTGGCCTAGGAATTCGGAAGGTTGACCGTTGGAAACCGCACTCGCTGGCAAAAGCGGTCACGCGCCCGCTGTCGCCCTCAACTCCCTGATCGACCAAACCAGTCTCTGTTGTCACCATTTGACGGTGTGCAAACCGGTCGCTGTTTGTGCGATTTCGACCCCCGAATCATCAACCCTTGGAGAACCCACGATGAAGCTCAACCCCTTCCGCAAAAAGACCAACGGCTACTACGACGCCATCAAGGCCAAGTTCGACGACACCCATCGCGAGCTTGATGCCACACAAAATGAACTGGCCAAAGCAAAGGCCGAGTACGACAAGGAGAACGCCAGTTACCAACAGATCCGTGATGCGGCGAGTTGTTACGCCCTCAGCAACACCGAGAAGCAAAGCCGCCAGCACAAGGTGGTGTCCGAATGCTTCAACCGCGTTAATCAGCTGGCAAGCGACGTCAGCCAGATCCAATCCCGACTGCAGCCGCTACGCCGAATATTGGAAGCGCCGCAGCGCTATGACGAAACCCAAGCAACACTGCTGCGTCTGGTCGAGCAGCGCCGGTCGCTGGCGACCGAGCACCACAAGGCCGAAGCCTTGATCGTCAAGGTGGAGAAACGGGCGGTCGATGCTGAAACCCGAATGGCGGCAGAAACGAATGCCGCGTCCCGGCAGATGATCGCCACCGAAGGCGATTTCGTCGTTCCGGAGTCACTGACCCGGCTTGAAGTGGAATTGCGCCTGACCCATGCGTCGATGGTCAATTTGCAGCAGCAACGCAATGCCGTTGCTCTCCGAAACAAGGAGTTGCCTGAACAGATCAGGGACGCCGAGCGCGCCTTCATTCACGCCCGCGCGGTGATTGCAGAAATCGAACTGCACGAGCAGTTGATGCCGGTCATGAACCTGTTCGCACGCGCCGCCGCAACCAGGCACCAGAACAGCCGTCGCCACGAGGACGAGTACAAATTCAACATCGAGATTCCGCACGAGCTGCTTGAGTCTGCCCGATCTGAGCTTGCCGCAGAAGTGCCGAGCGCTTGATGAACGAAGGGGCGAGCAGCGGGCAGTCGTGGCATATCCGCCGAGCGCCCGGGCGTGGCCTTGGATCATTCGATGCGCCCACTCTGCTGATGCCACGTAATGCCCGTCGGCGCTGACCGTGAAAGGCATCGCGGAAAGCCGACACCCACCCCGAAACCTGCGCCGAGCTTGGTGCGGCTGAGTGTCCCAGTGCCGCGACAAATAGCAACGTTTGACTTGGCTTGTGCCCGCCACAGCGCGTTCATGGAGGTCCGCAAACCACTCTCAACAAGGAGATTTCAATGAGCACAATTACAAGCCTTCGGGCACAGGTGACAGACGCCAACCACCGCCCACGCGGAATGATGAACATCGAGTTCGATGGCGACACTCACGGCCCGTATCGGGTTATCCACGACGGGCGCACCTATTGGTACACCGGCAAATCAGGCACCAACCGCGCGACGGGATTACCCGTGCGCGAAATGGCCACCGAGGACGACTGCCGTCTGTGGATCACGCTGGGCGGCACCGCCGTGTGGGAGGATTGATGATGCAGCCAGATCAGCAAGCCAGCATCGCCGCGCAGTTGGCGGCGCTGCCCAATACGCAGATGAAGGCATTGTGGGTGCTGTGGGACGAGCACTTTCCCCGACGGCCCACCCACACCAATCGCAGTTACATCGAATCACGCATCGCTTACCGGATACAAGAACTGGCCTACGGAGAGTTGCCCGCAGGCATCCGCCGCCATCTGGCCGATTGTGGTGCCAAGCATTCGAAGATCGCCATCGCCAAGAAAGGCGGGCGTGGCACTGAATTTCATCTGATGCCTGGCACCGCGTTGGTTCGTGAATGGGATGAGCGCGAATACCGCGTCACGGTCACGCCTGCCGGTTTGTACGAACTGGATGGGCAACTGTTCAAAAGCCTGTCGGCGGCAGCGCGCCACATCACCGGTACGCAGTGGTCAGGGCCGAAGTTCTTCGGGCTGATCAATAGCAAAGGGGTGCCGCGATGAGTGCGCCAATTCTTGTTCCCCCCAAACACTGCGCCGTTTACTGCCGGGTATCCAGCGACGAGCGACTCGACCAATCTTTCAATTCCATCGATGCGCAGAAGGAAGCGGGCCACGCCTTCATCAAAAGTCAGACGCACGAAGGCTGGATTCCGGTGGCAGATCATTACGACGATGGCGGTTTCTCCGGCGGCAATATGGATCGGCCCGCCTTGCGCCGCCTGATGGCGGATATCGAGGTGGGCAAGGTCGATATCGTGGTCGTCTACAAAATTGATCGGCTATCGCGGTCGCTGGCCGACTTTGCACGGATGGTGGAAACTTTCGACCGCTGTCGGGTCAGTTTCAGCGCCGTGACGCAGCAGATCAATTCTGCGACCTCGATGGGCAGGTTGATGCTCAACGTGTTGTTGTCATTTGCGCAGTTTGAGCGCGAAGTCACCGGCGAACGCATCCGCGACAAGATCGCGGCCAGCAAGGCCAAGGGAATGTGGATGGGCGGTCCCTTGCCGCTGGGCTACGACGTGGACAACCGGCTGCTGGTCATCAACGAGCGCGAGGCCGCCATCGTCCGGCGTATTTTTGAGGACTTCGTGACCGTGCGTTCGGCCACGATGATGGTGCGCAACTACGCCGCCGAGGGCATCGTCACCAAAAGCGGTAAACCGTTCTGCAAACAGACCATCTACAAGATGCTGTACAACCGGATATTTCGGGGTGAGATCGTCCACAAGGGGCAGAGCCACCCCGGCCAGCATCAGGCCATCATCACGCAGGCGCAGTGGGATGCGGCGCACGCGCTCATCGCGTCCAATCCTCAAGGGCGGCGGCAGGACACGAAGAACCGGGACAAAGAACCTGTCTTGCTGCGCGGCCTGTTGTTCACACCCGATGGTGAACGGCTGATGCCGACCTACACGATCAAGAAGGGCAAGCCCTATCGCTATTACACGGCCGGTCGGGATCGTCGCTTTGGCGCGTGGGCCAGTCGGTTCGGCTCGCTGCCTGCCGAGCCCATCGAGGAGTTGGTGGTCGCGCAGGTGCAGGATGCGCTGTCGGCACCACACGTCGTGCAGGCGGTGTGGGGTCTGATCAAAACGCAGCACCCAGGAATTTCTGAACCCGAGGTGGTGTTGCCGATGCGCCAATTGGCGACGATGTGGCCGCAGTTGTTCCCGGCAGAACAGTGCCGATTGGTGCAGTTGCTGATCGAGCGAATCGTGCTCGGTGACACCGGGATGGAAATCATCTGGCGCGACAGCGGCTGGCAGGAACTGGCCTGCGAATTGATCCCCGGCACCATCGGTGCTGAATTGGCTGAACTGGAGGTGACGATATGACGCGGATTCGAACAACCGGCGCGCCGGTCTCTATGCAGCGGCGGGAAGATGGGGCGGTAAAACTGTCGACCTTCATCCCGCTGAAAATCAGGAGGCGCGGTGTCAGCAAGGTGATCGTGCGGCCAGAAGTTGTGGCGAGCGGGGAAGGTGCTGTACCGGGCAACGGCAACAGTGGCGGCAGTCAACATGACAACCCGCTGCAGGTGGCGTTGTCGCGCGCCTTCCACTGGCAACGCCTGATCGATGAAGGGCGGGTCGGCAGCGGCAGTGAGATTGCCAAATTGGAAGGCTTACACCACTCGACGGTCAACGAACTGCTGCGCCTGACGCTGCTGGAGCCCGCCACCATCCAGAGTATTCTGGCCGGTAAGCAGCCCCGATGCATGAGCCTGTTGTGGTTTCAGCGCAATCCGCTGCCGCTGGATTGGGCTCTGCAACGCCAAGTGGTCGAGGGGTTTGATGCCTGATCAGCTTGACGCAATAAGGCAACCGGTCGGGTTGGTTGACAACGAACTGGCAAAGCCAAACCCGCGTAAAACCGAGGTTCTCAGCAGCGACTACCCGCAGGGCAAACAGAGAAAAGAGACTGGGCTGGTGCGGAAAACACCGATTTCGGCGGTTTTTGCCAATGCGTCACCCGCAGCACGGTCGGCCGAAACCCCGCGTGGTGTGGGGATTTCAGGCAAGAAAAAGGGCTCGGAGATTATCCGAGCCCTTCAATTTGGTGGAGGCGGCGGGAATCGAACCCGCGTCCGCAAGCCCTCTACAGGCAGTTCTACATACTTAGTCCGATTATTTGGTTTTAACCCTTGTCACGCCAATCGAACAGGCTGGAGTTGGGCGAGTTACCTTGGATTTAGCTCCGGATCAAGTAACCCGATCCGGCGCGATCTCATGTAAGTGACTCTGCTGCCGGTTTTACCCGACCCGGACCATGAGCGTTCCGGTACAGAGGCTAGGCCTTAAGCGGCCAGTGCGTATGATTCGTCGTTTGCGACTATTTTTTTTCGGATGTATTTACGAGGTGACCGATCCTCGGTATGCCCTACGCTGCTTTGCAACCCACGTCGAAACCGGGTCGCCCCCAAGCTTTCGTGAGACTTTGTTGTGTTAACAAAGTTCAGTCCAGCGGCAATTCTATCATGCCATCTCGTTTAGCAGGTTTAATAGATCCAGCGGGTTCTGGATCATGTGGCTGGCGGACCAGGTTTCAGGGTGATCGTTTTTGCCCAGATAGCCGTAGCTGGCCAAGATGGGGAGCATCCCGGCATTGATGGCTGCCTGCATGTCGCGATGTGCGTCACCGACATAGGCGCAGGATGCTGCGGGTATGCCAATTTCTCGGCTGGCACAGAGCAGAGGTTCGGGATGGGGCTTGGGATGGGGGCAGGTGTCACCGCTGATGATGCTGGCTGCTCGCTGACTTAATCCGAGTGCGCTCATGAGTGGATCGGTAAAGCGGGCGGGCTTGTTGGTGACGACGCCCCAAGGGATTTTGCGTGATTCAAGGTTTGCGAGGGTTTCACTCATTCCATCAAATAGTCGGGTGTGGCGGCAGAGATTGGCGGTGTAGAGCGCCAGATACTCTTCTCTCAGTGCCGGAAAGGCTGGGTCATGAGTGCTGAGGTTGAAGCCTATGTCGAGCAGTCCCTGTGTGCCGTGTGATGCGTAGGGCCTGAGGGTTGCATGGGGTAGTGGTGGGTGACCATGGAGGCGGCGTAGCTCGTTGAGTGCATATCCCAGGTCAAGGGCGGTGTCGGCCAGTGTGCCATCGAGGTCGAACAGTACCGCGCCGATTTTCCTGGAAATCATGTTGGCTTCTGGCATGCCATCAGATAGTTGACGCTGGTGTCGTCGCCCAGCGTGTAAAGTTTGCTGAATGGGTTGTAGCTCATGCCGGTGACTTCCGTGACCTCAAGGTCGGCTGCGCGACAGTGCCTGGCCAGTTCGGAGGGTTTGATGAACTTGGCGTAGTCGTGCGTGCCGCGTGGCAGCATGTTGAGAATGTATTCAGCACCGATGACGGCAAACAGGTAGGACTTCGGGTTGCGATTCAGGGTGGAGAAAAAAACCTTGCCGCCTGGTTTGACTAGTTGGCAGCAGGCTTTGACGATGCTGGCGGGATCCGGGACGTGTTCGAGCATTTCCATGCAGGTCACGACATCGTAATGCTGTGGCGTTTGCTGGGCTAGTTCTTCCACAGCGACCAGCCGGTAGTCGACCTGCTGGCCGCTTTCGAGCAGGTGCAGGCGGGCGACCTTTAGTGCTTTTTCACCCAGGTCTATGCCGGTAACGGAGGCGCCCCGTGCAGCCATGCTTTCGCTCAGGATGCCGCCACCACATCCGACATCAAGTACCTGCTTGCCTGCCAGTCCGCCGGTTCCGGTGAGTTGATCAATGTATTCGAGGCGCAGGGGGTTGATGTCATGCAGCGGCTTGAATTCACTGTTGGGGTCCCACCAGCGATGGGCGAGCTGACTGAATTTATCCAGTTCCTGATGATCGACATTCAGCGGGGGGGCGTCATTCATTGCGTGGGATTTCCTATGCGTTCTTTCCATCGTCTGGCTTGCGAAACGAGTTGCATTTCATCGAGTGTGAGCAGGGTGCGGTTTTCAACCCGGAGCTTGCCGCCAACCCATACGTGGGTGACCTGTTCCCTGCCAGCCACGTAGATCAGGTGCGAGACAATATCATAGCATGGCTGCATTTCCAGGCTGCCGAGGTCAATAGCGACGATGTCAGCGGCCTTGCCGGGAGTCAGGGAGCCGATGCGTTCATCGAGACCCAGGGCGCGGGCGCCATCCAGTGTGGCCATGCGCAGGGTATCGAAAGCGGGCAAGGCTTCGGCCATGCCGCTTGAGCCTTTTGCCAGCAGAGCGGCAAAGCGCATTTCCTGGAACAGGTCGAGACGATTGTTGCTGGCCGCGCTATCGCTTCCGAGACCAATGTTGATGCCATGTTCGCGGAGCTTTTGAATGGGTGCGATGCCGCTGGCTAGTTTCAGGTTGGATACCGGGCAATGTGCGATATGGCAACCCTGGCGGGCCAGCAGGCCCATTTCGTCTTCCTGCAGATGGACGGCGTGAACCGCAATCAGGTTGGACCCTAGCAGCCCAAGATGGTGCAGGCGTTGGATAGGCCGCTGGTGGTGTTGCTGGAGGCTTTGGGATATTTCATCCAGCGTTTCCTGAACGTGAAGGTGAATGGGGAGTTCGAGCTGCTCTGCGTAGGTCAGAACTTTCCCGAAAGTCTTGTCGCTGACGGTGTAAGGCGCGTGCGGGGCAAGCGCGAATGAAAGCAGCGGTTCGGACGAAAACAGGTCGCGGGCTTGCAATCCCTTGTGCAGGTAGTCGTCGGCATCGCTGGCGTAAGGGGTGGGGATATCCATGGCGATGAGGCCGATGGTTGCCCGGATGCCGGCACGAACGGCTGCTTCGGCGGTAGCCCCGGGGTGAAAATACATGTCATTGAAACAGGTAATGCCGCCGCGCAGCATTTCAGCGCAGGCCAGCAGCGAACCTTCATGCACGAAGCTGGAAGTAACATGACGACTTTCGGCGGGCCAGATGTGCTGACTCAGCCACTCCATCAGGGGAAGGTCGTCTGCCAGGCCGCGCATCAGGCTCATCGGGCTGTGAGTATGCAGGTTGATCAGGCCGGGAATCAGTACATGATTGTTCAGGCTGATGGTTTTTTCGGTGGTGAAACGCTGGTGAGCTTCCGGTGTGGGAAGAATGGCCGCGATATGATCGCCAGCAATAACGATGCTGTGATGTTCCAGAACCTGATGAGCAGGTTCGACCGGAACTATCCAGCGGGCATCAAGGATGGTGTCTGAATGTTGCATGAGGGTAAGAAAAAAGCCCCGCCGAGGCGGGGCTTTTCTGAACAGAAGCCAGTGATTACTTGGTTGGCTTTTGAACGATTACTTCAACCATTACGCGGCGGTTAGGCTGCAGGCATTCGACCAATTTCTTGTTCTTGCCGCTTTCCTTGCCTTTGACATCGCTACAAGCAGCAACTGGCTCAGCTTCGCCTTTGCCAGCGGTTTGCAGGCGGCTAGATTCTACGCCCTGGCTGACCAGGTAGTCTTTGACTGCAGCAGCACGGCGCTCGGACAGGTTCTGGTTATAAGCATCCTTGCCGATACGGTCAGCGTGGCCAGTTACCATCACGACTTCAACTTGTGGGTATTGCTTCATCTTGGCCACAACGTCGGAGTTCAGTTTGGTTTTGCCTTCTGCGCGCAGCGTAGCCTTGTTGAAGTCGAACAGGGTTTCAGCTTGCAGGGTAACTTTTTCGAATGCAACTTTTTCAGGGCCGGCAGGCGCTGGTTTAGCAGCTTCTGCTTTTTTTGGTGCTTCTGGCGCTTTCGCTACAGGATCACACTCTTCAATGGCCATTGCTGGCGTCCATTGCGCATCTTTCCAGCATTCGTTGTAGCTGTTCTTCCAGACGGTGCCTTGAGCATCAGTCCAGTAACCTTGGTTCTTGGTGGTATGGCTATTGGCCAGCGCTGCGCCGGAGAATGCAGCCACGATCAGGCCAAGGGTGATTTTAGAGATGACGGCAGGTTTCATTCATTTTCTCCTGTGAACATTTTAATGCTTGTATGAAGCGGGATTGTTATTAGTAACGGGGAAAATACTACCATATCCCCATAAAAAAAACCGACTCAACGTTATTGTTAGTCAATAGTGTTGGTTTTTCCCAACAGTATAAAAAGTTCAGACCGGTCCCCTGGGCGACTGCCCTGCCACAGAATGCGCCTGTCCTTATACGTATCCTCGATTACCAGCGGGTCGAGGTTCTGGGTGATTAGAAATTGGCAGTCATTTGGCGTTAATTCTTCACGTAGGGTTTGTATGCTGGCGAAATAGTGCAGCATGGCGCGCTGGGGTTCGCCCAGGTTTCGGCTGGCCATGCAGTTGTAATCTGCGGGCAGGGTGGATTGCATGTCTGCAATCATGTGACGGTAGCTTTTCCCTTCGTTCAGCCATGGCAGCCAGAGTGTCGCGAGCAGCCCCCAAACCAGGGTGATGCCCATGGCGGCATTCACGACGCCTCTCAATGCGCCTCGCTGCATTTTGACGGTCAGGTAAGCCCAAGCGGCGCTAATGGTGAGGGCGACGAATAGTGATATTCCGCTGACTGGCATGACATAGTCAGGCAGTTTGTGTTCGAACCAGTTTGCCAGTGCTGGCGGATAGCCAGTCAGGGTGGAAAGCCAGCCGAGCCAGAGCAGGAAGGCGATGACGCCGAAGGTCATGATGCCGAACCAGTCCAGGGCATTGGCCGCGCCACGGCGCAGGGAGGCAATGGCAGGTGCAGCAAGAATCGCCAGCGGCGGGAGTAGCGGCAAGGTTTCGACATCCCTGCCTTCGGAAAAAAGGCTCAACAAAACCAGGGTAATGAGAAACAGGCCGAGCGGCAGGGCAATTTCGATTCGACGCCATTCCGTGCGCATACTCTTGCGTTGTGCCCACAGTGTCCAAGCCGCCAGCGGCAATGCCGGCCAGGCAAACCAGACGATATTTTTGAGAAAAAACCAGTGATCGCTGATTTGCGCTTTAATTGGCATGCCGAACAGTGATGCCAGGCGGTTTTGTGCGAGCCATTCCCAAAATAGCAGGGGGTCATGTTGATAGAGGAGCGTCGGCCAGATTACCAGCCAGGGAGCAGCGAGCAGCAAGGCTAACAGCGTGCTTGCGAGGAAAGCACGGCTGCGCAGGGTGATCGTGATGACGGGTAGCAGGATCAGGCTTGATGCCACGATTGCGGGAGCGAGCAGCCCCTTTGCCATGAATCCCAAGCCTGTACCCACTCCAATGAGCATTCCAGCCGGAACAATGCGGCGCGGGCTAAGCGTTAGACCATAGATTGCCAGCGAGAGTCCGGCCAGCAAGGCTGTGTCAGCAATCAGTTGATGGGTACGGGCGACCAGTCCAAGGCAGGCGATCATGAGCAGAGCGGTGATGCGGCCATAGCCTTTTCCCCATAGCTCTCTTCCTGTCAGTCCTGTGAAGACGAGGGTGATGCACATGTAAAAACCGCTCGCCAGGCGTGCGCCATCGTGCAGGGGTAGCCATGTTCCCAGCACCTTTGCCAGCGCAGCGGCGGTGAGGTAGTAAAAGGGCGGGTTTTCCATGAAAGCTTCGCCCGCCAGCATCGGGACGATCCAGTCCCCGCCTTGCAGCAGAGAATAAACCAGACCGAATCCGTAGGCTTCGTCGGGCTTCCATGGGTCATGGCCGACCAGGCCCAGCATTGTCCAGAGCAGGCATAGCAACACGACCCAGGCGAGAGGCAGGGACGGTGGCGAGAGCTTTAGAGGGTCGCTAAAAAAAGGCATATCGGTAGTCACCAATGAAAAAGGCAGCCGAAGCTGCCTTTATTCGTAGGATCAAGCGACTTACTTGATGCCATACTTCTGACGGAATTTCTCGACGCGACCTGCCGTATCCAGAACCTTCTGCTTCCCTGTATAGAAGGGGTGGCATTGCGAGCAAACTTCAACGTTCAGGTTCTTGCCCATGGTTGAGCGGGTCTGAAAATCGTTGCCACAGTTGCACTTGACGGTGATTTCCACGTAATTTGGGTGTGTATCCGGTTTCATGATCTAAATCCTAACCTGTTGCAGTGACACGGCGAGGTATGAACGTCGCCGCGAAAAATTTGCGCAATTATCCACGTTTGCCATGGTCTTGGCAAGCGTGCTTTAGGCTCTGCGCATGGAGTCAAAGAAGTCGCCGTTGTTTTTGGTGGCCTTGATCTTGTCGAGCAGGAATTCCATCGCATCCAAGTCGTCCATGGGATAAAGCAACTTGCGCAACACCCAGATTTTCTGGAGCTGGTCCTGTTTGATCAGCAGTTCCTCGCGGCGGGTGCCGGAGCGATTGACGTTGATTGCGGGATACTGACGTTTTTCGGCCATCTTGCGATCCAGATGGACCTCCATGTTGCCTGTGCCCTTGAATTCTTCATAGATCACATCGTCCATGCGCGATCCGGTATCAACCAGTGCCGTGGCGAGAATGGTCAGCGAGCCGCCTTCCTCGATATTGCGCGCCGCACCGAAGAAACGTTTTGGGCGTTGCAAGGCATTGGCATCCACGCCGCCAGTCAACACCTTGCCGGAAGCTGGAACCACCGTGTTGTAGGCGCGCGCCAGACGAGTGATGGAGTCGAGCAGAATCACGACATCTTTTTTGTGTTCAACCATGCGTTTGGCTTTTTCAATCACCATTTCGGCGACCTGAACGTGGCGTGTAGCGGGTTCGTCAAAGGTGGAGGCCACTACTTCGCCGCGCACCGTGCGGGTCATTTCGGTGACTTCTTCAGGCCGCTCGTCGATCAGCAGGACGATCAGAATTACATCCGGATGATTGGAGGTGATGGCGTGTGCGATGTGTTGCAGCATCACGGTTTTTCCCGTTTTGGGCGGGGCGACTAGCAGGCCGCGCTGCCCGGCGCCAATTGGGGCGATCATGTCGATGACGCGGGAGGTGATATTTTCTTCCGCCTTGATGTCGCGTTCCAGCGCCAGCATGCGGGTGGGGTGCAGGGGCGTCAGGTTTTCGAACAGAATCTTGTGCTTGCTGTTTTCCGGCGGTTCGCTGTTGACCTTGTCGACTTTGACCAGCGCGAAGTAGCGTTCACCTTCCTTCGGGTTGCGTATCTCGCCCTGTATGGTGTCGCCGGTATGCAGGTTGAAACGCCGGATCTGGGAAGGGCTGACATAGATATCGTCCGGGCCAGCCAGGTAAGACGAATCAGGTGAGCGCAGAAAGCCAAAACCATCCGACAAGACTTCAAGCGTCCCGTCGCCGTAAATGCTTTCGCCCTTCTTGGCGGTGTTTTTGAGCAGTGCGAAAATCAGATCCTGCTTACGCATCCTGCTGGCGCCATCGATTTCGTTCGTGATGGCCATCTCGACGAGTTCGGAGACGTGTTTCTGTTTGAGTTCGGATAAATGCATGGGTGGAGGCGCTTGAATGAGTGAAAGAATGGAATGCGGGAAAAGGGAACTTGCAGAACACGACTGGTGGTGATCACCTGTCCAGTCGTTTTGGGAAGATTCGGGAGCCAGCCTACCGGCTTTAGGTGTTGCTGTCAATAAAAGCTGTCAGCTGGGATTTTGACAGGGCGCCGACTTTGGTGGCTTCGACATTGCCGTTCTTGAACAACATCAGCGTCGGGATGCCGCGCACGCCATACTTGGGCGGTGTAGCCTGGTTTTCATCGATATTGAGCTTGGCAATCTTGACCTTGCCGGCGTATTCCTGGGCGACTTCGTCCAGAATGGGGGCGATCATCTTGCAGGGGCCGCACCAGTCGGCCCAGTAGTCGACCAGAACGGGAATTTGTGATTGCAGAACGTCCTGTTCGAAGGAGTCGTCGCTAATGTAATGAATGTGTTCGCTCATGAGAAAACCTCTTGAAAAAAGTCTGTAGCCGATGGGGTGATTCAGTGAAGTCGCTAAAAGCTCTTGGGGTTGGTTTCGGGTAGTCAAACCCGGATGTTCTCGCTATGCTAACCAAAAATTTCCAGCAAGGGAAGTATTCTTCAAAATGAGCGGTATCCAGTTTTACTCCGTTGTGCCCGGGCAGCTTATTGATTCCGCCGCCCGCGCCATAGCCAGTCTGGAGTCGGCCAGGCTGCCAAATCTGAACGGCATAATCCTCCTCCTGCCCAATCTGCATTCCGCACGGGATATGGGAACCTGCCTGCGGCAGGCGGCTGGGGTCGAGACATTGATTTTACCGCGCTTCGAGACCTTCAGGAGCCTGGCGAAACAGGCTGAAAAAGGTCGTCCCTTGCCGTTCAGTCGTCGCCAAAGCCTGATTTACCAAGCATTGCGAGAGCGGGAGTGGTTTCCTCGCAGCGAATTGTGGCATGTCAGTGCTGAATTGTTGACCCTGTTCGATGAAATGACACTGCATCAGGTTCGCCTGCCCGCAAACGAAGCAGATTTTTTGCAACAGCTTGAGGCTGCATATGCCGCTGGACACGACAATGCCGCGCTGCAATTTGAATCCCGGCTGGTATTCGAGCTTTGGCACGCCATGCTGGCCGATGTGAGCGATGAAGCCGATGATGTTGATGATGCGGTACGTTACCAAATGCAGCTTGCCGGGTTGCTATCCAGCCTCGATACGCCGCTGTATGTGTTGGGAATGAATGGCCTGCTGCCGGTTGAACTCGATTTTCTGGAACGCTATGCGCAACATGCGCCGGTGAGCTGTTTTTTCGACGATCCGGCACTGGCGCAGCCCGACAGTCTTCCCGCGCTGCTGGCGGCGTGCTGGCCTGTGCCTGAGCAAGAACTGCCCATGCATGATCGCGTAGCTAGTTTTAATGCAAAACTCGCGCAGCGAGCCTGCGTCCCTCTCCCCCCATGGGAGAGAGTTAGGAGAGAGGGAGGCGCGGCAGGTAGCCCGATAAATGGCCGTATCGAAATCTGCTCGGCTCATGGCCTGGAACATGAGGCCAGCGCCGCAGCATTCCAGATTGGCCAATGGCTGGCGCAAGGCAAAACGGCCATTGCCGTTGTGGCGCAGGACAGGCTGGTGGCGCGGCGCATGCGCGCTCTGCTGGAGCGGGATCAGGTGCTGGTGCAGGACGAAACCGGCTGGACGCTCTCCACCACCAGCGCCAGCACGGTGGTGATGCGCTGGCTGGATAATCTGGACAGCCGCTTTCACCATCAGGACTTGCTGGATTTTTTGAAATCCCCCTTCGTGCTGGCAGGCTGGGAAGCCGAGCGCAGAAGGCTGGGCGTGTTCGGCCTGGAACAGGCGATTCGCAAGCATAGCGTCGTGTCTGGCCTCAACCGCTATCGATCCTTGCTGGGCAACGCGCCAGAAGCGCTCGAACTGCTGGACGCGCTACACCGCGCGCAGTCGCTCTTGCCCAAAAGCAAAGCGCTAAGCCTGTCGAAATGGATTGCCAACCTACAGGCCAGCCTCGCCGAACTGCATATCCTTGATGCCCTGCGCCACGACCTGGCGGGCACCCAGTTGCTCGATCTGCTGGAAACCCTGCGTGCCGATCTGACTCAGGATGGCGCGCCGTTCGAATATGGCGAATGGCGCAAGTGGTTGAATTTGCAGTTTGAAGACGCCGTGTTTCGCGATGAGGAAGTGAGCAGCCCTGTCATTTTTACTCACTTGGGCGCGTGTCGCCTGCGCAAATTCGATGCCGTCGCCATGGTCGGCGCGGATGCCGCCCACCTGCCCGCTCCAGGCCGTAAATCGGCATTCTTCAACCAGTCGGTGAGAGCCAGCTTGGGGCTGAAAGACCGGGGCGCAACGCTGGAAATCGAGCGGCAGGACTTGCTGTCTTTACTGGCGACATGCGATTCGGTCTGGATTTCCTGGCAGTCACACAAAAATGGCGAGCACAATGCTCTCAGCCCCTGGCTGGAACGGCTGGACGTGTTTCACCGCCTGGCGTTTGACAAAGGCGTGATCAAAGCTGCGCCAGCATTGCCAACCCCCTTGTCCCCGGGATTTTTATCGCACGGCATACCTGTTCCCGATGTACCGCCAGCGCAAGTACCGACCCGCCTGTCGGTCAGCGCCTACAACAGCCTGGTCGCCTGCCCGTACCAGTTTTTTGCCCGTCATGTTTTGCGCCTGAACGAACTGGATGAGGTGTCGGTCGCGCTGGAAAAAAGGGATTACGGCGAATATATTCATGCCATCCTGCACCAGTTCCATAGCGAGTATCCAGTCCTGAGCGCCGCCAGTCTAAACGGGCACGAAAAACAAGGCTGCGCCATGCCCGCCCCCCTCTCTCCTTGCTCTCTCCCAGGGGGAGAGAGGGACGCAGACTCGCTTCGCGAGGCGCATATCAACGACTTGCAAACCGCCTTGCAAACCATCAGCGAGGCCGCGTTCAAGCGCGCCATGGAAGCGGACTTCATTAGTCAGGCCTGGCTGTTGCGCTGGCAGGCCAGGATTCCCGCTTATCTCCAGTGGCAGATCGAGCGGGAAGCCCAGGGCTGGCGCTGGCAAGCAGGTGAATTGAAGGCCACCCGGCAGATCGACTTGCCGAAAAGCCAAGAACTGACCCTGCATGGCCGCCTCGATCGGGTGGATCGCAGCACGGATGGCAGCGCCGTGCTGGACTACAAAACCCAGAGCAGCACTTTGCTGAGGAAAAAACTCGAAACCGCCGGAGAAGACGTGCAACTGGCTTGCTATGCCCTGCTGATGGACGAGCCTCCGATACAAACGCTATTCGTCGCGCTGGACGAAACCCCGGTCAAAAACGTGGGCGATGATTTGTCGGTCGGCGAACTGGCCGCAGCCAATCTGGCGCGTTTGCAGGAAATATTTACCGCGATGCATCAGGGCGCGGGTCTGCCCGCCCAAGGCGTGACCGCCGTCTGCCAGTATTGCGAAGTGCGCGGCCTGTGCCGCAAGGATTACTGGAATGCATGATTTTGATTACGCCGCAGCGCTCGACCCGCAGCGCTCAGTCGTCGTGGAAGCCTGCGCAGGCAGCGGCAAAACCTGGCTGCTGGTATCCCGTATCCTGCGCCTGTTGCTGGCTGGCGCGAAACCCGGCGAGATTCTGGCCATCACCTTCACACGCAAGGCCGCGCAAGAGATGCAGGCGCGCCTGACCGAGTGGTTGCGCGTGCTGGCCTTGGGAACGGACGCACAAGCGCGGGATTTTTTGAAACAACGTGCACTGTCAGCCGACGAAGTGGAAGCCTGCCTGCCCCAGGCTCGCAACCTGCTTGAAGTGGTGCTGAAGGCGGAACCTGCGCTATGCATTCACACCTTTCACGGCTGGTTCCTGCAACTGTTGCAAAATGCGCCCTTGAGCGGCGGCAGCAGCGCCAATTTCAGCCTGCACGACCAAAGCGCGGCGCTGCTGGAAGAAGCCTGGCAGAGCCTGGCGGAAGAACTGGCCGGAAAACCGGAAGACCCGGTCGCGGCTTCATTGGCTTTTCTATTTTCCCGCTACGGCCTGAGCAGCACGCGCAGCCTGTTGTTTGGTTTCGTCAACCGGCGGGCGGAGTGGTGGGCTTATACCGCTGGGCAGGCCGACACACTGAATTACGCGCTGGACAGCTTGCGCGACGAAATGGGCGTTGACCCTGATCAGGACGTGCTGGGCGAATTGTGGCAAACCGAGGGGCTGACACAATGGCTGGCGGACTATGCCGCCCTGCTTGGCCGGAATTCGCCCACGGACATAAAACTGGCTGACGATCTGGTCAGCGCGAGCCTGGACGAGGATAGAGAAACGCGTTTTGAAGCCGTCTGGAAGTGCTGCTTTATCCTTGCCGGCACGCGAAAAAATCGCAAAGCCAGCAAAGCTCAAGCAGAACGGCTGGGTAGCCACGGGGAAGCCCGCCTGCTCGAATTGCACGAGCTGATTTGCGACCATTTCGCCAGCGCTCGTGATAGTCTGAAAAATCAGGCCGCCTGGCGCTTCAATCAGGCCGGGCTGCGCTGTGGCGAGGCGCTGCTGCAACGCTACCAGCAACTCAAGGAAGACCGTCAATTGCTCGATTTCGGCGACATCGAGTGGCGCGCCTTTCAACTGCTCTCCCATGGCGCCCACGCCGAATACATGCAAGTCCGGCTCGATAGCCGCTATCGCCACATTCTGCTGGATGAGTTCCAGGACACCAACCCCTTGCAATGGCAGGTGATGGAAGCCTGGCTGGCCTCCTATGGCGCGGCAGGCGCGCAGCCCCGCGTGTTTCTGGTCGGCGACCAAAAACAGTCCATTTACCGCTTCCGTCGCGCTGAAGCACTGCTATTTGAGCAAGTATCCCGCCAACTGGTCAGGGATTTTGGCGCGCTTCGTCTGGTGCAGAACACCTCCCGCCGTAGCGCGCCTGTCATCATTGCCGCAGTGAACCGGGTCTTTGATGAGCATCCGGATTTTCCCGGCTATCACCCTCACGACTCGCATCTCGCGCATCTGGACGGCGCGCTGCAAGTCTTGCCGCTGGCGCAGCATGGCGAGCCTGAAGCCGCTAACGCGCATGGCCTGTCGCTACGCAACCCGCTGTGCGAAGCGCGTGCCGAGAGCGAAGATTTGCGCCGCGAACAAGAAGCCAGCCAACTCGCGGCTCAGATAAGGAAAATGGTGGGGTCGTGGCGCATCGCGGATGAAACGCGGGGCGAACGGGCAGCGGACTACCGCGACATCATGTTGCTGGTACGCAGCCGCGCCGGACTGGAAACCTATGAACGCGCCTTGCGGATTGCCGGGATTCCTTACTTGAGCTCGCGCCAGGGCGGCCTGCTGGATACGCTGGAATGCAGCGACTTGACAGCCTTGCTGAGCTTTCTGGTCACGCCCTTTGCCGACCTCAGGCTGGCTCAAATTTTGCGATCCCCCCTGTTTTCCTGCCGCGATGAAGAATTGCTGTTACTGGCGCAGGATAACGCCCCCTCTCCTCCTAATTTGAGCTGGTGGCAACGCCTCTGCGCCTTGCCGGCGCCCCCCCCCGCGCTGGCGTTGGCGCGGCAACGGCTGGGGCGATGGTTTTCTCTGGCGGATCGCCTGCCTGTCCATGATCTGCTGGACAAAATCTACTTCGAGGGCGAAGTCATGCAGTGCTACGCCGCAGCCACGCCCGCCACGATACGCAGAGGCGTGCTTGCCAACCTGCACGCCTTCATCGAGCTGGCGCTGAACATGGATAGTGGTCGCTATCCCAGCCTGGCGCGCTTTATCGATGAAATCGCCGCCCTGAAACAGGCGCCTGACCAGGAATCGCCGGACACCGCGACCATAGGCGATGGCGGCAATGCCGTCCGGATTCTCACCGTACATGGCGCCAAGGGACTGGAGGCGCCCATCGTCTGGCTGCTCGACGCCAATGCCGCCGACCGGAACGATAAAGGCTACCGCGTCCTGCTGGACTGGCCACCGGAAGACCCGGCGCCCACTCATTTTTCCCTACTGAGCAAAAAAGACGAGTTGAGCCGCCTGCAAGGGCAATTCGTGGAAAAGGAGAAACAACTTGACCAACGCGAAAACCTGAACCTGCTCTATGTCGCCATGACTCGAGCCAAACAGGTTTTCATCATGAGCGGCTGTGAGAATTCAAAAGCCAAAGAAAGCTGGTATACGCTGGTTCAACAGAAGCTGGCAGATTCCGGCTTGGCGGAGAGCCTGCCCTGCATTGCGCCGGTAGAACAAGATTTGACTGAACCACAGCCGTCCCTGCCAGCAGATGCGCCGCCCCTGCCCGTGCCGCCGACCGGCAGCCGCAAGCAGGATAAACTCGACGATGCCAGAGTGCACGGTATCCGGGTACACGCCCTGCTGGAATGGATTCAGCTTGGCTCAACGCTTGAAAGCCAGCGTGACAGCCTGCAAATTCGGCTGGAATGCGGAGAATCAGAATTTCAGTCAGCCTGGCAAGAGGCCGAAGCCGTGCTGAGCGCACCCAACCTGACACGTTTTTTCGACCCGGATCAATATGTATCAGCTCACAACGAGTTGGCCTTCATGGGCTCCAGTGGTGAACTGCGACGCATCGACCGGTTAGTGGTTTTCGCGCATGAAGTCTGGGTGCTGGATTACAAGATGAGCGCCTCAGACTCGAATGATCTGTCTATGCTGGCTACCCCTTATCTGGGACAGATGCAGGTTTACCGAGAGGCGATGCGGACGGTGTTTACCGACAGGCCGGTAAAGTGCTTGCTGATATTTTCGGGGGGCAGGGTGTTTGAAGTGGCTTGATCCAGAACATCAATGACCTTTGTCTAACTGTCATACCCGAGGGCGCGAGTGGCGAATCGCCGCCCCGAATTATGTACCCATGGGCATAAAAAACAGCGCTTCGCCACTCGCGCCCTCGGGTATGACAGTTTCCCTCTCTCCTTGCTCTCTCCCAAGGGGAGAGAGGGACGAAGGCAACGCTTCGCGTTGTTTCAACGTTAACCTGATCCTGTTGATCCGAAAACAACCAACAAAAAACGCCCACTTGTGGGCGTTTTTTTTCGAGGTGCCAAATTCGGTCAGAAATTGATACCAAATTTGGCGGCAACCAGCCAGTTGTCTGCACCGAACTTGCCAGGGGCAATTTCCTTATCGCGCGTATCTTGATAGCGGGCGCCAAGGCCTGCAAAGAAATGGCCACTACGGTAGTTGAGATTGGTAGAGAGCTGGAAGCTCGACAAGGAAGCCATTTGGTCATCAATGACGGCACGCACGTAGCCAATGCCGGGGCCAGCGCCAACCGTCCAGCCCTTCCCGATGGACACGAAGTAGTTGGGATTCATCTCAAAGCTGGTCACTGACATGTTGTCTTGGTTGTAGTAACCAATGTTGAACTGTTGGCGAATAGATCCAGTCGGGGGCTGGAACCACGGGCAGTTGAGAGAAAGTTCCCCGCCCGTATATTGGTCGGAATTGCCATTATCAGGGTTCATCGAGCCGACTACGCCTGCCAGTGTGAATTCGGGTTTCCAGCCATCTTGCTTGAAGGGGGCCCACGACCAGCCATCGGCCAGTGCATTGCCCGACATGGCGAGTGCGGATAGGAAGGCAATAGTACCAAGTTTGCGATTCATGCTGATTTCTCCTGAACGACTAATAAATTTAATAATGATGTTGACTTTAACCCAATCAGCGCATGTTGACAATGACGGTCACATGGTTTTTCGGTTATTTTCCTTCTTGCTCAAATGACAGAACTACTTCGCTGAAGTAGCGTACTGCACTTGGGTCATCCGACAGAGATGTAAGCAAGTTCCAATCTTCCGCCTTCAGGGTTTTACTAAAGGGTTTACGATTTTTTACAGTGCAGGTGAGTGTGCCGGGGGCATTTTTTGGCATACCCAAAACTTCTCCGGGCGCAGAGAATTCCCGTTTGCCTGCATTATCGGTGAAAGTGCAGTCAGCGGGAATGTCTGAAATGACCTTAATATGACTATTGGGCGGTCTGCCATTACAGGAAATCGCGCAGCAACCGCTCACTGACAAAGCGATTAGGCCCAGTGCAGCCATTTTTTTCATGTGAATCTCCAGAAATCCTGAGTTGGCAAAGTGGGATTGTCTGTCATGAGTTTTAATTTGGCAATGGTTTTGAAACGAAACGGATCAATCGCCCTTCTTGTTCAACCCCCCCAGCAGAGCTGCAACTGGACGATTTGGTTTTTTGCCGTGCGAGATGGCGTGATTCATGGGCTGTTTGAGGTGATGGTTGTTGGCTGCCGGTTTGGGCATGCCTTGATTTGGGCCGCGCTGGGCCTGGCGTTCTGCTGCGGGCGGCAGTTCCGGACGTTCTGGGCGGCGTGCGCTGTGGTCGCGGCTCCGGTCTGATCGTTCTCTCTCAGGCCGCTCGCGGCGAGGCTCCTCTTTCGCGGACGTGCCGGGCGTGAAGCCTTCAACCGCGACCTTGGGGATTTCCCGTTTGATGAGTTTCTCGATTTCCACCAGCAGGCGCAGTTCTTCCGGGCTAACCAGCGAAATGGCGTCGCCGGAAGCGCCAGCACGTCCGGTACGACCGATGCGGTGGATATAGTCTTCCGGAGAATTGGGCATCTCGAAATTGAAAACATGGGGCAACTGGTCGATGTCGATGCCGCGCGCGGCGACATCGGTGGCGACCAGCACCCGGATCACGCCTTCCTTGAAGTCGGCGAGCGCCTTGGTGCGTTGAGATTGCGCCTTGTCGCCGTGAATGGCATCGGAGCGGATGCCATCGCGTTCCAGTTGGTGGGCAAGGCGGTCGGCGCCGTGCTTGGTGCGGGTGAAGACCAGTACTTGTTGCAGATCCTGGGTTTTGACCAGATGTGCCAGCAGGTCGCGCTTATGTGCCTGATCGACCAAGTGCGCGACTTGGGTGACGTTTTCTGCCGAGGTATTGCGGCGGGCGACTTCGATCAGTACCGGGTCTTTCAGCAGCGAGTCGGACAGGCGTTTGATCTCTTCGGAGAAGGTGGCCGAGAACAGCAAGGTCTGACGCTGCTTGGGCAGCAAATCCATGATGCGTTTGAGGTCGGGCAGGAAGCCCATGTCCAGCATGCGGTCGGCTTCGTCCAGTACCAGAAATTCAACCTGGTTGAGGCTGATGCTGCGCTGCTGGACGTGGTCGAGCAGGCGGCCGGGCGTGGCGACGACGATATCGATGCCGGCGCGTAGCGCCTCGATCTGCGGGTTCATGTTGACCCCGCCGTAAATCACGCAAATCTTGACCGGCAGGTATTTTCCGTAGGCTTTCACGCTTTCTTCCACCTGAGCCGCCAACTCGCGGGTTGGCGTCAGGATCAGCGCGCGCACCGGATGCTTTGCCGGTGAGGTGCTATGGCTGGCGTTGGCGGCGATGCGGTGCAGGAGCGGGAGGGTGAAACCAGCCGTCTTGCCGGTCCCGGTCTGGGCGCCGGCCATGATGTCGCGGCCTTGCAGAACAATCGGAATGGCCTGGGCCTGAATGGGGGTAGGGGTGGTGTAACCCTGCTCGGCAATCGCGCGCAGGATGTCGGGGCGCAGGCCCAGGCTTTCAAATGTCATGGTGTGGGGCTTTTCGGTGACTTGCTGGATTTCAGGTGATGCATCAGGCTGACGACGTAGCCGGAGAGTCCATAAATGATAAAAATAATGAACAGCACCATCGCCGGGTCGGTGGAAATCAGGATGTATCCCAATGCAATCAGGGGAATGACGGCAAATGGTACGCTGCGGCGCAGGTTGATGTCCTTGCCGCTGTAATAACGCATGTTGCTGACCATGGTCAGACCGGCGAACAGGGTGACGCTCCAGGCAATCCAGCGAATGTCCGCGCCCTCGATGCCGTAATCGTTCATGACCCAGACCAGCCCGGCGATCAGGGCGGCGGCGGCAGGACTGGGCAGCCCCTGGAAGTAGCGTTTGTCGGCCACTTCGAGCTGGGTATTGAAGCGCGCCAGACGTAGCGCGGCTCCCGCGCAGTAAACGAAGGCTGCGATCCAACCGAGTTTGCCCATGCCTTTCAATGCCCAGACATAGATCACCAAGGCCGGCGCCACGCCGAAGGAAACCATGTCGGAGAGCGAGTCGTATTCGGCGCCGAACGCGCTTTGGGTATGGGTCAATCGCGCCACTCGGCCATCCAGCCCGTCCAGCACCATGGCAATGAAAATGGCGATGGCCGCCGTTTCATAGCGCCCGTTCATGGCCTGCACGATGGAGAAGAAACCCGCGAACAGGGCGGCGGTCGTGAACAGGTTGGGCAGCAGGTAGATGCCGCGACGGCGCAGTCTGGCGTCGATCAGGGGTTTATGGGAATTTGGCGTGACCATGCGGTTCAGGCGGCTTCGGCAGGAATGGTCTCTGCCAGAATGGTTTCCGCCGCGAAGACCTTGTCGCCCAGACTGACCTTGGGCTGGGCAGTCAGTGGCAGATAGACATCCACGCGTGAACCGAAGCGGATGAAGCCATAACGCTGGCCGCGCGACAAGACATCGCCAGGCACGACATAGCACAGGATACGGCGGGCAATCAGTCCGGCCACCTGAACGGACGTGACATCGGTTCCGTTGGCCGTCTTGAGCCAGACGGCATTGCGTTCATTTTCGAGCGAGGCCTTGGCCAGATCGGCATTGAGAAACTTGCCGGGGTGGTACCACACTTCCTTGACGGTGCCATCGACCGGGCTGCGGTTGGAATGCACGTTGAAGACGTTCATGAAGACGCTGATTTTCAGGGCATCGCGTTGCAGGTAGTTGTCGCGGGTACGCTCTACCGCCACGATCCGTCCGTCGGCAGGAGAAAGCACGATATTGGGCGCCTGCGGCACGGTGCGCGGCGGGTCACGGAAAAACTGGAGCACAAACAGGCTGATGATCCACAAGGGCAGAGCCCAGAGCCAACCGGCAAAGCTGGTGACCAACAGCGAAACAAAAATGGAGATGGCCAGAAACGGCCAGCCCTCGCGGGCAATGATAGGGTGGGGGTAATTGTTCAAATTTGGGGAGAGTCCAGTGATTAGTAATCTGGTAATGGGTGATGAGGAATGAGTGATGGGTAATGCGGGTTTCCCCATTACCCATCACTGCTAACCCATCACTAGTTTTTCGACTGATCGACCAGCTTGTTCTTGGCAATCCACGGCATCATTGAACGCAGTTGCGCGCCGACGATTTCGATCGGGTGCTCGGCATTCAGGCGACGGCGGGCGGTCATTTCAGGATAGTTGGTCTTGCCTTCCAGAATGAAACGCTTGGCGTATTCGCCGTTCTGGATGTTCTTCAGCGCCTCCTTCATGGCAGCACGCGCCTGATCGGCGATGACGCGATTGCCGGTGACATATTCGCCATATTCCGCATTGTTGGAAATGGAGTAGTTCATGTTGGCAATGCCGCCTTCGTACATCAGGTCGACGATCAGCTTGAGCTCGTGCAGGCATTCGAAGTAGGCCATTTCCGGGGCGTAACCGGCTTCGGTCAGGGTTTCGAAACCGGCTTTTACCAGTTCTACCGCACCGCCGCACAGCACGGCCTGTTCACCGAATAGGTCAGTCTCTGTTTCTTCGCGGAAATTGGTTTCGATCACGCCGCCCTTGGTTCCGCCGTTGGCTGCCGCATAGGAGAGCGCGATGTCCTTGGCTTTACCGGACTTGTCCTGGTATACAGCGATCAGGGAAGGTACGCCACCGCCCTTGAGGTATTCGGAGCGCACAGTATGGCCTGGGCCTTTGGGGGCGACCATAATCACGTCCAGGTCGGCGCGCGGGATGATCTGGTTGTAGTGAATGTTGAAGCCGTGAGCGAAGGCCAGAACCCCGCCCTTCTTGATGTTCGGCTCGATTTCGCTGTAATACACATCAGGCTGCATTTCGTCCGGCACCAGAATCATCACGACATCCGCACCCTTGACCGCCTTGCCGACTTCTTCCACTTTCAGACCAGCTTTCTCGGCCTTGCTCCAGGAAGCGCCGCCTTTGCGCAGGCCGATGGTAACTTTACAGCCAGATTCAGTCAGGTTATTGGCGTGTGCATGACCCTGTGAACCGTAACCGACGATGGTGACTTTCTTGCCTTTGATCAGGGAGAGGTCAGCATCTTTATCGTAATAAACTTTCATGTTTTTCCTTTCGTTAAATAGCTATTAGCCATCAGCCATCAGCGGTCAGCAATCAGCGGTCAGAAAAACTGTACGCTGAAAACTGACTGCTGACTGCTAATAGCCATGGTTCAAATCACGATTTCAAAATTCTATCCCCGCGCCCGATGCCGGATGCGCCGGTGCGCACTGTTTCCAGGATGGCGGATTTATCCAGTGCTCCGATGAAGGCATCCAGCTTGTGCCCTGCACCGGTCATTTCTATCGTGTAGGTTTTATCCGTGACATCGTTGATGCGGCCACGGAAAATATCGGACATGCGCTTCATTTCCTCGCGCCACTCGCCCTCGGCGCGCACCTTGACCAGCATCAGCTCGCGCTCGATATGTTCGCCATCGGACAGGTCGACCACCTTGACTACGTCGATCAGCTTGTTGAGTTGCTTGGTGATTTGCTCGATGACTTCGTCCGAACCACGCGTCACGATGGTCATGCGCGACAGGGTGGCGTCCTCAGTCGGTGCGACCGTCAGGGATTCGATGTTGTAACCACGCGCCGAAAACAGACCCGCCACGCGGGACAAGGCGCCCGCTTCATTTTCCATCAACAGTGAAATTATGTGTCTCATGGCCGCCCCTCTATACCAGTATCATTTCGGACAGGCCTTTGCCGCCCGGAATCATGGGATAGACGTTCTCGGTCTGATCGGTTCTGAAATCGAGAAACACCAGCTTGTCCTTCATTTCTTTGGAGAATGCCCACTTCAGGGCATCGACGACATCGGCAGGATTGTCGATGCGGCGACCTTCATGCCCATAGCTTTCGGCCAGTTTGACGAAATCCGGCAGCGCGTCCATGTAGGATTCGGCATAACGGTTGCCATAGAAAAACTCCTGCCACTGTCGCACCATGCCGAGATAGCGGTTGTTCAGCAGAATGATCTTGAGCGGGATATTGAACTGCTTGCAGGTGGACAGTTCCTGGATATTCATCTGGATGCTGCCTTCGCCCGTCACGCAGGCCACCATCGCGTCAGGGTGCGCCAGTTGCACGCCCATGGCTGACGGCAGGCCGAAGCCCATGGTGCCCAAGCCGCCCGAATTGATCCAGCGGCGCGGTTTGTCGAACTTGTAGAATTGTGCCGCCCACATCTGGTGCTGGCCGACATCGGAAGTCACAAAGGCATCGCCATTGGTGATCTCATAGAGTTTTTCAAGCACGAATTGCGGCTTGATGAGCTCGCTGCTGCGGTCGAACTTGAGGCAATCGCGCGAGCGCCACAGCTCGATCTGTGTCAGCCAGGTCTTGAGCGCGACCTGATCCGGCTTTTCCTTGCTGGCCTTGATCAGCTTGATCATCTCGGTCAACACGTCCTGCACGTTGCCCACGATGGGGACATCGACCTTGACGCGTTTCGAGATGGAAGACGGATCAATATCGATATGAATGATGCTGCGCTCTTCCTGAACAAAATGCTCGGGACTGCCGATGACGCGATCGTCAAAACGCGCGCCGACAGCGACCAGCACATCGCAATGCTGCACCGCCATATTGGCTTCGTATGTGCCATGCATCCCCAACATGCCGACCGACAGCGGATCGGTAGCAGGGAAACCGCCCAGACCCATCAGGGTATTGGTGCAAGGAAAACTCAGAAGCCTTGCCAGTTCGGTCAGTTGCTTGGCAGCATTGGAAAGGATCACGCCGCCACCGGCGTAAATCATCGGGCGCTTGGCTTCCAGCAACATCTGGACTGCGCGCTTGATCTGGCCGCTGTGTCCCTTGATGACCGGATTATAGGAACGCAGGCTGACGCTCTTGGGATACACAAACTCGGTCTTGAACTGGGTCACATCCTTGGGAATGTCGACCAGCACCGGACCGGGACGACCGGTCGAGGCGATGTAGAAGGCCTTCTTGATGGTGCTGGCGAGGTCCCGGACATCCTTGACCAGAAAGTTGTGTTTGACACAGGGTCGCGTGATGCCGACTGTATCCACTTCCTGAAACGCATCCAGCCCGATATATGGCGTCGGCACCTGCCCGCTGATCACCACCATGGGGATCGAGTCCATATAAGCGGTGGCGATGCCAGTCACCGCATTGGTCGCGCCCGGTCCGGAGGTGACCAGCGCCACGCCGGTGCGACCGGTCGCGCGCGCATAGCCGTCAGCGGCATGAACCGCAGCCTGCTCGTGACGTACCAGAACATGTTTGAACTTGTCCTGCTGGTAAATCGCATCGTAAATGTTCAGCACCGCGCCGCCCGGATAGCCGAAAACATATTCGACTTCTTCCTCGGCCAGGCACCGCACCATGATTTCTGCGCCCGATAACTCCATGAGAGAACCTTTGAAAACCTTGTTTTGAAAACTAACAAAAAGACCCAGAACAGTAATCGCTGCGATCAATTTGGTCAAGTCTAAATGGGATTCAAAGTTTATTCAGCCCATTTCCCTGCCCGATATTTTTCCAGTAATTGGCTGGCGCGAGGCGAATGGGGCCGAGCCTTGTTTTTGGTCAGCCAGGCTTGCGTGGCTTCCTTGCCGCACCAGGGCTGGATGATTTCTGGTTCAGTGGGATGGTCGGGCAGGTAGGGTGTGATGTCGTAGACGTGGCCTTCGATGGCTATCCAGCAGTCGTCTTCCCTGTTGTGGCTGGGTATTTCTGCCTGCGAGTAGGTTTTCTCGGCGAGTCCTGCGATGACGGAAATGGGGGCGACGGGTTTGGGGAGCGTAAGGAAATCAGCCAGCCAGAAACCGGCGACAATCAGCCAGAAAATCAGGGTGGAAACAATAAATAATTTGCGCAGCATGAATTGTGTTAACAGGCCCAATTAGCGGAAATCGAATCGTTCATGGTGAATGGCGCTTGCAGCAACGCCGCTTTGCCGCAAAATCGGCATCAGTGTTTCGACCATGGGAAGGGGGCCGCAGATATACACCTCACGTGCGGAGATATGGCTGATTTTCGGCAGTATTTCAGCGAAATCCGGGCGTCCTCTGTCGGATGAATGGGACAGTAATTCGAACAGTGGGTCTGTGTTGGCCATTGTGTTCAGCTCAGCGAGAAAGGCGGCATCGGCTTCGCTGCGGAAAAGATAGAGCAGGGTGGTGGGTTGCGAGCAGGGTTGCGCGCGCAGTGCGGCCATGAAAGGGGTGATGCCGATTCCGCCAGCGACCCATAATTGCGGTGCCGATGGCATCCGGCCCAGAAAAATGCCAAATGGCCCTTGCAAACGGACCTGCACGCCGGGTTCGAGCTGCTGAATGCGCTGCGAGCAGGGGCCTAGCGCCTTGATGCTCACCCTCAGGTCTCCGTCGGCTTCGACGCCGCTTACAGTGAAGGGGTGGTATTCCCCGCAGCCATGGTAATGCGGGCCATCTCCGAAAGCGGCCAGAATGAATTGGCCGGGAATCACGGTCATGGCGCCAGCACGGGGACGCAAGCGGGCCTCGATCATTCCGCTGGCCTGTTGCACGACCTGGGTTACCTGATAGAGGTAGGCATTCATGCCGAGATCGCTGAAAAAGAGCCGCCAGCTCAGGGCAAGGGCGGCTATGAGCATCAAAAAAATGAGCGGATTTTCTCCGCCCAGAAGTGAATATACATGCGCCAGACCGAGCAATACGCCCAGGCCGAGCATGAAATGAAAACCCCGCCAGCGCCGGTAGGGCAAATGCAGGGCGAAAGTGGAGAGCAGGCCAGCCATGAGCAGCAACAAGGCTGCCCAGCCCAGCCAGACGGGCCAGGATTGCGACCACGGCGCCAAAGTCTGCCAGGCAAGTTGTGGTGCTTCCAGCCTATCGTCAAACGCCAGTGCCAGTGGATGGCAAAGCAGCAGCAGATAGGCTAGCAGGCCGCTGCGATGATGCCATCGGTACGTGGACTCGAGTCCTCCCAGCAGGCGGGCCACGTGCGGCTCGCGTATCACCAGCACGAGGTTTGCCACCAATAATCCACAGCCAGCCCAGGCCATCACAATGGCTGTTGTGCGCCAGATCGTCAGCTCGCCAGGAAATGCCCACCAGACAACGGCAAGCGTGGGTGCAATCACCACCAAGGGTGCGCCAAAGCGGCGCAAGGATGGCGATGGGGTGAGTGCGATCACTGGAGCTTTCCTCTGTTCCGCAACTGCTCGCAACCAGAATGTTCCCTCTGCTCCAGGGTGACGCCGGCCTTTTGCGCACGTTCGGCCATGAGGGCGTGATGTTCGGCCTGATACGCGCGGCAATCTTCATAGCGATCAAAGCTGCGCATGCGGCGCTGGTGATCGACGCGCTCGTTCGGCGTCATGAATTGCCAGCCGGCGGTATTCTGGCCAGCGGCATGCCAGGGGCCGCCGGCCCATAGTCCGGTGCTTAGCATGAGGCTGAATGCAAGTAAAACCTGACTGCGGCGGGTATTCATGATTTATCCCCTATTTCGGGTCAGATGTGCGGCGATCGGCTGCGCTTCCTGTTTAAGTCAGGCAGGCAAGTCGAAACGCTTTTTTAGCTCCGGAATCAGGCGTGCTCTGATCTCGTCCCGCACTTTGACAAAGCTTTCCAGCGGCTCGCCATGGGGGTCGTGGAAAGGCATGTGGATGGCGGCAATCGGCTTGGGAAAGATGGGGCAGGATTCCTTGGCGTTGTCGCACACTGTGATGATCAGATCGATGGCTTCGTTCATCACCGCGTCCACGTCCTTGGGGTAAAGCCCCTCGGTAGGCAGACCGCCAAGTTTCAGCGCTTCAATCGCGCCATCCGCCACCTTGGGCTGAGGGCGGGTACCGGCGGATAGTGCACGCACTTCAGGGCCGAGGTCAAAGTTGACGAGCACCTCGGCCATCTGGCTGCGGCAGGAGTTGCCGGTGCACAGGATCAGTACGGTTTTGGTCATGTCGCTTATTCCTTGCCGCAGCAACCGCAGCAGGATTCGGTCACACCCAGCCAGCCTTCGACTGCGCCTCTGGTTGGTACGCCGCCGCTATGCACCACCATGCCGTCGATCACTACGCCGGGGGTGGACATCACGCCGTAGCCCAGAATCGCAGCCATATCCTCAATTTTTTCCAGTTGAATTTCAACGCCTTTGAACTGGGCGATTTCCGTGATCAATTTCATGGTCGCATTGCAGTTGGTGCAGCCTGTGCCCAGTACCTTGATTTGTTTCATTGGTTCATTCTCCATTTGTAGCGCCGCGTATGCAGCGTCCCGGATCAGGGCTTCCGGTATAGCCTCGTAAACCGTGCCATTTATTTCCACAGCACGGCAGTTTACTTCTTCACCCACCAGCTCACAGCACGACTGGCAGTGTGTTTCACTCACCTGTGCGCCCAGACAGTCTTCCATGGGTTTGCCGTTAAACAGGATGAGGTTGGATTGAGCCAGTTCTTCCGGCCCCAGGGGTGTTTCACGGAATGTCACCGCTACTCCGGCCCTGCCCAGCTCGGCAGTCAATCCCTGCAATGCATGCTGTAACGCAGCACCAGTATTGTCGCATCGTTCGCAGGTGTTGCCTTGCTGTACCAGATGGCGCCATTCAATCTCCAGACTGGCAGCACGCTTCAGCAGCATGATTTGCCGCCCGGCGTGGGTGTGCAGCAGGCGCCTTGCGCGATACCAATGGCGGACAAAATGGCATTGGCGTTCTCCTTGCGGTACACATCGTCGAAGCTGGTGTCCAGCGACTCTGCCGCCTCGTCGCGGATGTGACGCGCGATCTCGACCACTGCATCAATCTGCGCCTGCGCCACGCCGTATTGCTTGAGCCTGTCCACCTGGCACAGGCCCTGTTTGGGATGGTTGGCCGCGATATTTGCCGCCAGCGAGACCAGCGCCACAATGGAGGGATGCAAGGCGGTATCAGTCATGAAAAAACTCCTTTGGGTTACAGAACAGCATTGAAAATATAGCCCACCAGCATGATGCCGGTCGCGACCACGCCGACGAAGGTAGCAATCAGCCGGGGCTTCAAAACTTTGCGAAGAATAATTATTTCCGGCGCTGACAGGGCGATGACGCTCATCATGAAGGCAAGCACGGTGCCCAGCGCCGCGCCCTTGCCCAACAGCGCCTCGACGATGGGAATGATGCCGGCAGCGTTGCTGTACATCGGCACGCCGATGGCTACAGCAGCGGGAACCGACCACCAGGGCGCGTCCCTGCCCATGATGCCGGCCATGAAATCCTCTGGCACATAGCCGTGGATGCCCGCACCCAGTGCGATGCCAGCCAGAATGTAGGGCCACACCTTGCCGACGATTTCCTTGACGTGCGCCACGCCTGCATCGATGCGCTCCGACCAGGAGGGGCGTTCCAGCGACACTTCGGCTACCTTGCCGACGTGAATGGCGCGTACCCAGTCTTCCAGGTAGCGTTCCATCTTGAGTTTGCCTATGACCAGGCCGGAGATAATCGCCACCAGCAGACCGAGGCCGAGATACAGTGCCGCCACCTTCCAGCCGAACAGGCCGAATAGCAGCGCCAGCGCCACTTCATTGACCATGGGCGCGGAGATCAGGAAGGAAAATGTCACGCCCAGCGGCACCCCGGCGGACAAAAAGCCGATGAACAGCGGCACTGCCGAGCAGGAGCAGAACGGCGTGACGATGCCAAGCGTTGCCGCCATCACGTTGCCCACGCCGAGCCGCTTGCCGGAAAGCATGGCGCGG
>JAUYFQ010000025.1 GCA_030690895.1 Sulfuricellaceae bacterium
CGATGCCTCCCGCCCTTGTCAACCACAAATCACCCTTCACCCCGCCAGTGGGGGTTAGGGGGCTTTCGCCTGAAAATCAAAAAAATGCGCTGTGGTGATGCAAATGGCATGGAGGGGGATTTGTGCAACATTCAGGCTAACTGCTCGTACGGTAGCTGCCATGGATCGGCAGCAGCGGGGAAAAGCCAAGTGAGAGTTGTGGTGGTCGATACCAATGTTGTTTTGGTGGCAAATGGGCAGCATCAGGATGTTTCGCCAGAGTGTGTCAAAAACTGCGCTTTGGTTTTGGAAGGCATTATGAAAAAGGGGCGGCTTGCACTCGATGATGGTTTCCAAATCCTTCTTGAGTATCAGAACAAGACCCAGCCCAAGAAAGGCAATCGGCCTGGTGATGCCTTCGTCAAATGGGCGCTGAACAATCGATGCAATGTAAAGTCGGTGGATCAAGTGACTTTGCTGGAACACGACGAGCGGGGTTTCGAGTCGTTTCATGACGACCCGGATTTGGCAAATTTCGATGCCCCGGATCGTAAGTTCGTCGCGGTTTCTGGGGCGCATCCGAATAAGCCACCTATCGCCCAAGCGGCAGATTCCAAGTGGCTGGACTGGGCTTCGGCACTCCAACGACACGGGATCGATGTGGACTTTCTGTGTAAAGCTGACATTCAACGGTTTCACGAGAACAAGTTTGGCGCATGAGCGATTTCTTCAGATTCCCTCACACACCGCACCTTGCTTGGTTTGGCGACGGTGCGCCACGTGACGATAAGGTGCTGTCAGCATTAGAGGCAGAAGCGTTTCTGGCGCACGCCGTTGTGCTCGAAGAAAAAGTCGATGGTGCCAATCTGGGATTTTCGGTGGATAGCAATGGGGCGATCCGCGCACAAAACCGGGGGCAGTACCTCCATCGGCACTTCACTGGCCAATTTGCGCGCCTGAACGGGTGGTTAGCGATTCACGAAGAAGGCTTGTTCGAGGCTTTGGGCGAATCTCTGATGCTGTTCGGCGAGTGGGTAGCCGCCGTGCATAGCCTGGAATACCCCGGCTTGCCGGATTATTTCCTGGTGTTTGATGTGTATGACCGTAGCGAGAGGCGCTTCTGGAGCACGGCTCGCCGCAATGCTTTGGCGTCGCGGCTTGGCTTGCGCCTTATTCATCAGGTGGGAACGGGGCATTACCGGCTGAATGCGCTCAAGCAGTCGCTTGCCACGACCCCAAGCGCCTATCGCGATGCGGGGTGCGAGGGCATTTATCTTCGACATGAAGACGAAGACTGGCTGATTGCCCGCGCCAAGTTGGTTCACCCCGATTTCATACAGAGCATTGGCGTTCGCGTTCCCTGCGTTGGAACGTACTGAATGCAGATAGGAGCCGGGCGCCATGAATTTGCCATCGGTTAGACGCTGGAGCAAGGGAACTTGATACGATTGCAACCACTGCGCCAGGCCGGGCTGATTGATGTGGCCAGCTGGGAGCAAGATGCTGAGTTCGGTGTTTTCCCGCAGGGGGCTCGTGCCAAGGATGCGGTGTTTTCGCAGGCTGAGCCGCTTGATACGGTGCTTGTCCCTAACAAGCGCTATTTGTTCAAACACTCGAAAAAGAGTTACCCCGATCAGTTCTGGGACGAGATCATCGCCTATCGGGTCGGTTGCTTAATGGGCTTGGAGGTGCCGCCGACATTTGTTGCCTGGAATTCCTCAACCAAGATCAGCGCTGCTTTGATCGAATGGTTTTACGTGGACGGGGAAGAGGTCAGCAGCCTGGCAGGCGATTTGCTGCAAAAGATACAACCAGACTTCGATCGGGGAAAAGGGTCAACGCATAACCTGCGTCAGGTTATTCCCTTATTGCGGGCGTTTGTCCAAGCCAATCTCATGGAGAATAACTGGCGGCAGTGGTGGACAGATGCCTTGCTGTTTGATGCGCTGATCGGCAACACGGATCGCCATCAGGATAACTGGGGGTTTCTCTTCAGAACCCGCGAGAATGGACTACCACGAGTCCGCTTCATGCCCTTGTTTGATAATGGCACCAGTCTCGGGCACGAGCGTTTTGTCGAGAAAGTGGCAGGCTGGAAAACCGAGGATTACCAACGATACATCCGCAAGGGCACTCACCATGTCTCTTGGTCGCTGGAAGAGCCTCGCATCAAGGGACATATGGAATTATTGGAACGTGTTTTGGCCGAATGGCCGGAAACACGTTCGCTTGCACAAGCCCGTCTGGCGGAAGTCACTGAAACCAATCTGCTTGACGTGCTGTCGGATTTAATGCACATTCGTGCGCCTGTTTCCTTGTCGCAGGCGCGCTTTGATTTTATTCTGCGCCTCCTGAATTACCGTCTGATCAACCTGAAAGTACTTTTGTTATGAACCCGCTCTGCCACATCGTAGAGCCTGCCGGTTTGTTGTTGACTTGGCAGCCGCAAGATGAACAGGCACCGAGCCGTACTCGGCGCGTGGTTGGCGAGGTGCGCGTGAATAAAGATGGCGTTGTGGCATTCAGGTACCTCAAGGATTCTCCCGACTATCAGAAAGCTAGTGATGCTGGCTTTAAGGGTTACCCGGCATTCGACATGAAGGCCGATGAAGTTGCGACCGGTGTGCTTGAATCATTCCTGCGCAGGTTGCCGCCCCGTAAGCGTGAGGATTTTCCCGAATTTTTGAAGTTGCACCGGCTGGCTTCTCCGTTTGAGTATAGCGATATTGCTTTGCTGGCCTACACTGGTGCCCGCTTGCCCAGTGACGGCTTTGCTCTGGTACCGATTTTCCCTGATAACGCTGCGCCTTGTGATTTTCTGCTTGAGATTGCCGGATTCAGGCACGTTGCAGGCACGGATACCGCGAATTTGGAGGTGGGCGACCCAGTCAGCTTCGTTGTGGATCAAAGTAATCCGGTTGATCAAGATGCACTGGCTATTGAGCATAATGGTGTCCGTATCGGCTATGTAAATCGGGCTTTGAAGGATACTTTCAGCAAGTGGCTACAATGCAGGTCAGTTACCGCTATTATCGAGCGTATTAACGGCAAGCCCGAACGCCCGTTGGTCTATTTGCGTGTTTCTATTCGTTGATGACAGTCCAGACGGTATGCTGAACCACTGTATTGGTTGCGTCTGACGATTAGGAATTGCCAAGCCTATGACCGATATAAAACTCTTTCGCCTCGCCAACGACCAGGCCGCAGAACTGCAAGGCGATGCTTCCGATCTTGAGAAGCCGCTACAAACGCTGATAGAGAATAATCTCGATCCACTACTCGGAATCCGATTCCTGGCCACCGAGTATTCCACCGGCAAAACCCACGCCGGGCGCACTATCTAAAAGACGGCGCGCTCAAATCCCGCGCAACAACTCGTTAATCCCCACCTTGGAACGCGTCTTCTCATCCACCTTTTTCACAATCACCGCGCAATACAGGCTGTAGCTGCCATCCTTGGAAGGCAGGTTGCCGGAAACCACTACTGAGCCAGCAGGTACGCGGCCATAGGTGACTTCACCGGTTTCGCGGTCGTAGATTTTGGTGGATTGGCCAATGTACACGCCCATGGAAATCACGGCATTATCTTCGACGATGACGCCTTCGACCACTTCGGAGCGCGCGCCGATGAAGCAGTTGTCGCC
>JAUYFQ010000032.1 GCA_030690895.1 Sulfuricellaceae bacterium
AAGTGTTTCGGGCGCAGCAAAATGCCATCCTGGTAAACAGATGCATCGAGATAGTCGCCGGTATGAAACTGAACCAGCTCGCGTAATCGCGCGGGGATAGTGACCTGATATTTTTCCTTGACGCGCACAAGATCACCCATAACGGCCTCCATAGTCAGAAAGTTAGAAATTACAACTTTCATTATAATCAGGGAGCCTGGAAATACAAGCTGAAAAGCTTCTTCGTGCCGCCATGGCTGCGTTGTTGAATAACACAAAGCACGCCACTGAGGCACCTTATGGTGGACCCCTGCGTCAAGACAATAATCAGCCGAGTTTAAGAGGGTAACCCTCTGGCGGGGCGTTGCTGTTCCACCTGATCAGTCAGCTCTACGAGCGCACCAGCCTGATCATTACAACCAATCTGTCTTTCGGGGAGTGGGTCAGTGTCTTCGGCGATGCCAAGATGACCACGGCCATGCTCGACCGCATCACTCACCACTGTGACATCCTGGAAACAGGAAATGATTCCTTCCGCTTCAAACAGCGGAAGAAATTAACTTAAAATTGGCGTTTACCCTGGTCAAAATTGGACGCTGAAAGGTGGTCAAATTTGAACGCTGATTGACAGTTCTCCCTATTTTTAGTCTTCCAAGGGACGGCTTTTATACAAAAAGGCCGGGGGTTCCCGGCCTTTTTCCTTGCAAATTTCAGCTAAATTCAGTTAGTCAACTCGCGCCACAACACGCGTTTTGTTCCCATGGTACTGCCTGATGCTCCCATTTTCATGGTGATCGGCTCGGGTTTTTGACCATCTGACGTCACGGGGTAAATCACCGGTGTGCCAGTAGCTAATTTTGCGACAGTCATACCCACGATAGGTGAGTTAAACTTGGTTCCGGCCGGATTACCTGTACCGCTGGTGCCAACATAACCACCAGTTTTGTAGTCTAGTTGGTAAAGCCAGCTATAGCCGCCGGGCTGGCACGGCGATGCATCTGGTACGGTAGAAGCAATCACCAAAGTACCGTAGTACAACTGCAGGTCAATGTTGACCCTTTCACCATCGTCGATGAGATCCAGATACCAGCCGGACTTGGTTGACCAATCTACATCATTTTTGGACACGCTTCGCGTCGCGCCCGATCCGCTCGCGGTCTGCTGAACCAGATTCGATGTCACGGTTGTAGTCGAATCGCCGTCATCCTTGATCGCGTATATGGTCTGATCATCCTTATTGGCCAAATCATCTTGACCCAGATAACGGCCAGTACCAAAAAACACCACTTTATGCCCATCCACATCGGCGATCTCTGGCGCAGCCGTAATCGGCTTGCTAGAGCCAAACGCAGCCAACTTATCCGCAGTTCCTGCATTCAAATCGAAGTGCCACAGATTGCCAAGCAGATCGCCGCCATACGCGCCAATGGCGGTGTTGTCAATATCAAAACTGGCTGATTCAACATTCAACTTCGCCAAGCCGCTTGGATTTGTAGCATCGCCTGCTGTCGTCACAATATCTTTCAGCACCGCCCCGGTCGCGATATTGAGGACATATACATGCCCTTTGCCATCGCCAGGAGAAACGTTGTTATATCCAGACGTCACGACAGCCACCCAGGTACCGTCAGTCAGTTTAGTCACAAAAGGAATGCCATAGCTGTAGCCCAGATTTGCGTCATCTGCTACGGTGAAATCCCACAACCGCGATGGTGCTGCCGGATCAGTAACATCCAGGGCATAGTAGCCACGACCACCGGCACCCATCCCGCCAATCAGAATGGTTTTCCAGGCACCACTAATTTTTGCATCCGTTATAACCAGCGGGCCATCGAGATAGAAGCGGTGATTGTTGCCATAATCCTTGTCTGCCAGACGCCATAAATCGGGCAACACCATGGATGGAACATACGCCCAGCGCTCGGAGCCATCTGCCGCGTTGAAGGCGTGCAACATACCGTCATTGGCGGCGACATACAGGTTGGGCGCACGGCTGGCGTTTGTCGTCTTGAATGCAGAGTAACCGGCATCCGCAAAATTATACAGCGGCGTTTTTACGTAAATCGGCTGGGAGTGCACCACATCACCCATGATTTTCGCACGGTCGCGATAGAGCCGATTATAAGTACCATAGCTCACGTCACGATCCTGGTCTTCGTTGCGATCCTGCCCGCGTAGATAATTGACCAGCGTAGCCCCATCCGACGCTGTTATTTGAGCTGCGCTCCACTCCGAATACTGGTTGAAACTGGTTTCGGCATTATCAAAGTAAGCTTTTTCAACCGCTGACATATTGAGATAGGTAAAGTCTGCCAGTGTCCCCGCTTTATTCATGTAAATTTTACGGGTATCGCTATTCCCGTCTGCCGCAATCTTGGCTTGCAGCCCTGTTGTCGTCTGCCAGGTTGCCGTGGACGAGATCACCCCCGTGCTCAAGGCGATCGTGTAAGCGTTCAACTCACCGTCCCACTGGAAGGTGCGATAGGTTGCGATATAGATGCCGTCATCCCCCGCAGTCGGCTCCAGATTACTGGTGGCAGCGGCAGCGCCGCTACCAGTCGTGCTTCCCATGTTGCCTAGAGCGGTTTTCAGGCCATTTTCAAGGGCGGCAGGATCCCGCGCGCTAAAATACGTGCCCCTGCCGTTCACAGCAGCATGCCACAAGTCATCGATACGCTCATCGCCACTATTAGCAATCGGATCCGGCCACCACTTGGTTCCTTGAACAATATCGTAGTAGTCTCCGGTGGTGCTGGTCTTATATCCATCCTTATAGGTTAACGTGCCATCGACCCCCAAGCCAATCGTGAAGGTGGTCATATGCTGATGTTGAGCCACATCATCCACGGCGGAAGCTGGGTTAGAACCGGCAGGAGGCACGTCATCTTTGCACAAAGTGCAGGTGCCCGGCCGTAAGTCGGTGTGGTAGTAGTAATAGGCCACATCTGCCAGCGTGTCGGATTTAGCCAGTTTATCCCATGAAGGTTTGGTGGCTGCCTTATCCTGGTCTCCCACGTTTGAACCAGTAAGATTAAACGGGCCATAACTCGATGTTTCAGTGTTTGTATTCCAGTAACCATCGGTAGTGAGAATTGAAAAGTTACGCTGACAGGAATACTGCACCGGGTCTGTACCTAATTTTCCCCCGTAAATTTGTCCGACTTTGGAGAGCGCTCCACGCAAAGGAGTATAACTGCCGGGGTTAATCGCATAGAGCCGTGCATAAAACTTGCCTTTCTGCGTTGTTGCGCCATTTCCATCAAAATTAGCGATGTCTAGATGTGTTGCGCCATCGGTCGCGCCAGTGTTACTGATTGTCGTCAACCCTATGCGAGCATGGAATTCATCCTCATCCGCCGGGTCGGCTAACAGGTCTGCCCCCGTTTTTGGCGTACCTCTGACATCATTGAATGCCTGTCCGACTGAAGTTTTGGCCATCTGCATGCGAGTGCGATACCATGCATACCAGTTGGCAAAGTTGGTCATTTCTTCAGTATAAGTGCGGGTAGTGCTACTCGGCCCAGGAAAAGGCTCATTGGTTGAAATAATATCTTTCCGGCTCCACCCTGAATAACGCACATATTGGTACGTGCTGGTTTTCTTCGTTTGGCAAGTGCCCGCCTTGCCGAAGTTTTTATCCGCGCCAGAATTATTCTTTTGACTGCACCACTCAACGGTAACGGTGTAATAGAAGGGCACACCATATTTAGTTTTCATGTACTTATAGGTGCTATTTGGGTAAATATATGCATTACTGGCATCTAGCTGCGATTTACAACTCACGCTACTAGTAATTGCGGTACTGCTATCGCAGGCAACCCGCTCAGGGTAACTGGTTGTCAGGTTGGTCGTGCTGGCAGACTGGATGCCGTAACCATCTTTGGGAGCGACTGCCCACAGCGCAGCAGTGTTGTAACTGGTTTTGCTTGTCCCATCCGCATTCACAGGGGGGGTGTAATTCACCATGGGGTTGTAGTACACCCCATTAAAGGCACTGGCAAAATAGGATGGGTCACCTGCGTAGCACTTATCCAGGGCTGCATCCGTGTTACCGTCTGTATAGTTGTCTCGACAATATGCATTGTCGACGTGATCCGGCATGTAATCCCAGCCCATACTGCCGGAATCGTCCTGAATGAACATGATATTAGGCAGAATCGTCGTTGTCGTGGCATTGGCCAGCGGCACATCGGCCAACTGGGTGCTGGCTGCCATTGCGGGCGCGGCTTGTAGCGTCAAGGACAGCACCAGCCCGGCCAACAGAATGCTTCCAGGAGGCAATTCTCTCCGGAACAGAAAATGATTGGATCTCATAACAACTCTCCTTTTTGAAACAAATCACGACAAATCAGGTGGACTCAATTCAGGTGTCGCGAGTCACCTAGCACTATCGACTAGACCGTCAACTCAGAACGGCTACTATAAGTTTTTTGTAGGTGCGAATTCATTCGCACAGTCAGGTCGAGTGAATTCGACTACAAGATCATCTCGAAAACTCAATATGACTAACGACTACTTTTGGTTCACCTTATAGCGAAACGAATGTCTGCACATAGCTCATGTTGTCTCTGGGGCCGCTCACGCGCACCGTTATCCGGTAGTAACCCCGGTTGGCAACGGTCGCCCAGGTTCCGGGCTGGTAAGTCGTCATTTGCCGTACCCCGCCCGTGCTACTGCCTGCTTGCGTATCCTGCTCGGTCGCGCACGACCCCCCGTCCAACGGCCCCGCAGCATCACACATGCGGTGGATGACGTAGTTGATTTTGTTGCCCACTGCGTCGGCGGACAGCGTCGCGGCATTGGCATCCCAGTCAAGTGCCGTATAGGGCGGCGTGCAACTGGCCGAAGGCTTGCTGCCATTGCCTGTCAGATCAAGGCAATCCTGGCTGGCTGCGTAATAGCCGCCTGCGGTATTGTCCGCCTCAAGTGAACCGGCATTGGTGGTGAGCCAGGCGATGGCCGTTTCCACGCCACGATCTCCGCTGGAGGTCGCGCTTTGCTTGAATGCCAGATTGCCTGCGATCATGGTCGTGGTATCAACAGAGCGCACCAGCGCCACCCCCGCCATCGTCATGGCGACCAGCATAATCAACGCGATCAGCAGAACGACACCTTGCTGTTTATCTAGTGCCTTGGACTTTGGCCGTATCGATTTTTTAGCGGTAGTTTTCATATATTGGCCCATAAGATGTTACGCAGCGGAATGGTGGTTTCAAACACCTTGTAGCGGTAGCATTTCCAGTCAGAGGGGTAGTTGGTAGTGTTAAAAGTAGCCCAGGTTGACCAAGCGGCAGCATCCGATGTGGTGCTGCAGACGCCGGAGGTGTCCGGTTTTTCATATTGCGAACTGCGCGCGACCATGGCGACGCGCACAGCCTTGACTCGCTTCCAGTTGGCAACCGTCGGGGTTGTCGCGGTGTTGGCCCAGATGCCCGTCGCATTAGCCCATTCATTGATTTTCTGGTTTGCCGGCGCCACGCCTATTGGCGCAATGCCATATTGAACTTGCAGGTCGATAATCTCGGATGCCATAGCCTCGTCAGTGATGACTGGCGTGACGGTGGTATCGGTCTTTTGCAATGAGCGAGTCGTTGCATTGACTGAGTAGATGCGCTGAAAAACCGCAGCGCTGGGCGCAGCAGCAAAGCAGGATAGCCGGGCGCCCTGCGTATAAGCCGGCCAATTATTGTCGTTCTGGAAATTTACTGGCGGGTTGTATTCGCCTCCCGCGCCTGGATTATGCTGAATCTTGAGCGCGGTGCCCTGTATCGTGGTGATTTTCATCAGCGTACAGTTCCCGCCCTGCTGCACCAGCACCATGCCCCCATCCACGCATCCAGACGTGCTGGTCACATTCAACTCAGACGAAGACTGTGGCATGGAGCTTCTAAGCGTGGTGTTTGCCGGAATTCTGAAAGAATTGAAGTCTGGATCGGCAAAATATTGAATGGCCAGCGTGTCAGGATTTGCCCCGCCATCGGTCACGCGCACAGAAGCAAACGATAAATCACTGATCGCCCCAGTGTCTCCGCCGCACACGGCAGTGCCATCGCAGTAGGAATAAGTCACATTGCAACTGGCATAAATGGAGGAATCCATTCCCCAGCCAGCCATCTTGACATCGCGCTCGACCATGTAGAGCGCGACAGCGCCATTGCTTTGCGCGTCCGCGCCCCCTGTCGTGGTGCGTTTTTGACCCTCGAAGGCGGAAAACACTTGCATCATGACGATCATGGCAAGCATCCCGATTCCCAGACCCACCATGATCTCGACCAGGCTGAAACCTTTATTTGGACGGTTCATTTGGTTTTTCCCCGTGACTTATCCATTGATTTGCGCAATGACAACATATTGATGCGCTGTCGTTTGACCTGGCAACTGCCAGGTCACGGTGACTGTCGCCTGATTTCCGGCAATGACGACTGTACGATTTCCTGACGGCAAACTGCTCACGCTGCCCGCCAAGGCGGTAGCCTTGGTGGTCAAGTCATTTCTGTCCCCCCATAGCTCGCCAATGGCTTGATTGGCGATGAAACTGGCATCCGTCCGATACTTTGCGTCAGAGCTAAAGCCGATTGCAGCACTCTGCAAACCAACAATCGCCAGAATTCCCATCGAGAAAATCAGGATGGCGATCAGCGCCTCCAGCATCATCGAGCCTTTCTGGGCTTCCCGGTTCGCTCTGGCGCGGATGGTGTTACGGCTGATTGGCATGCTTGAACTGGATTTCAACATTTTCTTGTATCTCCTGTGGCCGATATATTGGGGTCGCACATGCGTACCTGACCGCCGATGCCAATCGTGATTCTCAGGTCGCGGCTATCCGCAGCCGATAGCACTGTCGTTGGCACATCTATATCCAACTGGGTCAACGGTGGGTCTCCCGCGCTATCCAAGCCAGACACACGCCCCAGACCCGTAAACATGGCGTAAACCGCTCCGGCAGGTTCTGCCGCCAACGTCACGTTGACCGATCCCTCGTTTTCAGAACGCTCCTGTACCACTTCACCCGTCCCAACCACGACAACCTGCCATCCCGTCGCTGTGCCCAAGCGAAACTCTACATTGGCGTTGCGCCTGAGAGCTTCGTTTCTGGCTACTTGCAAACCGTTCTGGAGCGATTCGGCCGCCGACCTGATCTTGGTATTCTGTATCCACGCCATAAAACTCGGTGCGCTCGCAGCCAGCAGAATGCTCACAATCAGCAAGCCTATGCTCAGCTCGATCAGGGTCATGCCTCTCTGGGCTTTAATCATGGCTAGCACGCGCCCCCCTTCTTGGTAACCCAGCAAGTCGCGGATGTCGTCCACCCTGTCGGAACAGCTGATGTAGCCTTGACGTTGGCTTCGGTTATCGTGTAAGTAAAGCCGGCCATCGATCCTGTGCCCTGCGCACGGATGGTGTACTGCGCGGCATCCTGTGCCGTGCACGAAAAAGTGAAATACTTACTCAACGCGGCATCGCTGACACATGCAGGCGCACCCACATACGTCCGGTTGTCTTGAAAATATTGCTCAAGCTGAACCCGTTTTGCTGCCAGCCCTGCTGTGCCTTCCGGGATCTTTCCACGCGTTACATAATCGGTGTAGGCCGGCAACGCAACGGCAGCCAGGATACCGATAATCGCCACCACGATCATGACTTCTATCAGCGTAAAACCACTTGTCTGGGTCTGACTGGAATACTTGAATTTGTAGTTTGAATACATCGTTTGCGCTCCCGTTTTCATTGATGTTGACGTTACCCCAATTGCTCGTACTTTTCCACTTGTAATCGATAAGTGGTCATAATGCCATGACGTACGGTTTTCTGAGGAGTTATTGGAGGCAGCGCTTGGGTCAAACAGTATCCGGGGGCGCTTCCGGCTTGCATTTTATCCTGCGTGAAGTGGGATGTTTCCAGTGTTCTGCTGATTTATTCAATTCGCGGCTTCCGCCGCTCCTTGTACAAGACCTTGATTCTGTAGGAGCGGCGGAAGCCGCGATCAACAAGACGGCGATTTAATCAGCGTCTCCTTAGGGAATAAGAAATTACAAAAGTACCGTTTTAGGATGAATTGTTATGTCCCACCAATTCAAAACGGTGGATCGCTTCAGTCGGCGTTCGAGGTCTCTTTTCTCTCTACCGCAAATTTTGACGCCCTTCTCGTAAACGGCACTCACCAAGCGGGTGATTGTGCGCATCCCTTTCCAGCAGAAATTCCCGGCACGATTGATTACCGTATCCACCGTACTGAGCAAGTAGCCATTCCATGATTTCTCCAGTCCGGCCCAATAGCGCTCAATGGCGTTGTATTTACTGTGATAGGGCGGGTAGTAAACCAGTCGCACACAGAGCCCCGTCATATCCGCAAACTCCGTCATGCGCAGAAGGAATTGACTACGCCGCCCATTGCATTCCGGCCCGTTGTCCAAATTGATGACGAGTTGCTCTATTCCTCGCAGTTCTGGCTTCCTGTCCTTGCTCCAGAGCATTCCAGCCGTTGGCCCTCAGGTGGGCGGCAATCTGCTTTCGGTGATGCACAGCCACCACTTCAATTCAGCTGAGCAGTTGGCGGCGTATTTGGGGCTGGTGCCGGTAGAGCGGCAGTCGGGCAGTTCGGTGCTGGGGCGTGCCAGACTTTCCAAAGCTGGGCCTGCCAGAATACGCGCTGTGCTGTACATGGCTGCCATTGTGGCAACACGCTGTAACCCGCACGTCAAAGCCGTTTATGAGCGCTTGCTTGCCCGAGGTAAGTCCAAGATGTCCGCCCTGGGTGCCGCAATGCGTAAGCTGGTGCATTTGTGCTTTGGTGTACTTAAAACTCAACAGCCCTATGAGCATGATCATACAAAAAATGCTTGACGTTAAAGACGGTATCTACGGAACTGCCTTTCATAGAATCCGCGCTCCAGTTCGTCGTCCAGTTTTAGCAGTTCCACATAGTGCGACCAGCTCAATTGGTGAGAAGGCTTCTGACTTATTGGGTAACGCAGGTAGAGCAGCCGCATGTAAACCAGATTGCTGCGGCTGAAACCCTTGCCGTGGCGCAGGCCGAGGTCTTTGGCCAGACTGGCAATCAGCGCTTTGCCGTAATCGGCTCGGACCTTGCCGGCCTGCTCGAATTCGACAATGTGCCGCCCGACCTGCCAATAGGTTTCCGTGATGTGAGCATTGACGGCCTGCACTGCCAACATTCAACCTTGGGCGTAAGCGCCAGAAATTTGCTCAAGCAAATCCCGGTAGTCGGGCGTCGTGGTCAGTGCTTGAATTTCTTCGCTCATGGCTGGAAGCCCATTTTTTTCAGGTGCGCTGCGACTTTCGCGCTCAGGCTTTCGACTTGGCCGGTCAGCGTCGGCAAGGGGCTTTCGTAGCGTTCAGCCAACTCTTTCACGCGCTGGGTGAGCGCCTGGCTGATGCGGTCCATTTCGCTGTGGATGGCGGCGGCGATGGCAGCCAGCCATTTGTCCTCTACCGCCAGCGTCTTGATTTCGGCCTCAGTGAGCTTGGGATATTTGGCGTAGGCCAGCGCATCGAGTTCGGCCTCGGCGTCTTTCAGGGCTTTCTTGAGGTCGGCTTCCTGCGCGCACAGCTTCAGCCAGGCGTTGAGGGCAGCGGCCTCTTCTTTGGCGTCTTTGTCGCCTTTGATTTCTTTCAGCCGGGCGGTGACGCTGGCCTTGTTTACCTTGTCCAATTCGGAGAAAGCGCCTTCCTCGCCGCCGTGCTCCTCTTCCAGCTCGGCCATTTGCGCGGCGACGCTTTCCAGCGCCGCTTCCTGCTCGCGAATGGCCGCCTGCTGCGCAGCGAAGTAGCGATTGACGATGAGCGCCTTGGGCACGAGGTCGCAGGCCCAGCCCTTATCAACTTCCTTGCCTTTTTTATTGGTTTCGACGATGCGGTAGGTTGGAGTCCTCCAGCCATCGGCGGCAATCAGATAGCAATCGTCCTGCATGGTCGTGGCCCAGTAGTCCATGAGATGCTGATAGACGGCGTATTTATCCATCAGCGGTTTGCCGGTGTAGTGCGCGAGCAGGTCTTCCGCGAGATCATGGATGACGGTCTTGGGGTGGCAGTTTGCTTGCAGGCCCCTGAGCGTTTGGGTGCTGCGCTGCTGCCAGTCGGCGAACAGGGTATTCATGCTGTCGATGAAGGTACGAACTCCGGGTGCTCGTAAATGGTGGGCTTGATGGCTTGCTTGACGACGGCCAGATCAAGATAGCCGGGACGGTTAGCCTTGAACAGGGTCTGCCGAAGTTGCGGGCAAACATCCCAGTAAGCCTGCAAGGCATCCACGTCGGCGCCGGGGATGCCGCCCTTCAGATGGCCTTCGATGTCCTGAATATCTTCGGCCTGCTGGCTGTCGATATAGCGCGGGATGTTGAGGTTGAACTCGTTCTTCTCGATTTCCTCGTTGCTGACCATGCGTGAGTATTTGGAGTCGCTTTCATCGCGCCGGTTGAACACGTCGACGATCTTGTGGATGTCGCAGTCGCGCAGGCGGTTCTTGGGGCCGTCCTTCATGAAGCCGCTGCTGGCGTCGATCATGAAGATGCCCTTGCGGGTGTGAGCATTTTCCTTGTCGAGGACGACGATGCAGGCAGGAATGCCGGTGCCGTAAAACAGGTTGGCAGGCAGCCCGATGATGCCCTTGATGTAACCCTTGCGAATCAGTTTCCTGCGGATGTCGGCCTCGGCATTGCCGCGAAACAGAACGCCATGCGGCAGGATACAGGTGCCTTTGCCGGTGCTTTTCAGCGAGCGGACGATGTGCAGCAGGTAAGCGTAATCGCCTTGCTTGGCAGGCGGCGTGCCGAAATGCTGAAAGCGCTCGTGCGGGTCGTTCTGCGGGTCGATGCCGGTGCTCCAGCGCTTGTCGCTGAACGGCGGATTGGCGACCACGTAGTCGAAGGTCTTGAGCTGGCCGTCCTCGCTGGTGAACAGGGGATTGGCAACGGTGTTGCCCTGCTTGATCAGCGCCGTGGGGTTGTTGTGCAGGATCATGTTCATCCGCGCCAGGCCGGAGGTGGCGGCATCCTTCTCCTGCCCGTAAAGCGTGACCTTGGCGCTGGCTTCGTCGCCCACTTTGAGCAGCAGCGAACCCGAGCCACAAGTCGGGTCATAAACGGTGGTGTCGTTAGTCGTGAGCGCTTCGTGAATGCCGATGATCTGCGCCTTGATGCGGCTGACCTCGGCGGGCGTGTAAAACTGCCCCTTGCTCTTGCCGCTCTCGGCGGCAAAGTGGCGCATCAGATATTCGTAGGCGTCGCCAAGGATGTCGTCACCATCTGCGCGGTTCTTGCTGAAATCGAGCGCCTTGTTCTCGAAGATGGAGATCAGGTTGGTGAGACGCTCGACGATCTCCTGACCGCTACCCAGTTTGCTCGGGTCGTTGAAATCCGGCATGTCCGACAGCTTGTTGGCGTTGGCCAACGGCCCGATGATTCTCTTGTTGATCTGGTCGCCGATGTCGGGCCTGCCCTTGAGGGCGACCATATCCTTGAAGCTGGCGCCCTCGGGAATCGTGATCGGCGCATAAGGCACGCCAGCGTATTTGTCGGAGACGTATTTGACGAACAGCAGGACGAGAACGTAATCCTTGTACTGGCTGGCATCCATACCGCCACGCAGCTCGTCGCAGGAGGCCCAGAGGGATGAATAAAGTTCGGATTTCTTGATTGCCATGGGCCGCTTTTATAGGTCTGGCGCCAAATACCAGATGGCGGTTACTTTACCTCATGGCTGGTACTGGATGAAGTATTTGAATCGCTTTTGCAAAAGGAGGTTATTGCCGTTTTAGTCTGGTCGACTTATCCATAGCGACGTAGTACGCTACACCGCTATAACGCTTGGTCAACTTTACAACCGGTACAGATGGTCAATTCTAAACCGGCGCCAACAATTAGTATGCTTTGAGTCCCATATTGCCCTGAAAAACGGGAGTCGTGCAGTCGTGGCGTTTTACAAACAGCAATTGCGTAGCCACACGCGTAGCCAGATTTTATACAAAATTCTAACTGTATGTTATTGAACAAATTTGTCAAAAAATGAAAATCGCCACCTGGAACGTCAACTCCCTGAAAGTCCGTCTGCCGCATGTGCTGGACTGGCTGGCGGCGCATCAGCCGGACGCGCTGTGCTTGCAGGAGCTCAAGCAGGAGGACAAGAATTTTCCGTTGGCCGAGATCGAGGCGGCGGGCTACCACGCGAGTTTTGCCGGGCAAAAAACCTATAACGGCGTCGCCATCCTCAGCAAGGCGCCAGCTCAGGACGTGGTGGTGAATATTCCCGGTTTTGCGGATGAGCAGAAAAGGGTGCTGGCAGCCACGATAGACGGCGTGCGGCTGGTCTGCGCCTATTTTCCCAATGGTCAGAGCGTGGATTCAGACAAATACCAGTACAAGCTGCAATGGCTGGATGCATTGATCACCTGGCTGGAGGGCGAGTTGAAGCAGCATCCACGGCTGGCCTTGTTGGGCGATTACAATATTGCGCCGGACGATCGTGATGTCCATGACCCCAAGGCCTGGGAAGGTCAGGTGTTGTGCAGCGTCCCTGAACGCGATGCCTTCAGGCGCTTGCTTGGACTGGGTTTGCACGATAGTTTCCGGCTGTTCCCCCAGGCCGAAGGCAGTTTTACCTGGTGGGATTACCGCCTTAATGCCTTTCGCCGCAAGCTCGGGATGCGCATCGACCATATTCTGATCAGCGATGCGCTGCTTTCGTCCTGTAGCGGATGCGCCGTCGATATCGAACCGCGCAAGCTGGAACGGCCATCTGACCATGCGCCGGTGGTGGTGGAGCTCAAGTAGGGTTTTGCCCAGTGTTCGGCGCCCGGCGCGGTAGCGTATAATCCGCCTCCTATGCATATTCATATTCTCGGCATCTGCGGTACCTTCATGGGCGGTATCGCGGCGATTGCCAAACAGGCAGGCCATACCGTTACCGGTTGCGACGCCAACGTCTATCCGCCCATGAGCACTCAGCTTGAGGCTCAGGGCATTGCCCTGACGGAGGGCTTCGGTGCGGATCAGCTCGCGCTGGAGCCGGATGTGTTTGTCGTCGGCAACGTGGTCAGTCGCGGCAATCCGTTGATGGAGGCGATTCTCGACCGGGGTTTGCCGTATATATCCGGGCCGCAGTGGCTGGCGGAACACATTCTGTCCCCCTCGCCCGCAGGCGGGAGAGGGGCTAGGGGAGAGGGTGGAGGTGAAAAAAAGTGGGTGCTGGCGGTGGCCGGGACGCATGGCAAAACCACCACGTCTTCGATGCTGGCCTGGATACTGGAATACGGCAACCTCAATCCGGGGTTTTTGATTGGCGGCGTGCCGCAGAACTTCGGCATTTCAGCGCGCCTGACCGAGTCGCCCTTTTTTGTCATCGAGGCGGATGAGTACGATACCGCCTTTTTCGACAAGCGCTCCAAATTTGTTCACTACCGGCCGCGCACGGCGGTTCTGAACAATCTCGAATATGATCACGCGGATATTTTTCCCGATCTGGCTGCGATCGAAATCCAGTTCCACCATCTGGTGCGGACAGTCCCCGGCCAGGGTCTGATCGTCGCCAACGGGCGCGAAGAAAGTTTGAAGCGCGTGCTGGCGCGCGGCTGTTGGACCCCGGTGGAAAAATTTGGCGTGGCAGATGGCTGGATGATGGGCGGGGGCGAGACCATCGCCTTCAAGGAGGCTTTTCAGGGGCAATTGCGCTGGGACTTGCTGGGCGAGCACAACCGCATGAACGCACTGGCGGCCATCGCAGCGGCACGCCACGTCGGCATCCCGTCCGAAGTCGCGATCGAGGCGCTGGCACAATTCCGCAACGTCAAGCGGCGGATGGAAACGCGCGGCGTGGTCAATGGTGTGACGGTGCTTGATGATTTCGCCCACCACCCGACCGCGATTGCGACCACGCTGGCTGGTTTGCGCCAGAAAGTCGGCCCAAATCGAATCCTGGCTGTACTTGAGCCGCGTTCCAATACCATGAAGCAAGGAGTCATGAAGGATGCCTTGCCTGGCAGTCTGGCGGATGCCGATCAGGTGTTTTGCTACGGCGCCAATCTGGGCTGGGATGCCGCCGCTGCCCTGGCATCGATGGGCGACCGGGCGCAGGCGCTGGATGACCTGGACGAACTGGTACGCGCTATTACTCAAGCCGCCCGACCCGGTGACCATATTCTGGTCATGAGCAATGGCGGATTCGGCGGCATCCACGACAAAATACTGGTAGCGCTGGAATGAACCTGAAAACCGCATTGAACCACGGGGAGCACGGGGCACACGGGGAAATACGGGGAAATACGGGTGCTGAGCGTTTTTCATCTGTCCCCCCCGTGCTCCCCGTGTGCCCCGTGGTTAAACCGAGTTTAATATGAACATACTTTACGAAGAAGATGGCGCCATCAAAGTGGCGCATGTCATGGCCGACAATGCCGCCTCTCTGCAAGTCGAGACGCCGCATGGCAAGCGCAGCAAGATCAAGGCCTCGAACGTGCTGCTGCGGTTCGAGCAGCCATCCATGACCGGCTTCATGGAGGCGACAGAATCTGCGGCGGCGGGGCTGGATACGGATTTTCTGTGGCAGTGCTGCGGTGCGGACGAGTTCATGTTTGGTGATCTGGCGCAGGAATACTATGGCCACGTGCCCAACCCGCTGGAGGCGGCGGCGGTGGCGGTCCGTCTGCACGGTGCGCCCATGTATTTTTACAAGAAGGGCAAGGGGCGCTATAAAGCTGCGCCGGAAGAAAATCTGAAGGCGGCGTTGGCCTCGGAAGAAAAAAAGCGTCAGCAGGCAGCGACCGTTGCATCCTATGTCGAGCAATTGTGCGCAAATAAATTGCCAGAGGCTTTCACGCCCGCAGTAGTCGAAATGATGCTGTACCGGCCGGACAAAAATGTGCTTGAGTTCAAGGCGCTGGAAAAAGCCTGTAGCGAGCGCGGTCAGACGGCGACCAAACTGTTGCAGGAATGCGGTGCGATTCCCTCCTCTCATGACTATCACTATCGCCGCTTCGTGCTTGAAAATTTCCCCCACGGCATTGGGTTCCCCCCCATTGCCGAGCTGCATTGCGAGCATGATCTGCAACTGGCCGGGGTCGAGGCTTTCAGTATCGATGATGCGGCCACGACCGAAATCGACGATGCCTTTTCGGTTGAAAAACTGGAAGACGGCAACTGGCGGATCGGCATTCATATCGCCGTGCCTGCGCTGGGATTCGAGCCCGGTTCCGATCTGGACAATATCGCCTTGCAGCGGCTTTCCACTGTGTACATGCCGAACCATAAAATCACCATGCTGCCGGATGAAGTGGTGGAGTGCTTTACCCTCAACGAGGGCACGGCCAACCCGGCGCTGTCCATGTATCTGGATGTCTCGCCAGACTACGAAATCCTGTCGGTGGAAAGCAGGGTGGAGCGCGTGCATATTGCAGTCAACTTGCGCCACGATACGCTGGAACCGGTCTTCAATGCAGAAACCCTGGCCAATGGCGGCTCGGATTACCCGTTCAAGCCCGAGCTTGAAATGCTCTGGCAATTTGCCTGCAAGCTGGAGCAAAAACGCGGCAAGGCCGATAGCCAGAACCAGTTCAGGGATTACAACTTCCACATTGATGGGGAGCATGTCGACATCACCGAGCGGCCACGCGGTTCGCCCATCGACAAGGTAGTGTCCGAGCTGATGATACAGGTCAACTCCCACTGGGCCGGGCAGCTTGCCGAAGCCGGGGTGGCGGCCATCTATCGCAGCCAGGCTGGCGGTAAGGTGCGCATGAGCACCAGTCCGGGGCCGCATCAGGGCTTGGGCGTGGCGCAATACGCCTGGTCCAGTTCACCGCTGCGCCGTTATGTGGATTTGCTTAACCAGCGGCAGATCATGGCCATGCTGAGTGGCGAAACGCCACATTACGCACCCAATAGCGAAGCGCTGTTTTCGGCAATTCGCGATTTCGAGCAGGCATACGACGTTTACAACAACATCCAGCGCAGCATGGAGCGTTACTGGGTGCTGCGTTACCTGCAACAGGAAGGCCTTGTCTCGGTCAAGGCAAACACCATCAAGGAAAATCTGGTGCGATTCGAGCGTCTGCCTTATGTGACGCGGGTATTCGGGATGCCGGAATTGCCGCCCGGAACACCGGTCGAGGTGGCGCTGGGCGCGATCGACCTGCTGGAACTGGATGCACGCTGCACTTTTATCGCTCCACCGGCCATCGACCCTGCAGCTGTCACGCCAGTCGCTTGACAGGCTAGCATAAGCGCATAAACTGTTCGCGCCGATGAAAAACCTCACACCCAGTCCGTTTTGCCAGCTGCGAACCCGTTTGCCATGAGTTCGGCTGACTCTTCCCGGATCGGGCTGATGGTTCTGGTTTCCCTGCTGCTGCACGGCTTGATCCTGACCGTGCATTTTGCCGCCCCGATTCTCAAGCAACTTCCCAATACGGCTGCCTATCTGCAAGTGGTGCTGGTCAACAGCAAGTCCGCCAGCGCGCCGACCAAGGCGGATGCCCTTGCCCAGGCCAACCTGGACGGCGGAGGCAATACCGATGAAAACCGGCGTGCAAAAAGTCCCTTGCCCAGTCTGGAACGCGACAATCCCGACCCGATGCTGGAGCAGAGAGAACAACGGGTACACGAACTGGAGCAGCAGGCGCGGCATCTGATCACCCAGGTCAAATCCGAGCAAGTCATGGATCAGGCGCCGAGTACCAACCAGGCACGGCAAATGGACGCCAGCGCAGCCCAGCCAAATGCCAGCGAACTAATGCAACGCAGCCTGGAGGCGGCACGTCTGGAGGCACAGATTTCTCGTGAATATGATGCTTATCAGAAGCGCCCCAAACGGAAATTCATTGGCGCCCGCACTCAGGAATACCGTTTCGCGCGGTATGTCGAGGACTGGCGCGCCAAGGTTGAAAAAGTCGGCAATCTCAACTATCCCGAGGCGGCCAAGCAGCAAAAATTGCATGGCACGCTGCAACTGACGGTTTCAATTCGTGCTGACGGCAGCGTGGAGAAAATCGAGATCAATCGTTCCTCAGGCCACAAGGTTCTGGATGTCGCCGCCCAGCGCATCGTCGAGCTGGCCGCGCCCTACGCGCCGCTGTCGGAAGATATTCGCGCGGATACCGATATTTTAACCATCACCCGCACCTGGATATTTACCAGTGCGGATCAACTATCCAGCGAGTAAAAATATGATCCGGATACGCCTCCGATTTGTCTGTATGCGATTTGTCGGCATGACGCTGGCAGCCCTGTTTGGTTTGGCGGCGTTCCCGATGCTTGCCGTCGGGTCGGAAGAAATGGCTGCGCCGGACTGGACGCTGAATGCGTTTCCAGGCCAGATTGAGTACCCGAATTCTGCCTGGCCTGGCCGGATGAATGACTATGGGGTGAGTCGCGCTGCCGAATCTGCCAGCGAACCGGCGTCCGCCTCTACCCCCGCCTATAACTGGGCGGGACCGATGGCAGACAGCCCGGACTGGCGCGGTGTGGCGCGCGACGAAATGTATTTTCTGGGATATCAGTTTGCCGTGATCGGCATACTGTACGTCATGCCGGAAAGCATCTCGGGTTGGACCGATGAGCAAAAGGAAAATTACTCGTTTGAGAAATGGAAAGATAATGTAAAAAATCCGGTCTGGGACGAAGATAAGTGGTACGTTAATTACATTACGCATCCTTACTGGGGCGCGGCTTACTATGTGCGAGCCAGGGAGCGCGGCCTGGACCGGATGCAGTCGTTCTGGTTTTCTGCCCTGACCTCGGCAGTGTATGAATTTGGTGCGGAGGCGATGTTTGAGCCCGCTTCCAAGACCGACCTGATCGTCACTCCCCTGTTTGGCTGGCTGCTGGGCGAGTACGTGTTCATGCCTTGGCGCGAGCAGGCGCGCGCCAGTGTCGGGATGGGTTGGCGCGAAAAAATGGTTCTGACCCTGACCGATCCGCTCGGCGTTTTATTCGGCGCAACTGATCAGGCGCTGGGAGTCAAAACCAGCTACAGCTTCGGGCCGATGATGGGCGCCCGCCCTCTGGATGCCAGTCTGGTGCAGGTTGGCGGCCAGCCCCAGGGGCGTGATCAGATCCGGACTGCAACCTGGGGCGTGCAGTGGCAGGCTACTTTTTGACAAGCGCATAAGCTGGTTCTAGAATCGTCGGATAGACAGGTAACCAACGGGCATGGCGAATTGCCACCCCAAATTATGAAACAACGCTTCGCGTTGTTTCACGTTAAGGAAGGACGCCGCGTGAAGACAACACGGATCAGACTTGCTGCACCATTACTTCTACTTCTCGCGCTGCTGATTTCTGGCTGTGCCGGCACCATGCGCAGCTACGATTCCGAGTTGAACCAGACCGTTGGCAAGGCGTCCAGCGGCCAGGTCGCCCAGGCCCTGGTGGAACTGGAAAAAAACAACAGCGACTCGGACAAGGACTTGCTGTATTTCATGGAAAAAGGGGAGCTGCTCAAGCTTAATGCCCAGATTCCAGAAAGTCGCGACGCCTGGTTGTCTGCCGACGAAAAGGTCAAAATATGGGAAGACGAGGCCAAAAACAGCCCTGAAAAGCTGATCGGCAATATCGGCAGCGTCATCATCAACGACAAGACCCGGCGCTATGATGGGCAGGACTATGAAAAAGTCATGCTGTCCACGCGCCTGGCGCTGGATCACGTTCTCCTCGGCAATTGGGATCAGGCCCGTACCGAAATCAAGAAAACTCACGAGCGTGAAGGCATTATTGCCGATCTGCGCGCCAAGGAAATGGACAAGGTCGAGTCCGAATCCAGGGAACGCAATGTCAAGACTGAAGTCAAGGATGTCAAGGGTTACCCGGTCGAGACGCTTAACGACCCGGAAGTGACCGCGCTGAAGAACAGCTACCAGAGCGCCTTCAGCCATTACCTCGCAGGATTTGTCTATGAGGCGCTGAATGAGCCCAGCCTGGCCGCGCCAGGCTATCGCAAGGCGATCGAGCTGCGACCCGATGTCAAGTTTCTGGAAGAGGGCCTGAGCGGACTGGACACCCGTGCGGGCAAGCGCAAGCGCAACGAAACAGATGTGCTGTTCGTGGTGGAATCCGGTTCGATTCCGGCCCGCCAGTCGGTCAGTTTGCCGATCCCGGCTCGCATCAGCGGCTCCTGGATCGCTATTCCTATTTCCTTTCCGGTGATCCGCCCGGACAAGACTGTATTTCTCCCCGCCGAGATCAGCATTGATGGCCGCAGCACGCGCATCCATCCGGTTACCAACCTGGATGCCATGGCACGGCGTGCGTTGAAGGACGACATGCCGGGCATCATCCTGCGCGGCACGATACGCGCGATTGCCAAGAGTGCGGCACAAAAGGCCGCGTCGGATAAACATGGCCTGCTCGGTCTGGCGGTGGCAATTGCCGCAGTGGTGACGGAAAGCGCCGACGAACGCGGTTGGCGCACCTTGCCGGCACAAATTCTGGTTGGCCGCACTTTCCTGCCTGCCGGGCGCCATACGGTAAGCATCTCGGGGCCATTTGGCACCCGTACCGAATCGGTAGAAGTGGCTGGCAAATATGCAGTCGTGCCGCTGCGCCTGATGGGCAGCAGCCTGTATTTGAGCCAGCCCTACCTTTCCCTCGAGTTGATCGCCGCCAGCGTAGCGAACTCGGCAGCTGAACTGACTGCTGCACCTGCACATGAGGAAGAAGCCGCCAAGCCAGCCGTGAAGAAGAAAACGGTCAAGAAAAATAAATCCACCACGCAAGGAGTCCAGCCATGAATTACCTGAAACCTTCCTTTGCCAAGACGCGCTTCCTGCCGATGGCGAGCCTGTTGCTTGCGCTGGGCCTCCCCGCCGCGCCGGTCATGGCTGACTCCATGGCCAGCAAGCTGGAACAGCTGGGCGAGATGACCTATCTCAAAATTACGGATATGCGGGTAGTGCAGCGCAACGGTTTGCTCAACATCCAGGTCGAAGTGACCAATACCAGCGATACCAATGAGCGTCTGTTTTACCGCTTCAAATGGCTGGACAGCACGGGTTTCAGCGTGTGGGATGAAGAACCCTGGAAGCCGGTGCTGATCTACGGTCGTCAGAAGCACCTCATTACAGTGGTTGCGCCAACGCCGCAGGCCACTGATTTCCGCCTGGTGTTGCAAAGCCCGAATAACGACACTACCAATTCCAATTCAACCTGGTCCAACCCCTAGGAGTCATTCATGAACACTCGTTTTGTTGCCCTGCCACTTGCCCTTGCTGCTGCATTTGGCCTCAGCGCCTGTCAGACCACATCCCCCGAAGTAACCTCTGGCACGGTCAGGTATGGCGATTCCAAGGCTGTGGAAACCGTGACCAATGAATTCGGTTCCACCGATCTGCAAACCATCGCCGAGACCATGTCCCGTTCCCTGTTGCAATCGCGTCCGGTTACGCAATCCCGCACCACTCCGCTGGTGACGATTGCTGAAGTCAAGAACAAGACCAGCGAATACATCGACACGCGCGCCATTACCGACACTATTCGCTCCCAGTTGCTGAAGAGCGGCGCCGTGCGTTTTGCCGTTGACACCAACGCCATGCAGAACCAGACCGACGAGCTGATCCGCCAGAACCAGACCGGTCTCTACAAGAAGAGCACCTCCAAGAAAATCGGCAAGATGGAAGGCGCGGATTTCCGTGTTGAAGGCAATATCACCTCCATCGTCAAAAGGACCAGCGACATCAAGGATGTGTACTACAAATTCAGCCTGATGCTGGTAAATGTGGAGTCTGGCGTGATCGAGTGGGCGGATGAGAAAGAAATCCGCAAGACATCCCTTCGTTAAAGGAGCGCCCCATGCTGATTCGATATTTTGCTATTGCGCTAGTTGCCATGGCCGGGCTGGTTTCGTTCGCCCAAGCTGAAAGCGCGCCCGCCGTCCCGAAAGTTGCAGTAACTGATCTTACCTATGAGGAACAGGTGCGCGAGTATTTTCACGTTGTCGCCGCGCATCAGAAGTCCTCTTACCGTGGCAGCTACAGTGATCGAGAGCGCGAGACGCCCAACACTTACTCCGCCAGCAGTCGCGGTTCGGAAAGCGCAAAATCCGAGGGCAGCTATTATGAGGCCTCCGGCACCTACACCTGGATTGACCGGGGCGAGCTGCATAAATTCGTCTCGGACGTCAAAGGTGAGATGCTGAAATCCGGTTACTACCGGGTGTTTCAGGGCAAGCCGGTGACCCAGAAAGATACCGACAAGCTGTTCGACATCATTGACCGCATCAAGAAAGGCTATTACAAAGGCGCGGATTACGTGCTGTTCGGCACTGTCAGCAGCATCCAGTTCCGCGATGAAGATACGCCGGTCATTGGTTCGGATACCCTGTCGCATATCTTCAGCCTGGAACTGGTAGCGGATTTCAACCTCATCAACACCAAGACCTACGAAATCAAGGCCGCATTCAGCGCCATGGGCGAGGGGCAGGATGTCAAACTGCTTTCCACCACGCGCGGCGGACGTATCGTGCCGAATCGCGGTCGGGTGGTCTCGGATGTGTCCAAGAGCCTGGGCGCCGATGTGGCGCGCCAGCTTGAAGAACAGTTCAACCCGGCGGCTGGGTCACGCTCCAATGCGCGCTCGACGGTGATCGAAAAAAGCAGCGAGCAGGTCATTATTTACAAGTAACACTCTCCAATCTACGTTTCCGTCAAATATATGTTTTATGTTTATTTGACGGAAACGTCTTGATATTTCCGCTACACCGTGCAACACTTCCGTCAAATGCTCACCATTTAACTTTGGGACGGAAACAATCTTGCAAGCCCTATCCAACCAGCAGCGCCTGCATCTGGTCAATACCCAGCAGTTATATGAGAACCATATCGCGGCCTATCGCCATGCGCGCGATCACGCCTACGGAATGCGCTGGAAAACCGTCCGGGATATTGAGTATCTTTTCCGGGAGCGGGATCGAAGAGGCAATGGTAAATTGTTGGGGCGACGCTCGTCCGAAACCGAACAGATTCTGTCCGCATTTCTGGCAGGCAAGGCGCGGGCGCAGGAACGCCTGGCGGCGATTCGGTTGCAACTGGATGAGCAGGCTCGTCTGAATAAAGCCTTGCGGCTGGCGCGCGTGCCGCGCGTGGTTGCGCGCATCCTGCGCGAGCTGGAAGAGCATGGCGTGGGGAATGCTTTTACGGTCATGGGCACGCAAGCCATGTATGGCTATGAGGCCGCCGGGGGTGTGCAGTTTTTGCTCGAATTGCTGGCATCCGGCGATGTTGATCTGCTCTATGACGCGCGCAAAAAAATAACGCTGGTATCCAGTCGACTTGACGGAGAAGGCCTTCTGGGGCTGTTGAAAAAGGCCGACAGAACATTTGAGCTGGTTCGCAAGCGCGGCTTTCGCGCCGCCAATGCGGGTCAATTCATGGTCGATTTTATCGTTGCCCCTCGTTCAATGCGCGAGTCAGAGCCAATTACTTTCAGTTCAGATGATTTGGTAGCCTCGGAAGTGCCGGGGCTACAGTGGCTGATAAACTCGCCAAAACTTGAAATCGTGGCCGTGGATGAGGATGGGCAAGCGGTTCCGCTGCGCGTTCCAGACCCACGAGCCTTCGCGCTTCACAAGGCCTGGCTGTCCCAACAGTTGACCCGCGAACCGCTCAAGAAGCCGCGCGACCTTGCTCAGGCGAGGGCGGTGGCGCAATTAGTATCCGAGCATATGCCGCACCTGACGTTTCCCGACGCACTAAGCTCCTTGCATGGCGATGTCCGGGCGATGAGCGAGCTATTGGGAATCCAGTCCTAACCATGTCCAATCTCATTCTACTGATCCTGTGTTTCCTGTTCGGCGTCATCCTTCGGAGGACTGGCCGCCTGCCGACAGAAACGCCGCTGGTACTTAACCGCTTCATCCTGAATATTTCCATGCCTGCGCTGGTGCTGCTGCACGTGCATACCATGCCGCTGGGCAGCGAAATCGGGGTGGTCATGGCGGCCGGGTGGCTGAGTTTTCTGCTGGCTGCCGGTTTTTTCGTTTTGCTCGCTCGCTGGCTCAAGTTGACGCGCGCCACGACCGGCGCCTTGATCCTGATGGCAGGGCTGGGCAATACCTCGTTCTTCGGCTTCCCGATGATCGAAGCCTACTACGGACAGGCCGGGCTGGTCGTCGGTATCCTGTACGACCAGTTAGGTAGCGCGCTGGTGCTGTTTACGCTGGGGATGGTGACGGCAGGCATTTATTCGGCCACCGACACTGGCTGGCGCGGGATTGTCGGGCGCATCGTCCTGTTTCCGCCCTTCATCGCCCTGCTGCTTGCCCTGCTGCTGCGAACGACAGAATACCCGGTCTGGCTGGGGGAGGTGCTCAAGCGTTTGGGCGACACCCTCGCCCCACTGGCGCTGGTTTCGGTCGGTTTCCAACTGCACCCCGGCCACCTTGCAGGGAATGCACGCAATCTGGCAATCGGGCTGGGTTTCAAACTGATCCTTGCGCCTCTGATCATGGCAATTCTGCTGCTAGAGCTATGGGGCATGAAGGGTTTAACGCCGCAAGTCACCATTTTCGAGGCCGCCATGCCGCCCATGATCGCGGCCGGCATCGTTGCCACCGAGCATCATCTCGACCCGGAACTGGTCAATCTGATGGTTTCGGTCGGGCTGGTGCTGTCTTTCTTTACCTTGACGGCCTGGTGGTGGTGGATGAGGGGCTAATGGTATCAGCCAAGTTATGTGCCTGGAAGAAATTTTCCCCCTCTACAAAACGGCTGGGGCGGATTTTTCCTCCCCATGTCAATGTGCTATATGACCAATTTTATGGCCCAGTGTAGTTATAATTGCCGTCGCAGCTTCCGTTAAAGGTCACGGTTGATGTCTGGCTGTTTTTGGTGAAGCTGATTGTCCCACCTACCGGGTAGTTTTCGCAGACAGCTGGGTTCAACTGCAGGTTGCTAATCTGTGTGCTGTAATTCCCCACGGTGCCGGTCGAAGTTGTATTTATGGTGATCACGTCGCTGGTGGCGCTTTCGGTGATCTGGAGGTTTAGTACGATAGGCCCGCTATTCGTGGTGAGGTTAAGGCCGACATTCTGCTGGGTATTACTCACGATGGTAATCGCTATCGTGCCGTTGACCGAGTCACCGGTCGAAAGCACCAGATTGGTCAACTGCATGTTCACGGTGCCGCTTGATTGGCTGGATGAAGAACCCAAGGAAATGACCAGACTTGCATTGCCGCTGATCTGGCCGTTGCCCAATGTCACTCCGTTTTGCGTCACATTATTCAACGTGAGCGAAAAGTTGCCCGAAACACTGATGGGTGCGCTTGAAGATGCCTGGGATAAAGTCAGGTTGCTTAGCGCCAGCGTTGCGCTGCCGCTCATGCTCGAACCATTGCTTGCGGTACAACCGGCAGCATAATTGGCGCTGATCGTTATCGATGGGGGAAGAGCGTCAAGATTCGTCAGCGGGGGATTACTGGTTACTTGCGGACAAGTACTGGCTGGGTCGGATAATGCTGAAAAAATGTCACCAAACAGCGCTGTTATGCCGGCGGTGCCAGCTCCGGTTACGATGGACAGGGAGTTGTTCACCATCAGCCGAATTTCCTGTTCAGTCGCAGAGCCACCGGGGGTAGTTCCAGTGCTTCCGGCGCCCACACACATGACGATTCCTTCAGCGGCCCAGCCCTTGGCAATCATCTGCTGGTAGGCGTTGTAGTCAGTGGTAAAACGGTGGTTGGAATCGTTGTGCATCCAGCGGTTGTTATAGTTGCGATACAGCGGCACGGTTCCCGTTGCACAACCAGAAGCACTGGGAAGCAGAGAGTAATAAGCGATACCTTCGTAGAACCAGCCTGGGTCGGCCTTGACTCCAGCACATTCGCCCGAGTCTGCGGTGTAAAAATGTGAATTTGGCCCCTTGCCGGGTGTGCCATAAAAGCGGCAGACAGCTGCTGAACCCGTTGGCGCGCTGGTGCTGGGATAGGCCTTGAAGGTATAACCAGTCCTGCTCCAGCCCGGACCGGCTGCGCCGTTATCAATGCCTACTGCCTCGCCGGTGTCGGCGGTCATAAAATAATGATTAAGCGTGGTGTGATGGAACTCCATCACAGTCAGAGATGGCGTGGAGCTTGTGCTTCCTTCCTTCACTAGCTGGAGCGTGTAATTCCCAGTCGAGGTGGGAGCATTGCTGGAAGCATCCAAAATGTAGATGCCGCCTGTCGGCAGGGTGTAATAGCCGGAAGTGACCGGGATACGGGCTGTCGTGCCCCCCCCGCCGTTGTTGTCGATTATATAGTCACCACTCGGAAAAATCAGCATCAGCCAGGGGTCGATGCTGCTGGAGGATTGCTGGATGTAGATTTTATCGCCAGCGGTTCCTGTGAATTGGTAATAGTCAGCGTAATAGAGGTAGCCATTGAAATCATCGGCACAATCGGTGGTGCTCAATGAGCCGTTTACCGTCTGCCCATAGCTGATGGACTGGTAGGTGCATGCCGCATCCGAACTCGTCGCCGACAGCGCCAAGACTGATGTTAATAATACCCCCAACACCATGCTACGAATCGAGGTTTTCATTTTGTGCTCCTTAATTTGTATGTGTTTTTGAAGGCTGGCTTTGGCCTATCCTATTGTGTCGCCAGCCGAACGGGGCTCAGCGTCGGGTTACCCGGTTCGAACAAGTTGCTCTGGTAAACCAGATTGGGTAACACCAAGCCGGATTCTGGATTTCCGCCGCAGCTATACTGGTGAGGCTGATCCTCTACCAGATAGAATCCCAACTGGAACAGCTCGCGAACATACAGATCGACCCCGAAGGGATTAAGTTCGGCGGGAATCCGGACCTGCGAACCTTCGTGGTCGTACAGAAAGTAATCCCGGATGCCGACCGCGCTCATCCTGGACTGGTAAAAACATAATCCAGCGACTTCCTCGAGCAGCGTCGTCCAGTAGTCGGCGCAGCCAGTCCCTCCTGCCCGTCCGTCATCCACCAGATAGACTGCGCGGTCGAGAATGCTGCCGGAATGGCGGTATTCGAACTGGTAGGGGAAATTGCCCAGCAAATCCTTGGTGACTTGCCGCACCAGATCCTGGTCTTTCGCCAGAATGGCTTGGCGCGCCGGTTCAGCAAACCGGCGCGCCTCATATTGGGTGTTGGTTGAAAAGATGTGGGCGCCGGATGGGTGGATGTTCTCGCCGTAGTCCTGTCCGAGGGAAAACATTCGCAGGTCACCACCGCTTTCCAAGGAGTCCGGGCGCATTTCCGCCGCATAGGCATAACCGCGCGCGTCCTTGCCAAGATAAACCAGAATGTGGTCATACGCCCCCGGAATAGCCATGGCCACCATGGATACGCCGAGGCCGGGCGTACTGCCGCCGGAGAAGATCACATCCCATTTCCTGATCGGCTGGTATTCGGTCACGCGGATGGAAACCGGTTTTGCCGGGAATTGGTACTCCTCATCTAGCAACAGATCCAAGCGTGCATCGCGAATAATTTCATCGGGTCCAGGATAGGGCGCACCGCCATCCTCCTCGCAACCTGCGAGAAGGGCTGTACCGAGCGAGATTGATGCACAAAGCAGAGCGGTCCCACCGCCTAACCTGAAGCGCTTAAGAAGATTGGAAGTAAAAGTAGGTCGCATACACATGTTTACACCCGATGATGTGGTGAACAAGCATCCAGAGCCTGCATATCCTGATGATGAAATGGTAAACCTGAACGGCGGATATTTCTACTATTAAATTGTGATTAATAAATAGTAGTAGTGACGTTATCCACCTATATTGAAGACTATTTGCGCGCGGCAGTACTGCCTTGAGTGATACGGCGCCACCATTCTGGTGTCCGGGCAGGATGTCTTGTCGTCAGAGCGCGGTGAGCAAGAGCGCCAGCCCGCCAAAAATCAGCAAGCACATTGCAAAATGCTTCAAGGCAATGAAGTTAACGCGTCGTCTACCAGCAAGGGTTTCATGGCGGTCAGCATGGAGGCGAACAGCTTGGGGTGCAGTTTTTCCTGATCGGCGAGCAGTTGTTTCATCTGGTAGCGCTGCATGGGTTTGCTGAAACAGGCAGGGCAGTTCTCGAAAATGACGGGCAGCTCGGCACTTTTGGCGAACGCAGCGGTTTGACGTTCCCGCACATAGATGAATGGCCGGATGATGCGGATATCGCCCGCGTCATTGAGGTAGTGCGCCTTCATGGTGCGCAGCTTTCCCCCGAAGAAGGTGGACATGAGGAAAGTTTCGGCGGCATCATCCAGATGCTGCCCCAGCGCCAGGACGTTGTAGCCATTTTCCCGCGCCGTGCGGTAGAGGATGCCACGCCGCATCCGCGAGCAGAAGGCGCAGAACGAATCGCCCTCCATCGAGATCTTGGCCTGCTCAAGGATGGGCTGGCTCTCGAAAAAATAACGGATACCCAGTGCTGCCATGTAATCCTTGAGCGGGGAGGGATCGAAGTCCGGCGATTGCGGATCGACCGTGCAGGCGGCCAGCTCGAATTTGATCGGCGCTTTTTTTTGCAGATGCAGCAGCACGTGGAGGAGCGAAAGCGAGTCCTTCCCGCCGGACAGACCCAGCAGTATCCGGTCACCGTCCCGTATCATGGAAAAATCGCCAATCGCCCGGCCTGCGGCAGACAGCATCATGCGAGTCGGTTTGACTGCTTGTGGGGCAAGATTCACTGGCTATCCTTTTGAAAAATTTTATTTAAGTTTTTCTAGCGCAAATCACAGGCTCGCACTGCGCCCGCCGTCCACCGGCAGAATCACCCCTGTAATATAGGGCGCATCGTTGACCAGAAAAGACACGGCACGGGCGATGTCGTCCGGGCTGCCTTCGCGTTTGAGCAGCGTATGCGCCACGATACGCCGCCGCTCCTGATCGTTGAAGCTCGGGTCATTCTCCGGCCAGAGAATGGGGCCAGGTGCAACGGCGTTGACGCGCACATACGGCCCCAGTTCGTGTGCCAGCGACTTGGTCAGTGCAACCAGCCCTGCCTTGGCGATGCTGTAAACGACATAGCTCTTCATCGGGCGCTCGGCGTGGATGTCGGCAATATTGACGATGCAGCCATGGCTGTGAGTGAGCGCTGACGCCGCTGCCTGTGAAAGAAACAGCGGCGCCTTGAGGTTGGTGCCGATCAGGTCATGCCAAGCCTGTTCATCTATTTCACCAACGGCGGTGGGAAAAAAGCTTGATGCATTGTTGACCAGTGCGTCCAGGCGACCAAAGCAGCGCAGGGTTTCGGCAACCATGCAAGCATAGGCATCTGGATCGAGCAGATCGCCTTGAACGATGGCGGCCGAGTCGGGGCGCAGCCGATTGAGTTCATCGCGCAAATCAAGCGCCGCTTGCGCCGAGGCGCGGTAGTGGATCATGATGCGCGCGCCAGTCGCGTGTAGCTTGCGCGCAATGACGGAACCCACGCGTACTGCGCCGCCGGTAATCAGGATAACCTTGCTTTTCATGGATCATTCCGTGAGTTAAAAAGCTGTCTCGGTGAATGGTTTTAACGCTTCACATTTCACGCTTCACCTTTCACAATAAGACTTCACATCAAATTTAACACAGCTTGCCATGCCACCACTACCCGAACCTGAACAAGCACTTCTCGTCCACAGCCAGGCCGTGGGCGAGCGTATCGCCAGCGAGATCAACGAGCAGGGCGGATGGATTCCGTTCTCGCGTTTCATGGAACTGGCGCTTTACGCGCCAGGACTAGGTTATTACAGCGCCGGGTTGGATAAATTCGGCGCGGGTGGCGATTTTGTCACAGCGCCGGAAATTTCTCCCCTGTTTGGCCAGTGTCTGGCGCGACAGGCCGCGCAGGTATTGCAGCTGACCGATGGGGACGTGCTCGAAATTGGCGCCGGCTCGGGCAGGCTGGCGGTTGATTTGATGCGGGAGCTGGAGAATCTGGGTACTTTGCCAGCGCGCTACGCCATCCTTGAGTTATCCGGCGATTTGCGCCAGCGTCAGCAAGCCTTGATCGAGCAGACCTTGCCCCATCTGGCCGCACGATTCCACTGGCTGGATGCACTACCCGAGCGGTTTGGCGGCATCATGCTGGGCAATGAGGTGCTGGATGCCATGCCGGTTCACCTTGTTTCTTGGCAGGGCAGCGAAATTGTCGGGCGCGGCGTGGGTCTGGAGCAAGGGCGCTTTGTCTGGCTGGAAAAGAAACTTGAGCCGGGTGAGTTGCTCGATGTAGCCATGGCCTTGCCGCCAGCCGGATTTTCTTCAGCCGAACATCCCTATGTTAGCGAAATCCATCTCGCCGCCCAGGGTTTTGTCCGCAGCCTGGGAAACTGCCTGGAGGAAGGGATAATCCTCATGCTTGACTACGGCTTCCCTGAAAGTGAGTACTACCACCCGCAGCGCGGACAAGGTACGCTGATGTGTCACTACCGGCACCATGCACATAGCGACCCGTTTTTTCTCCCGGGTTTGCAGGACATTACCGCCCATGTCGATTTCAGCGCCATGATTCGCGCGGGTCTATCCTCCGGGCTGGAAAACAGGGGGTATGCCACTCAAGCCCAGTTTCTTCTCCAGACCGGTCTGACCGACCTGCTTGCACGGCTTTCCCCGGAAGATGGCGCCCGCTACCTGCCCGCCGTTGCTCAGGCGCAGAAACTGGTCAGCCCGGCGGAAATGGGTGAGCTGTTCAAGGTTCTGGCGCTGGGGAAAGGGGTTGAAGTTCCATTGATGGGGTTTATCAGAACGAGAGTGCGATGAATAAACCCAAATTTGTGAGTGCATTCCGAGTGCATGATGCTTGCTTTATTCTGGAGCGCACATGACAACACCCTCGTTAATCCAGCCAAGGGATTCAAGTTGTTGAATGGCTGTCACGCTACTAGTTATACGGTGGTTACTGTCCATTCCTCTTGCATAACCATTGTTATAGGCTCGATAAATTGGGATTAAACCGCTAAGGCATACGCCCTTGGCTGGCGCGGATGTGACGAAATCCATGCTCTCAAAGTTCCAGCGCTTTTGTGTTGCCGGAGTGCTTGTCTGGACTTGCTTGATCTGCTCACACTCGTCGGGATCTGCCGTATAAAAATGCGAATTGGGTCCCGGCGACTGGCTTCCATAGAAACGACACACTGAGGCGCTTCCACCTGACTTGAATGTTTCGCCAGTTCGATACCAACCTGTTCCCGCACTACCGTTATCGATGGCTTCAGCTTCGCTTGTGTTGGCGGTAATGAAGTAGTGGTCGAGGTTGGTGTTGTAGAACTCTACTACGGGAACGGCGCCACCCCCCGCCAACTCGGGCAGTACACTGACCGATCGGATGATTACCAAATTTTGCTCGGTAATGCCGGTAGTAGGTGCGACGAATACTGGCAAGCTAGTGAAGTCCTCACTAAAGTTGGCAGCCTTGGCACCTGGTATGCGCAATGCGTTGATGACGCGCAATGCAGCGATAGCATCGACTACTTGCATGCCATTACCAATCACTTGGCCAAATACCGAGTATCCACCGTTTTGATAATCAAGATTTTTCGAGTTATCGCTTAGGTTGATATACCACTGACTCATTGCACTATTCGGATCATTGTCCAATTTTGCCATGGCCACAGTACCTCGAAGGTTAGATCGGCCAGGGCTAAACTCATTGGCCACTGGCGAATTGGGTGGAATACTGGAAACGATATTGTTCGTACTATTCCAGAGATAGCCTCCCCCCTGGATGACAAATCCGGGTACGCTACGATGCAAGAAAGAGTAATCGTAGGCTCCACTTGTGACATAGTCGAGAAAATTGCTTACGGTTGCCGGAGCAGTGGAGTCCATAAGTTGAATGTCAATATCGCCCAGTGATGTTTGCATTCGCACCGTTGTTGCGAGTACGGGATGCGTCACAAAAACAGGAAGGCACATCACCAGCCTAAAGATGCATCGTAGTGCATGATGTTTCATTATTGCCCCTTTGTTTTTTTGGTAACACGAGTATGCGTGATACTGCCCCATTTTTTGGTGATTTCCACAGACTTTAGACTAAACCGACTGAATACGTTGCTCAATTTTTTGCGAATTGAACGAATTGAAAGATAACGACTTCCCAGATAAATCGCTGCTCCCGTCCCGACTACCAGTGGTACCCATAAGCCCGCCAGATGGTAGAACACCGCCAGAATGCTTGCGCCCAGCAGCAAGCGGTAGGGCTGAAAAAAGATCGCGTTGATGCTTTCGGCGTGTTCCAGCTCGTCAAGGTGCTGTTCGACATAGCGTGTCAGGCGCGCCAGTTGTTCCACGCTTTCGCGCAGTTTCTGGAAACTTTGATCCGCGTAGCTGAATCCCAGCGCCCAGTGTGTTGTCTCGGAAAATTGATCCAGTTGGTGGCGCAAACTCTCGCAGGCAGCACGGTCGAAGGTGTCGCAATGAATTGCATCGGTCAATGCATTCAGGTTGGTTTGCAGACGTATCCGGATCAAGGCGATATTCTGCTCCCGCTGCCCGTCGATGTCCCCTGTGCGCTTGCGTTCATCGCGCGCATCCTCCTGTGCGAAAGGCAGCAACTGGCGTAGCACCAGCACGCCTGCTGGATCAAGTTGGCTGAGATCTCCAAGTGAGTCGAACCAGGGGCAGTGTGTGCCGACTTCGGCCTGACCGAGCAGCACTTCCTTGCGGGTCAGTTCGAGAAACCCCGGGTCGTTGAGTACCAGGAGCAAGCGTGCATTCTGGCTGCGCCGTGAAGGTTGTGCCACGCGCAGGGGGCGGGAGTACATGACTTCGTCAATATCGACGTAGGCGCTGCTGTCCTGCCCGTCCATGGATTTTGGCGTGGCGCGCCAGTTTGCCTCGGCCTGATTGGCTGTTTCCCATAACGCGCAAAAGCGTTCCCACCCGGCCTGCCAGGCAAGCCCGAAGCGGGCCGCATCGCTATTAACATGAATCTCACGTAGCGAGCCTGATTTCCCCCTCTCCCGCTGGCTGGGGAGGGTTGGGGAGGGGAGCGCGCAGGCTGCCAGCACCGACTCGGCGGCCAGGCTTTCCAGCCAGATCAAGGCGTCCTTGTTCCCCTCATGACTGCTATCGAGCGCAAGGCGCGACATGTTCAGGATGGTTTCGGGCGTGATCGCTTTTCCGCGCCACAGCAATGGCATGTCCGGGTTGGCCGCGATAAGGAAGCGAAACAGGCGCATGTCGTCAGAGAGGTCACGAATGTCTTGAATGTCCTGCAAAGCGCGCACCAGATTCTGGTCTTTGAGTTGCTGCCTGAGCCAGAGCATGACCTCCCCGCGTTTCAAGTCGCGCGCGCCATCGACCCAGTGGCGCGCCAGTCCCAGCGCCAGTTCCCCGGCCGTCAAACATTCCATCTCGCCGATTCGGAAGGACACGAGTGGTTTGCCCGAACTATCTTCCGGCATGGGTAAGGAAGTGTCGCCAGCCAGCCAGCGTTGCACCTCCCGAGCACCCCAGCGCTGCGCCGGGTTGCGCAGCAGCAGTCCTCGGCAGAGCTTGCGCCAGTCTTCGTCAAACACGGCATGGACATCGACCGCTTGTGTCGCAAGCTGATGGTGCGCCACCTGGTCGGACAAGCCCTCGAAAGGGTGTTTGCCCGTCACCGCTTCCAGCGCAATCATGCCCAGCGCCCACCAGTCCGCCTTGGCATCCAGCACGCCGGCCAATGCCTCGGGTGCGGCGTAATGTGCGGTTCTGGCAGCGGACGTGAAAAGCTGGGCGCCTTGTTGCGCGGGCGTAGAGCCGAGATCGGCCAGCGCCAGATCGAGCGGTTGCAGGCTGCGAACCAGAATATTTTCTGGTTTCAGATCGCGATACAGAATCTGGCGGTCATGGATGTCTGCCAATGCCGTTGCCAGTTTCGCCACCATCTGTCGCAATTCATCACGGCTTCTGGGCGTGGCGGTCAACCAGGCGCGCAAACTGCTTGTGGCGTCGAGTCCTACGCCGACAAGGGGGCGATTGCAATACAGGCAACGTACTTCCCCGGCGGGATTTGGCTGGCCGCAATCTGCGTGGGGGCAGGAAATCAGAGTGACTGACGATAGTTCGGGTTTTACTTCAACAGCTTGCGCAGCCGCCGGCGGCATGAGCAAAGAGAAATCCACCCCGGACAGAGATGCGCCGCAAGCACAAATGGAGGCCTCTGCGGCATTCTCCGTCTCGCAAACCGGGCAGATTCGGACATAAATCTGGCTCATGGGGAATGGATGCGCATCCTGAGTGTGGAAGATGCAGCAAATTTTACCCGAGTTGCCGGGCGCAACACAGGCACGTTGCAGGAAACGCCCCATCCAGAAAACCGCAGTTTTGGTGGTTGTAGGTGCGAATTCATTCGCACAATCAGGCACTTGCGTGCGAATAAATTCGCAACTACTAAGCTGACGCAATAGATTGAAATGTAAGGGTTTTCAATTTCAACTACGTTTTATAGGATAATCGCCAACTTGTTCAATACAGACAGTCAAAAAATGAGCGATAGCATAGACGCCCATGTCGAGTTTTCCTTCAAGGGCGAGACCTATTCTCTGGTAAGCACCATCGCGCTGGGCAGCGCTCTTGACCCCCACGCGGAACCCTCTTCATTTCACGCGATTCTGGCTGCCAGAAACAGTATAGACACGTACTCTTACCTCTATGAAGTCATGCAGCAGGAAGATATCCGCTTCGATAACGCACAAGGGCAGGCTGCCGATTTTTGCACCGATGGTGAGTTTGATTTTCAGGCTTATGTCGCCAACAAGCAGGCGTCGAATGTGATCGTCCAACTAGAACAGGTAGCCTCGCGCGAATTGGGCATTGACGATCTTGAGCAACACCCTGAATTGAAAAATGCGCTTCTTCATGCTTACGAGCTTGGTCGGCAGGCCACCCCCTGACAGGACAAGGACAGATCATGCACACTGAAAACTTCATTCCGGGCAAGGATGCCTCGCTCGAATCCACCATCAACGCCATGCAGACCCGGCTGGCGGGGCTGGGCTTCACGGTCGAGGAACGCTCCTGGCTCAATCCGGTGGAAGGCATCTGGTCGGTGCATGTGCGCGACCGCGATTGTCCGCTGCTGTTCACCAACGGCAAGGGCGCGACCAGGCTGGCAGCGCTGGCTAGTGCGCTGGGCGAATTTTTCGAGCGTCTGTCGTGTAATTATTTCTGGACGCATTATTATCTGGGCGAGCCCTCTGAGCGTCGCAGCTTTGCCCACTACCCGCGCGAGCAATGGTTTTTGCCGGACGAGGATGGCGCTTGGCCAGCACAATTGCTGACCCCTGAACTGCACCGCTTCTACAATCCGGAAGGCAGCATCGAAGCCAGCACGCTGGTCGATCTCAATTCCGGCCACGCCGAGCGCGGCATCTGCGCCCTGCCCTACGAGCGTCAGCGCGACCAGGCCAGCATCTGGTTCCCGGTCAACATCATCGGCAATCTTTACGTCAGCAACGGCATGTCGGCTGGCAATACCCCGGACGAAGCGCGCACCCAGGCGCTATCGGAAATTTTCGAGCGCTACGTCAAATTTCGCATCATCAGCGAGGGCTTGTGCCTGCCGGATGTGCCGGAACAAGTCATCGCCCGCTATCCGCGCATCGAAGCCGGCATCCATGCCCTGCGCGCGGCTGGTTTCGGCATCCTGGTCAAGGATGCCTCGCTCGGCGGGCTGTACCCGGTCATGAACGTCACCCTGCTGCACCCGGACGATCAGGGCTGCTTCTCCAGCTTCGGCGCCCACCCGCGTTTTGAAATCGCGCTCGAACGCGCCCTCACCGAGCTTTTGCAGGGCCGCGCGCTAGAGGCGCTGGCGGGTTTTCCCGAGCCGGGATTCGACCTGGACGAAATCGCCAGCTCGCCCAACATCGAAATTCACTTCGTCGATTCAAGCGGCATCATCAGTTGGAACTTTCTCGGCGAGCGGGCGGATTTCGATTTCAGCGACTGGAATTTCAGTACCACCACTGCCGAGGACTACGCCTGGCTGGTCAATCGCGTTCACACCATGGGCTACGATGTTTACATCGCCGATTTCACCCATCTGGGTGTGTATGCCTGCCGCGTCATCGTGCCGGGTATGTCGGAAATCTACCCGGTGGATGATCTGGAATGGGAAAACAACAGCGTCGGCAACGACATCCGCGCCGCCATCCTGCACCTGTCAGATCTGGATGATGATGAATGCGTCGACCTGCTGGATACGCTTAACGAACTCGGTCTGACCGACCAGCGACCGGTCGCCGCCCTGATCGGCCTCGCGCCGGATGCCGGCACCTTATGGAGCGACCTGCGAGTAGGCGAACTGAAAACCCTGCTGGCTCTGGCCATTGGCGACGAAGACGCCACCCGCGAAGGCTGCGACTGGGTGAGACACTTCGAACAACTCGACCCCAAACGCCGTCGTGTTTACAACTGCATCGAAACCCTGCTCAATCTCGGTGACGCCGCAACCTATCGTCAGGCGCTGCAGCAGCTCTATGGGGCGGAGACATTGCAGCAGGCAGAGGCGCTGCTACAACGCAAATCACGCTTCTTCGGCATCCAGGCGCCGGGACTGGCGTTAAACGGCTGCGACATGCACCAGCGCCTGCTGGCGGCTTACGGCAAGCTGACTCACGATGCCGGGGGCTGATCCACTTAACCACAATACTGTTTAGTTTATCCATTTCCTGCCGCTATACAATCCATGTTACCAGTGGAGAAGATGACATGGCGAGAATCAAGAATGAATTGCCGGGCGGAGCGCGACTGGCGGATTACCTTACGGTGGGATACTTGGCAATG
>JAUYFQ010000034.1 GCA_030690895.1 Sulfuricellaceae bacterium
AACCCTTCGGGCTGGGGCTGTTTTGGGCGCATCCCGGTGTTGCGAGCCACTTGTTGTGAATGACACAACCGCGCGTCTCGCGCCTTGGCCTGCGCCCAAAACAGCCCCAGCGTATGTCCAAGTTATTCATTAACGAGCCCTTAGTTGGCGTAGAACATGATGATTAGCCCCAATACTGTTCATTTAAGAAAATCTCCGTTCGCCCTGAGCTTGTCGAAGGGCTCTGAATAAGTGGCTGGTGGTTCGACAAGCTCACCACGAACGGCATAAGTGAACAGTATTGTGATTAGCCCGAAGTATTCGTAGAGTTTAGGCATGACTCACGGGTCATTCTTCATAGGGGTTGAATTTTAGATGCAAGTTGCGGAATTTGCTAAACAAAGCAGGATCAGGCGGCAGGGGTAGCGGCTGTGCCTTGTAAATTGCCCGCTCAACTGCGCTGTCGTAGGCGCTGGAACCGCTGCTGCGCGTCAGCTTGAGATCCAGTACTTCGCCGCTTGGCATCAGGGTGACATCAAATTCGGCTTGCGGGTTGCCTGCCAGGTCAGGCGGCAAAATCACCTTGCTTTTGATCTTGGCCTGAATTTTTGCCTTAAAGTCACCTAACAGTTTGCCCATGGCTGCATTCTGGGCATCGGAGGCCTGCTGCGCCGCCTTTCGGGCGCGCGCAGCTTCGGCAGCCTTGTCGGCTTCTGCTTTTGCCTGTTGCGCCTTTTTATCGCGCTCGCGCTGTTCCTGCTCCGTTTTTTTCTTTTCTTCCTCTTTCTTTTTGAGTTCTTCCTTCTTTTTTTCATCGATCAGTTTTTTCTTTTCCTGCTCTTCTTCCTGGTGCTTTTTCTTTTCCTCTTCCTTGCGCTTGAGCTCCTTGGTCTTAAGTTCGATTTCGGCTTTGGTTATTTCTGGCTTCGGTTCTGGCGCAGGTTTGGGCTTGACCGGTTCGGGTTTCGGCTCTGGCCTGGGTTCAGGTTTGGGAACGGGCGGGGACGGCACGGGCTTGGCTGGCTTGTTGTCCGGCAGTGCTGCCCATAGCTCGACTTCAACCCCCGGCGGCTCGCGATTCTGCCAGCTCACGCCGAATACCAGCAAAACCAGGAAAGCCAGATGGACCAGAACAGCCAGCGCACCAGCCTTGTATTGCCCCGGTTCTTCGCGCTGAAAAACCATCAATTACCTTTGGGCTTGGCCAGCAGGCCGATCTTCTTGACCTGGTTCTGTTGCAGGATGTCCATGACGTTCATCACTTCTTCATAACGCACGTTCTTGTCAGCGGCGATCACAACAGATTGTTCTGGGTTGGCTGCCAGCTTATCCTTCACGGCTTGCACCAATTCATCCTGCTTAATTGGTCTAGCCTTCTCGCCGCTATCCCGGTCGCGCAACAACAGGCGCTTGTCTTCCTTGATGGAGATTTCCAGCGGGGCGACTGGCGGCTTGAGCGACTGCCCCACCTGGGGCAATTCGACCTGGCCCGGATTGATCAGGGGTGCGGTAACCATGAAAATGATCAGCAGCACCAGCATCACGTCGATATAAGGCACGACGTTGATCTGGTTCATCAACTTGCGTTGGCGACGCAGGGAACTCATGGGCGCCTCTCAAAATCCAAATTTCGTCGCAATACTGCGTTGCTCACAAAAAATTACTCCTTACATATCAAATATATGTGGCGTCGCAATTTTTTGCTCGCGCCTTGTCTTGCTTAGAACTTTGAATTTTTAGAGGTGCCCTCATTTGACCTGCCGCTGCAGGATATTGGAAAATTCTTCCATGAAACTTTCAAAACGCGTGGCCAGGCGATCAATCTCGGCGCTGTAGCGGTTGTAGGCAATGACCGCCGGAATCGCCGCGAACAGCCCCATGGCGGTGGCGATCAACGCTTCGGCAATGCCCGGCGCGACCTGTGCCAGGGTGGCCTGCCCCACGCTGGACAGCCCCCGGAATGCATTCATGATGCCCCACACCGTGCCGAACAGGCCGACATAGGGGCTGACTGAACCCACTGTGGCCAAAAACGGCAGGTGCGATTCCAGATTGTCCAGTTCGCGGTGATAAGAAGCCCGCATGGCGCGGCGCGTACTTTCCATGACGATGCCGACATCGGTTCCGGTCTGCTTGCGCTGCTTGAGGAATTCCTTGAAGCCGCCTTCAAAGATACTCTCCATGCCGCTCACCTCGCGGCTGGAAATTTTCTGAAACAGCGTGTTCAGATCAAACCCGCCCCAAAAGTCACGCTCGAACTGTTCCGATGCCTGGCGAGCGTCATTGATGGTGAACATCTTGCGAAAGATATACCACCAGGACGCCATGGAGGCCAACAGCAAGCCCAGCATGACCAGTTGAACGACAATGCTGGCGTTGGAAATCAGCCCGATAAAGGACAGGTCTTGGGTTACATTCACGATGGGAATTCCAGTTTTTCTTTGATGGTGTCAGGTATGGGAAACGGTTTGAAAGAGGCTTGGTTGACGCAGACTATTTTAACCTGCGCCCGTGACAAAATTTCAGACCCGCGAACAATGCTTTGCGAAAATTCGATCCAGCTTCGGCCTGTCGCATGAATTTTGACGCTGACCTGCAACAGGTCATCGAACACGGCGGGGCGCAAATAGCTGATCTGCACGTCATGAACCACAAAAATCAGGCCATGCTCGCGCAGCAAATCGCTTTGCGCAAAGCCATGCGCGCGCAGCCATTCGGTGCGGCAGCGCTCCATGAATTTCAGGTAATTGGCGTAATACACCACGCCGCCGGAATCGGTGTCTTCGTAATAAACGCGCACTGGCCAGGCAAATTCAGATATATCCAATCGCTCTTCCACTATTGCTCCCTCTCCCTCTGGGGGAGGGTTGGGGAGGGGGAGATCGCATCGAATAACAGCGAACTTTGCGAATTTTCCGGCCGCTTCAGGCCGAAATGCTGGTAGGCGCTGGGTGTTGCCACCCGGCCACGCGGAGTGCGCATCAGATAGCCCTGCTGGATCAAATAAGGCTCCAGCACGTCCTCGATGGTGTCGCGTTCTTCGCCGATGGCCGCCGCCAGATTATCCACCCCCACCGGACCGCCGCCGAACTTCTCCAGCACCGCCAGCAGCAGGGTGCGATCCATCATGTCCAGTCCCAGCGTATCCACATCCAGCATGGTCAGCGCGGCATCCGCCACTTCTCGGCTGACACGGCCATCGGCTTTCACTTCAGCGAAATCGCGCACCCGCCGCAGCAAACGGTTGGCAATGCGCGGCGTACCGCGCGAACGGCGAGCGATTTCCAGCGCGCCCTCGTCCGCCAGTTCCACCTGCACCAGTCGCGCCGAACGGGTGACGATGCGGCGCAGTTCCTCATGGGTGTAAAACTCCAACCGCGCCACGATGCCGAACCGGTCGCGCAGCGGATTGGTCAGCATCCCGGCTCGGGTCGTGGCGCCAACCAGCGTGAAAGGCGGCAATTCCAGCTTCACCGACCGCGCTGCCGGGCCTTCGCCTATCATGATGTCGAGCTGATAGTCTTCCAGCGCAGGGTAAAGAATCTCCTCCACCACCGGCGACAGGCGATGAATCTCGTCGATGAACAGCACGTCGTTGGGTTCGAGATTGGTCAACAGCGCTGCCAGATCGCCCGGCCGCTCCAGCACCGGGCCGGATGTCGAGCGCAGATTGACCCCCATCTCCCGCGCGATGATGTGCGCCAGGGTCGTCTTGCCCAGCCCCGGCGGACCGAACAGCAACACATGATCCAGCGCCTCGGCACGCTTGCGCGCTGCCTGAATGAAAATTTCCAGTTGCCCGCGCGCTTTCTCTTGCCCCACATACTCGTCCAGCAATTTGGGGCGCAGGGCGCGTTCCAGAGCTTCTTCCTGGGGTGATGCGTGAGCGGGAGAAATCAGGCGGTTGGCGGGTTTGAGGTTGTCGGTTTCGATCATGATTTGGAGAGAAATTTAAGTGCTTGCCGTATGCCATCCGTCACGCTGCTTTCAGGTGCAATCTGCTTCACCGCCCAACTGGCTTCCTTGTCGTTATAGCCCAGAGCCAGCAAGGCATTCAGGATGTCGCTGCTGGCGGGGGCCGGTTTGATGGCCGCGCCCAGAAGCGCTGCCCCGGTTTCCCCTGGGGCGAACTTGTCTTTCAGTTCCAGTAACAGGCGTTCAGCTGTTTTCTTGCCAATGCCGGGGATCTTGATCAGGCGTCCCGTATCCTGTGACATCACGGCATGGGAAAGTTCATCCACGGAAAGTCCGCTCAGGATGGTGAGCGCCAGCTTGGCGCCTACGCCGTTGACTTTCAGCAACTGGCGGAAAGCCTGGCGTTCATGATCGGTGCCGAAGCCATACAGCAGGTGCGCGTCTTCGCGCACGATCAACTGGGTGTGGAGGGTGATGTTTTCGCCGAGGGCGGGCAGGTTGTAGAAGGTGCTCATGGGTACATCCACTTCATAGCCCACGCCTTGCACGTCCAATAAAATCTGTGGCGGGTGCTTCTCCAGCAGTTTGCCGCTTAATCGTCCTATCATTTCAGGTTACCCCGATCAAGCTGTCGTGTAGCGCAACAGACATTCATTTGATGTCCAGTATTTGGCGAATCTTGTTATCAAGCTCATGTCCGGCGGGTAAATTTGGCCCCGAGATAAATCTGGCTGAAAACTCAGCCAGCTTGAATCGCACGACTCTGTTCCTGACCAGTTTTCTTACCTGCCCCGGCGGAACAGGATCACCCAAATCGTAGGTAAAGACCGTAATGATGTCTTTACCCGGCACATCTACGGTGGGTATGTCCGAACCAATAATTTCTTCAAAACGCTGGTAAACAGGCTCTGGCACGATGAAGAACAAGCCGTTTTTTACAAGTGAAGATTTCGAGTAAACAAGACTTTTGCGGATAATTTGCGGCATCAGCCGCTTATGAACATTGGCCCAATTCAAACCATGCGCAGACGAGGGGATGACCGGTTTTTTGTCCCGCGCGGCATACCATGCATCGCGGTAGTTTCCGGTAATGTCTATGCTCTGAACCTCGATGCCAACGTATTCTACCAATTTGCCGCTTTTAATGTGGGCAAGCACCCAATCCATGCTCATTTTGCTCAGCTTAACTTCCTTGCCGGAGTTCTGACCCAATGCAACAACACAATTGAGTGAGTTGCTTGCTTTCTTGATGTATTCATCGAACAGCAAGAACGGAAACTTGCCAAACACATCCTCAGACACATGCCTGATCGTTTCGTAATTGTTTGCGTATAAACGATTGGGGCAGATGATGACATCTTGCCCCGCATTGGAAACCGAACAGGTTCCATAACAAATCGTATTCGTGTGATCGAACTTGCTACAAGAACGGCCTGTAAATGGGCACGCATTCAAACCCCAGAATTTTCTGGCTTTCGATGTGATGTCATTGGGCGCGTGGCCGAACACCTCAATCAAACTACGGGGATTTTTTTGGCTCATTTTTTACGCAATCAGTTGTTTGATTTTTTCGCCAATAGCCTTTGCCATCAGAGGTGGGACGGCATTACCTACCTGTTCAAACTGCTGGGTAAGATTGCCAGTAAATATATATCTATCTGGAAAGGACTGGATTCTTGCAGCTTCGCGGACAGAAATAGCGCGATCCTGTGTCGGATGAAAAAAACTGCCCCAATGGGGATCGCATTTTGTCAAAATAGTTGAACAAAGCGCGTCGGGATGCAGCCTTCCATAACGCTTCGTATGGTCGCTCCTCCGGGCTCGCTTTAAGCCCTCTGGCAACATTTCGTGCGGAATATCCCGCCAGCTCCCCCCTTGAGGAATGTATTTCAGCCTGTCCAGGTTTGCCGATCCCAGCTTTGCGCAAGCGTGGTTATAAATTCTTTCCGAACCTTCCCGAAGTATCCTTTGCAAGTCTGACTGCGTATCAACCGAATATTCAACGCCGTGTATCGCCTGACCCGGAACAAGCTCGGGCAAGTCTGAAATGGCATCCCATACTGTTGCCTGATTCAGTAAGTTCTGTGAAAAAAGAGGATGTATTTGCAGGCATAGCTCTTTTGCCCCGGCGAAATTAGCTACCGCCCGCGCATCATGAGTCGGTTCTGGAAACTCGATTTTTCCGCCGTCGCGAAGGGCAATAAAGATAGTCCTGAAACGCATTTGAGGAATTCCATAATGACCCGCGAACAGAATTTTGTGGGCAACTGTGTACCCCATACCCTCCAGATGCTTATAGATGGCGTCGACTACCGTACCCTTACCCAAAGAAACCAGGCCTGGGACATTTTCAATAAGAATTGCCTTGGGATGAAGAATGTCGGCAATCCGCAAATACTCCTTGAACAAGTTATTTCGCTGATCGTCCAGCGTTCTTATGGGCGCATTGATCGAAAATCCCTGACAGGGCGGCCCCCCTGCGATCAAGTCCAATTCACCCGGCTTTAATCCCGTTAATTCAAGAATGTCGTGCTCGGATAATTCGCGAATGTCGTCGGTGATTACATGTGTTTTAGGATTGTTTTTGGCGAATGTTTCCGCATAAACGGGGTGAATATCAGAACCCAGAATGGACTCAAACCCCGCCATTTTCAGGCCACAAGTCAATCCGCCCGCGCCGGAGAAAAAATCCACGGATTTCATTGTCACACCCTTAACCGGTATACGGTTCTTAACATTAAGCGGCTAACCTCATATTTATCGTTCACTCAGTCTACCGTTACGCATGCGCAACCCTGCCGTTGACAATCCGCCCAGTCCCTGTCCACCGTGAGCATGGCAGATGGCGCAGGCCAGTGCGTCCGCCGCATCGGCCTGGGGTGTGCCTTCCAGCTTGAGCAGGCGGCGCACCATTTCCTGTACTTGTTGCTTGTCAGCGTGGCCGTTGCCCACGACGGCCTGCTTGACTTGCAGGGCAGTGTACTCGGCTACGGGCAGGTCATGTGACACCAGCGCGCAAATCGCCGCGCCGCGCGCCTGTCCCAGCAATAGCGTGGACTGTGGATTGACGTTGACGAAGACTTTTTCGATGGCGGCCTGATCCGGCTGGTAGGTATTGATGACTTCACCTACGGAGTCGAGGATGGTTTTGAGCCGTTGCGGCAACTCGCCATCGGAAGTTTTGATGCAACCGCTGGCGACATAGCTCAACTGGTTGCCATCCTTGGCAATCACCCCAAAACCAGTGACGCGCAAACCAGGGTCGATGCCGAGGATTTTCATTCTTGCGGCACTAAACCTGTTGCCCAGCGCATGATGCTTTCCATCATGGACTCGGCTTCTTCTCGCGTCAGCGTATCAATTTCAATGTCATCGTACCGAAATGTCACGGAGTGAGGGTTCAAATTGGTCAGGTCTTCAGGAGAATAAAGGAGGGACAAGCCGCTTTCCGCGATGAGGTTTGCAAGCAAATTCAGGTCATGGGTTTTGCGGAAGGGAATCTCTTGCAGCAGCATTACCGCTTTCAGGGATTTTTCGACCGCTTGCTGGGCATGAAAACAAAGTATCCGCAGTTTGATGTGCGGGGCAATTTTCAGGACGTGAAAAGCATCCCGGTCATCGTTGGCCAAGCGCAAAAAAAGCTGCGCTTCATCAATGCGCGGCGTCATAAAGCACTTTGCCTTCTTTTAGCGCCCAGTAAATGACTGTGCCAGGCACTTGCCCCCGCTTTTCCGCATCGGCCTCGGAGCAAACCAATACGTCAACGCCAATGCCGATGTGTCCGACTGCATTACGCAGTCGCACCATTTCAAGCCCCGCGCTGGCGATGGCGGGTTCTATCACGAGCAAATCCAGGTCAGATTCTTCCCCTGCATCGCCACGCGCATACGAACCGAACAAGATGACTTTCGTGGGGTTGGCTGTTGCCACCACGCGGGAAACTGCTTGGGCGATCGTGTTGGCTGAAAGCATTATTCTTCGATGACGGCGGAAGTGTAAACATCCTGCACGTCGTCCAGCGATTCCAGCGCATCCAGCAGTTTTTGCATCTTGATGGCGTCGTCGCCAGTGAAGATCACTTCGGCGTCAGGTTTCATCATGACTTCGGCCATTTCCGACTTCAGCCCGGCTTTTTCCAGGGCGTCCTTGACTGCAAGAAACCCGCCGGGGGAGGTGATGACTTCCATGCTGCCGTCGTCGTTGCTGAGCACATCTTCGGCGCCCGCATCCAGCGCGGCTTCCATGACTTGATCTTCGCTGGCGCCGGGCGCAAAAATGATCTGGCCGCAGTGCTTGAACATGAAAGCGACTGAACCGTCGGTGCCGAGGTTGCCGCCATGTTTGGTGAAGGCATGACGCACGTCGGCCACGGTGCGGGTTTTGTTGTCGGTCAGGCAGTCAACAATAATGGCTGCGCCATTGATGCCGTAGCCCTCGTAGCGCAGTTCCACGTAATCCACGCCTTCCAGTTCGCCCGTGCCCTTCTTGATGGCGCGATCGATGTTGTCGGCTGGCATGTTGACTTCCTTGGCCTTGTCCACGGCTACGCGCAGGCGCGGATTAAAGCCGACATCCCCGCCGCCCAGCTTGGCGGCGACGGTAATCTCCTTGGACAGGCGCGAAAAAACTTTGCCGCGTTTGTCATCCTGGCGACCTTTTCTGTGCTGGATATTTGCCCATTTGCTGTGACCGGCCATTTTTGCTTACCTTTAGCATTCAGTTTCAATAGGCGCAATGTTACCATTTCAGCACCTATTGAAAAAGCTGGAGCATGCCATGACTGACCCATTTCTGATCGCCAAAAGCGCAAAGACCGAGCAGTTTCTGCTCCCCCAGTTGGCCAATCGGCACGGCCTGATCGCGGGTGCGACCGGTACTGGCAAGACCGTTACCCTGCAACTGATGGCCGAGAGTTTCAGCCGGATCGGGGTGCCGGTGTTCATGGCCGACGTGAAAGGCGATTTGTCCGGCATCAGCCAGGCCGGTTCGGCCTCGCCAAAAATTGCTGAGCGCATCAAGATGCTGGGGCTGGAATCCCACAGCTTCGAGGCCTGCCCGGTGGCTTTCTGGGATGTGTTCGGCGAACAGGGCCACCCTGTCCGTACCACCATTTCCGAAATGGGCCCTTTGTTGCTGACCCGCATGCTGAACCTGAACGACACGCAGAGCGGAGTGCTCAATCTGGTGTTCAAGATTGCTGACGACAATGGCCTGCTGCTGCTCGATCTCAAGGATCTACGCGCCATGCTTCAGCATGTGGGCGACCATGCAAAGGAATTTACCACCGAGTACGGCAATATCTCCGCCGCCAGTATCGGCGCCATCCAGCGTGGCCTGATCGCGCTGGAAACCGAAGGCGGGGAGCAACTCTTCGGCGAACCGGCGCTCAATCTGGACGACCTGATGCAGACCGGTGACAAGGGGCGCGGCGTCATCAATATCCTGGCGGCGGACAAGCTCATGAACTCGCCCCGGATTTACGCCACGTTTCTGCTCTGGATGCTGTCCGAGTTGTTCGAAAAACTCCCCGAAGTCGGTGATCTGGATAAACCCAAACTGGTGTTTTTCTTCGACGAAGCGCACCTGCTTTTCAACGACGCCCCGCAAGCCTTGCAGGACAAGATCGAACAGGTGGTGCGGCTGATCCGTTCCAAGGGCGTGGGCGTTTATTTCGTCAGCCAGAATCCGCTGGACATACCCGACAAGGTGCTGGGACAACTCGGCAATCGCGTCCAGCACGCCTTGCGCGCGTTCACGCCGCGCGACCAGAAAGCCGTCCGTGCGGCCGCCGAAACCTTTCGCGCCAACCCCGGCCTGGATGTTGAAGCGGCGATCACCGAGATGGCGGTGGGCGAGGCATTGATTTCCCTGCTCGACGACAAGGGGCGCCCCCATCCAGTCGAACGCGCCATGGTGTTGCCGCCGCGCAGTCAGCTCGGCCCCATCACCCCGGAACAGCGCGCCGGCATCATTCAGCAATCCAGTCTGTATGGATACTATGAAAAGGAAGTTGACCGCGAATCCGCCTACGAAAAACTGAAAGGTCGTGCCGCCACGGAAGCCGAGTCTGCCGATGCGCCCGTATCATCACCCACTGCCAAGCCGGAAAGCGGCGGCTGGCTGGACAGTATTGGCGACATGCTCGGAGGGGGTGGCAGCCGTGGCAGACAAGGCGTGATCGAAGCCGCCATCAAGAGCACAGCCCGCGCCGCCGGTTCGCAGCTTGGCCGGGAGATCATTCGTGGGGTGCTGGGGTCGATATTGGGTGGGAAAAGGCGCTAACTACAATACTGTTTAGTTTATCCATTTCCTGCCGCTATACAATCCATGTTACCAGTGGAGAAGATGACATGGCGAGAATCAAGAATGAATTGCCGGGCGGAGCGCGACTGGCGGATTACCTTACGGTGGGATACTTGGCAATG